>JANLYR010000483.1:0-7963 GCA_031365765.1 Hyphomicrobiales bacterium | reverse complement strand
CGCATGCGCAGGACGCGTTCCTCGCGCGGGGTCAGGCTGGACAGCACCCGCGTGGTGGCCTCGCGCAGATTGGCCTGGATGGCGGCATCGAGCGGGATGACGGCGAATTTATCCTCGATGAAGTCGCCGAGATGGCTGTCTTCTTCGTCGCCGATCGGGGTTTCGAGGCTGATCGGTTCCTTGGCGATCTTCATCACCTTGCGGACCTTCTCGAGCGGCATCGACAGCTTCTCCGCCAGTTCCTCCGGCGTCGGCTCGCGGCCGATCTCGTGCATCATCTGGCGCGACGTGCGCACGATCTTGTTGATCGTCTCGATCATATGCACGGGAATGCGGATGGTGCGCGCCTGGTCGGCGATGGAGCGGGTGATCGCCTGCCGGATCCACCAGGTGGCATAGGTCGAGAACTTGTAGCCCCGGCGATACTCGAACTTGTCGACCGCCTTCATCAGCCCGATGTTGCCTTCCTGAATCAGGTCGAGAAACTGCAGGCCGCGATTGGTGTATTTCTTGGCGATGGAAATGACGAGGCGCAGATTGGCTTCGACCATTTCCTTCTTGGCGATGCGGGCCTCGCGCTCGCCCTTCTGCACCATGGCGACGATGCGGCGGAACTCGGGGATCTGCAGGCCGGTGGCGGTGGCAAGATCGTAGATTTCGTCACGGATGACGCGGATCGATTCCTTCTCGTCATTGCAGAATTTCTTCCAGCCGAACTTGACCAGGCGCGACACGCGCTTGAGCCAGTCGGGGTTGAGTTCGTCCGACTGGTATTCCTTGAGAAACTCGGTGCGCGGAATCTTGTAGGTTTCGGCCAGCCGCATCAGGCGGCCTTCAAGCGAATTGAGCCGCTTGTTGATGTCGTAGAGCTGTTCGACCAGCGCCTCGATCCGGGCGTTGTTGAGCGACAGCGACTTCACCTCGGCGATGATATCGTCTCGCAGTTTCTTGTAGCGGCGCTCCTGCGAGGGCGACAGCTCGGTCGATTCAGCGACTTCCTGGTCCTGCAGCTTGCGCAACGATTTGTATTGCTTGGCGATCGAGTCGAAAATTTCCAGTACCTTGGGCTTGAGCTCCGCTTCCATGGCGGAGAGCGAGACACCCAGATCGTCGCCCTCGTCGTCATCGTCGTCCTCGATGACCGGCTTGTCGAAATCCTCCGGTGACAGCACATCGCTGAAATCATCATCGCCCCGGCGGAAAGGCTGGGGCCTGCGGCTTTCCAGCGGCCGCTTCAACTCGGCCTTCTTCTTCACTTCCTCCTTGGGCGGAACATAAGGTGCCGGCGTCTGCACCTGCATCTGGTTCTTCTTGGCGTCGGGCCCGGCATAGGTGGCTTCGAGATCGATGATGTCGCGGAGCAGGATCTTGGCTTCGTTCAGTTCGTCGCGCCAGATGATGATGGCCTGGAAGGTCAGAGGGCTTTCGCACAGTCCGGCGATCATCGCCTCGCGGCCGGCCTCGATCCGCTTGGCGATAGCGATTTCGCCCTCGCGCGAGAGCAGCTCGACCTGGCCCATTTCGCGCAGATACATGCGGACGGGATCGTCGGTGCGGTCGGTCGGAACCTTGGCGGCCTCGACCTTGATGACGGCGGTTTCGGTGCTTTCCTCCTGGTCGGCCTCGACCTTGGCGACGACGTTCTCGCTCTCTTCCTCGCTCTCGACCACGGTAATTCCCATGTCGGTGAGCATGGCGTAGATGTCTTCGATCTGGTCCGAGGTCACTTCCTCCGACGGCATCACCGCGTTGAGCTCGTCGAGGGTCACGAATCCCCTGGCCTTGGCCAGCTTGATCATGCGCTTGACGGCGGCGTCCGAAAGATCGAGGACGGGCGAATCGGTGCCGTCGCCGCCGTCGCCGCCGGCTCCGCCCGGGCCCTCGGTTTCGTCTGCCGGGGTTGGCGGTTCCTGTTCGTCGTTGGCGTTAGAACGGACTTGGGCACGGGCCATGGATGGGATCAGTCCTTGAGTTCGGCGAATCAACTCGCCGTAGCGGAATTGGAAGCGAAGTTAAATAGACCTGTCAGGTTTAACTGTAACTTAGCATGGATTTAGGTGATCGCGTCAGCCGGGCGCCCGGAAGCCGAGCCAAAGCCATGAATCATGGCCTCCGCGCCGGCGTGCGACGATAGCTGCTCGCGGATGGCGTTGAGCGCCTCCAGGTTTTCCTCCGTCGGATCGGCGGCCAAAGCAGCTTCCGCGACTTTCAGCGCGCTGCTGAGCGTTATGGTTTTCCGGTGCAGTGCCATCATCTGACTTAGGCCGGTGCGGGCATCGATGTGAGCGGCCCCGCTCCGTAAAAACCATTGGTTCAGACGACCCGCCTGTAATTCAATGCGGTCCAGCAATGAAGCCAGCCCGCGTTTGAGGAGATGGCCCCTCAGGCCCGCCCCGTCAAGAGCAGGCTCAAGGGCCGCCACATCTATGATTTGTGTACGGAGCGAGTCAAGGTCCCGCGAGTTCAGTTCAAGGTCTGCGAATTCGTCCAGGAATTCGTGCAGAAGGCCCGGATGGATGAGGAAGGCCAGTACGATCTGGGCCTCCCGCAATCCGCTGCCGGCCGGTGCTCCGGCGGCGTTTTGTTTCGACTTGAGTTCGAGCGAGGGCGGCAAATGCATGTCCCAGGCGCGAAATGGCGATTTTCCCGGCCCTCTGGCCTGGAACGCCTGGGGTTTCCGCGGTTGTCGCCCTCTGCCGCGCGGTTCACTCTGGAAAAGACGCCCCAGCCGATCCTTCATTTCCGCCAGGTAGTGGCGGCGGACCGTTTCGTCCCCGATGGCGACGATCTGCGTGCGCAGGTCGTTTTCAAAACTGGCCTTGCGCTCGGGCGTCGCCCGGTCGTTGTCGGCCAGCGCCCTTCGCCACAGCATTTCGGAAAGGGGCATGGCCGCGTCGATGACGGTTTTCACCTCGGAGGCTCCGCCCGTCCGCAGCAGGTCATCGGGGTCCTGGCCTTCCGGCAGCAGGGCGAATTTGAGGGAATAGCCGGGCTTGAGCAGCGGCAGGGCCAGATCGAGGGCCCGGTGCGCCGCCTTGACCCCGGCCTGGTCGCCATCGAAACACAGGACTGGTTCGGCGGCCATGCGCCAAAGCAGGGAAAGCTGTTCGCTGGTCAGCGCGGTGCCCAGTGGTGCCACCACATTGGGAAAACCCGCCCGGTGCATGGCGATCGCATCGATATAGCCCTCGACGGCAATGACCGACCCCGTCTCGTAGGCCGAAGCCCTGGCCTTATCGAGGTTGTAGAGAAGGTGGCCTTTGTGGAAAAGCGGGGTTTCAGGCGAATTCAGGTATTTGGCCAGGGCATCGCTGCCCAGCGCCCGACCGCCGAACCCCACGACCTTGCCCCGGGGATCGCGGATCGGGAACATCACGCGGTCGCGAAAACGGTCATAGGCCACCGGCACGTCGTCGCCCGAGATGACGAGGCCCGCCTCCGCCATCTGTTCCACGCTCACCCCCTTCTGGGCCAGAAAGCTCCGCAGTGCAGAACGGCTTTCGGTCGCAAAACCCAGGCGGAATTCGACCTGGATCGCGGGGGAGATCTGCCTGTCCGACAGATAGCCTCGGGCCCTTGCACCGCGCGCCGATTGCAGCTCGTCCTCGAAATACCGCGCCGCCAGTTCCATGACCTCGTAGAGACCGGCGCGCAGCTCCCCCCGCTTCACCTCGTCTTCCGATACCACCGGCATCGGCAGGCCGGCGTCCCCCGCCAGGCGCTCGACGGATTCGGGGAAGCTCAGCCCCTCCTTTTCAACCAGGAAGGTGAAAATATCGCCTGACGCCTTGCAGCCAAAGCAATGATAGCGCCCCTTGTGATCCTCGACATGGAACGAGGGCGTCTTCTCCGCATGGAAGGGGCAGCAGGCCCAGTAATCGCCCTTGCCGGCATTGGTCTTCCGCCGGTCCCAGGCAACGCGCCGGCCGACGACCGAGGAGATCGTCACCCGGGCGCGGATGTCATCGAGGAATGAAGGCGGAAAGCGCATGGCAGGACAGTTTAGCAAAATTCACGATATCGATTACAGCCAAATTCAAACTGGATTATCACCTTGACTTTTTGTATTCATTTTTGTATATACAAACGCGAAATTTGATGATGATGCTGTTGAGGTAAAATATGGATAATTTCAACCTGTCCACTCATAAAGGGACGCATGAGCAGTTGGGAGGTTCTTTCATTCGAGTTTTCTGGATTTGAGTGGAATAATGAAAAAGCCGAGAGCAATTGGCATCGACATGGCATCGACTTCGAAGACGCCGCCGGGATTTTCCGAGGACCCGTCGTTGCCCAGCCCCAATCCGAAAAGGGCGAGGACCACTGGAAAAGTATCGGCCTCTCAAACGGCCGCGAGCTTACGGTCATTTTCACCGAGCGCAAAAGAAACTGCCGCCTCATTTCGTCGTGGAGATCGACCCGAAGCGAAAGGAAGTGGTTTTACGCGGTTCTCGGCGGATGAATTGTGGAACCGCTCCCCGGGAAAAACCGATTGGGCCAGAGTTGATGCACTGACAGATGAGGATATTGCCCGGGCCGTCGCCAACGACCCGGATGCGGTGCCGCTTGATCTCGACTGGTCGAAGGCCAAAGTCTATTTTCCCAAAGGCAAAACGCCGATGAGCCTCCGGATCGATCCCGATGTCCTCGCTTTCTTCAAGGCCACCGGCAAGGGATTTCAGACGCGGATGAATGCCGTGCTGCGCGCCTACATGGACCATGAGACGGCCGAAAAAAGAAAGAAACCACGGCGCTCCTGACCCTTGCACGCGCGAGAACGGCGTGACAGGTTCATCGTAACCAACAGGGGGCACAAAATGGCGATCAAGAAGAAATACACCGCGAGCGTGACGTCGGTCGGCGGGCGCGGCAACGGCACCGCCAAATCCACCGACGGTGCGATCGATTTCAAGATCGGCGCGCCCAAGGTGCTCGGCGGCAATGACGAGGGCGTCAATCCGGAACAGCTTTTCGCGGCCGGCTATTCGACTTGCTATCTGGGCGCCATCAAGCATGTGGCGGGCAAGGAAAAGAAACCGGTCACCATCGCGCCCGAATCAGCGGTCACGGCGCATGTGAGCTTCGGCCCCCGCGACGACAAAAAAGGCTTCGGCCTCGAAGTCAAACTCGATGTCAGCCTGCCGGGCGTGTCAAAGGCCCAGGCCACACTTTTAGCCAAGAAAGCCCATGTCGTGTGCCCCTACAGCCATGCCATCCGCAAGAACGTCAAGGTGACGACAAAGATCGTCTAGCGCGGCGGACTTGGGTTCAGCCCGCCAGCAGGCTTTTCACCAGCGCTCCGGCCCTGGCCATGTCCATCTGGCCGGCATAGCGGGACTTCACCGCCGCCATGACCTTGCCCATGTCCTTGATCGAGGCCGCCCCCGTCTCGGCGATCACGGCCGCGATCGCCGCCTTGGCGTCGGCTTCCGAAAGCTGTTGCGGCATATAGGACTGGATGATGGCGATTTCCTCGCGCTCGACCGCCGCGAGTTCCGGCCTGCCGCCCTGTTCATACACCGCGACGCTTTCGTGGCGCTGCTTCACCATCTTGGCGAACAGGTCGATCAACGCCGGATCGCTGGTGAGGACTGAGTCGTGGCCGTCGGTGCGGCCCAGGATGTCCTTGTCCTTGATTGCCGCATTCATCAGACGCAGCGTCGAGACGCGGCGCTTGTCGCCGGCTTTCATGGCGTCCTTGAGGGCGTCGTTGATGGTGCTGCGGAGTGACATGGGGCGCTCAATACGGCGAATCCCCCGCCCCCGCAACCTTGACCCCATGCGCGCCCTCCGCCATAGACCGCCCACCAATCCCGGAGTCGTTTCATGCCCGCCAAGAAGCCGTCAAAGGCCCGTGCCGCCTCGCGCCCCGTGTTCGGCGCCTGGGACGCGCGCCGTGTCACCGGGCTTCTGGTGCTGGGCGACGGCACCGTCATCGAAGGCTTCGGCATGGGCGCCGAAGGCGAGGCCGTGGGCGAGGTGTGCTTCAACACCGCCATGACCGGGTATCAGGAGGATTTGACCGACCCCTCCTATGCCGGGCAGATCGTCACCTTCACCTTCCCGCATATCGGCAATGTGGGCACCAATGACGAGGATATCGAAACCTCGAACCTCGCGGCTTCGGCCGGCGTCCGGGGTTGCGTGGTGAAGGCTCCGGTGACCGAGCCCGCCAATTACCGCTCCGGCCGGCACTTCGACAAATGGCTCAAGGCGCGCGGCATTGTCGGGCTGTCGGGCGTCGATACGCGCGCCCTGACCGCGACGATCCGCGACAAGGGCATGCCCAATGGCGTCATCGCGCACCATGCCAGGGGCAAATTCGATGTGGCGAAACTCAAGAAGATGGCGGCGGACTGGCCAGGGCTTGTCGGCATGGACCTGGCGAAGGACGTCTCGCTTACCCAGCGCATGGCGTGGGACGAGACGCTGTGGGCCTGGGACAAGGGCTATGGCCGCGCCGAGGGCAGCCGCTTCCGCGTGGTGGCGATCGACTACGGCCTCAAGCGCAACATCCTCCGTTCACTGACGAGTGCCGGCTGCGAGGTGACCGTGGTGCCAGCGAACGCCGCTGCCTCCGACATCCTGGCGATGTCGCCCGACGGCATTTTCCTGTCGAACGGGCCGGGCGATCCCGAAGCCACCGGCGTCTATGCCGTGCCCGAAATCCGCGCTCTGGTCGAAAGTGGCAAGCCGGTATTCGGCATCTGCCTCGGCCACCAGATGCTGGCGCTGGCGCTCGGCGCCCGGACCCACAAGATGCATCAGGGCCATCACGGCGCCAACCATCCGGTCATGGATTTCACCACCTCCAAGGTCGAGATCACCTCGATGAATCACGGCTTCGCCGTCGACCGCGAAAGCCTGCCCCAGGGCGTCAGCGAAACCCATGTCTCGCTGTTCGACGGTTCGAATGCGGGCCTGCGCCTTGACGGCAAACCGGTGTTCTCGGTGCAGTATCACCCGGAAGCCTCGCCCGGGCCGCAGGACAGCCAGTATCTGTTCAAGCGCTTCGTGGACGCCATGGAGAAGGCGAAGGTTAGTTCGTCCACGGATTGATGAGCTCGATTCCTTCGTGGCGAAAATCGCCAATATTGCGAGTGGCTATCGCAAACTGGTTAAGTGCGGCGATCGCAGCGATCTGGAGGTCGGGTGTACCGGTGTTCATCCCGCGTTTCCAGGCAGTGGCCGCTAAGCGGGCGAAGAGCGGCGCGCAGTCTTCGTCAAACGCCAGAACCCGTCCGGCAAAGCGGGTATTGAACAGCCGCTCATAGATTTCCTCTAGTTCAAGCCGCCGCCTGCCAGCCGCCATGCATTCGAGACCGAATATGATCTCGGCTTTGGAGATCGCGGTGACAAAAACGTCCGCCCTTTCCCAACGGTCTAGCCACTCCGCCACGCGAGGTTCGGGCGCCGGCCGCGTCAATTCCGATATCACATTGGTATCGAGGATCACCAATCGGAAAAATCGGGCGGTGGACGTTGCCGTTCGCGAGGATAAGGTGTGAGTTCGACACCGCCCACATCCTTGAACATTTCTTGGATCGCCGTTCCGAGCCCTTTGCCCTTGGACCCAGGATTGACTGCGCCGTTCAAAATGGTGCGGGCCTCTTCTTCCATCGATCGGCGATTGCGTCTGGCGCGAAACTGAAGGCGGCGCTTGGTTTCGTCGTCGAGATTGCGGATGGTGATGCTGGCCATGATGGCAATGTATGCAATGCAATCAATGCTGTCAATTGCTACTTCCGGTTGAGGATCGCGATGTAGAAGCCATCCGTGGCGTGTTGCGCGGGTGTGAGGAGAAGTGCGGTGTCCGCGCCGCCAGCCGGCACGGGCGGATTGGCATCGATCGCGGCGCGCCATTGCTCCTTGTATGGAATGATCTTGAATTCGGCGTGGCGCGCCACGAAGCTTTCCATCTGATCGGCGTTTTCTTCCGGCAGGACCGAGCAGGTGATATAGG
>JANLYR010000468.1:0-2440 GCA_031365765.1 Hyphomicrobiales bacterium | reverse complement strand
ACCGAGAGCCCTTCCTTGAAGTTCGAGATGATCGGCGTTTCGATGATTTCGCCCGAGGGCTTTGTCATCAGGCCGCGCATACCGCCGAGCTGCTTCATCTGCGCGGGCGAACCGCGCGCACCCGAATGGCTCATCATGTAGATCGAGTTGATGGGCCGCTCTCGACCCGTCTTGGGATCGACTTTCTGCGTGGAAATGCGATCCATCATTTCCTTGGCGATCTGGTCGGTGCACTTCGACCAGGCATCGACCACCTTGTTGTACTTCTCAAGCTGGGTGATGAGGCCGTCCTGATACTGCTGCTCGAACTCGCGCACCAGTTCGTGCGTCTTTTCGACGATCTTGGCCTTCGTCTCGGGAATGACGATGTCGTCCTTGCCGAACGAGATGCCGGCCTTGAAGGCGTGATGAAATCCGAGCGCCATGATGCGATCGCAGAAAATGACCGTCTCCTTCTGACCGCAGGTGCGGTAGACGGTGTCGATCATCCCGGAGATGGCTTTTTTGGTCAGCAACTGGTTGACGAGCGAGAACTTGACGCCCGGCTGTTTGGGAACAACTTCGCCCAGGATCATACGGCCTGGGGTTGTTTCGTGAACTTCCGAGATTTCCTTGCCTTCGGCATCGAGCGCGCGGAAGCGGCCCCTCACCTTGGCATGCAGGGACACGGCGCCAGCTTCGAGAGCTTGGCGAATTTCGCCGACCGATCCGAAAACCATGCCTTCGCCCACTTCCTTGTCGCGCATGATCGACAGGTAGTAGAGACCAAGAACGATGTCCTGCGACGGAACGATAATCGGCAGTCCGTTGGCGGGATGCAGAATGTTGTTCGTCGACATCATCAGAACGCGGGCTTCGAGCTGGGCTTCAAGCGAAAGCGGCACGTGGACCGCCATCTGGTCGCCGTCAAAGTCTGCGTTGAAGGCCGCGCACACCAGCGGATGCAGCTGGATCGCCTTGCCCTCGATGAGTTGTGGCTCGAACGCTTGAATGCCAAGGCGATGCAGCGTCGGCGCGCGGTTCAGCATCACGGGATGCTCGCGGATGACCTCATCGAGAACGTCCCAGACTTCGGGCTTCTCCTTTTCGACAAGCTTCTTCGCCTGCTTGACGGTCGCCGCCTGACCAAGCGTCTGCAACCGCGCGTAGATGAACGGCTTGAACAATTCGAGCGCCATCTTCTTGGGCAGCCCGCACTGATGCAGTTTCAATTCGGGTCCGACCACGATGACCGAGCGGCCCGAGTAGTCGACGCGCTTGCCGAGAAGGTTTTGGCGGAAGCGGCCCTGCTTGCCCTTGAGCATGTCGGCGAGCGACTTCAGCGGACGCTTGTTGGCGCCTGTGATGACGCGGCCGCGGCGGCCGTTGTCGAAGAGCGCATCGACCGATTCCTGCAGCATCCGCTTTTCGTTGCGGATGATGATGTCGGGCGCGCGCAGCTCCATCAGCCGCTTCAGGCGGTTGTTGCGGTTGATGACGCGGCGGTAGAGGTCGTTCAAGTCCGACGTCGCAAAGCGGCCGCCATCGAGGGGAACGAGCGGGCGCAGTTCGGGCGGGATGACCGGCACTTGCGTCAGGATCATCCACTCGGGTTTGTTGCCGCTCTCGATGAAGTTCTCGATGACCTTGAGGCGCTTGCCGAGCTTCTTGGGTTTGAGTTCAGTCGTCGCCTCAGAGATTTCCTGGCGCAGATCTTCCTTGATCTTGTTCAGGTCCATGACGCGCAGCAAATCGCGAATAGCCTCAGCGCCGATGCCGGCGGTGAAGCTATCGGGGCCGTGCTCGTCGATGGCGGCATTGTACTGATCTTCGGACAGGAGCTGGCGTTCCTTGAACGGCGAGATGCCGGGCTCGGTGACGATGTAGTTTTCGAAATACAGAACGCGCTCAAGATCCTTGAGCGTCATGTCCATCAGCAAGCCGATGCGCGAGGGCAGCGACTTTAAAAACCAGATGTGGGCGACGGGGGCTGCAAGTTCGATGTGGCCCATACGCTCGCGGCGCACCTTGGCCAGCGTCACTTCCACGCCGCACTTTTCGCAGATCAGGCCCTTGTACTTCATGCGCTTGTACTTGCCGCACAAGCATTCGTAATCCTTGATCGGCCCGAAGATGCGGGCGCAGAAGAGCCCGTCGCGTTCCGGCTTGAACGTACGATAGTTGATCGTCTCGGGCTTTTTGATTTCGCCGAACGACCACGACAGGATGTCCTGCGGGCTCGCTATCGAGATCTTGATCTGATCGAACGTCGGCACCGGCGTCGTGGTCTTAAAGAGGTTTGTGATCTCGTTCATTCGTATTCTCCCGTGTCGGGGTGTCTATTAGTTCCGCCTAAAGACACCCGAGCCTCGGCTGATCGTCTCTGCGATGTTCGTTTTCGAGATCGCAGCATGAGAATGTGGTGTCTGACCTGAGGTCAGACACCGTGCTTTTGTGACCG
>JANLYR010000194.1:0-5851 GCA_031365765.1 Hyphomicrobiales bacterium | reverse complement strand
GGTGGCCAGCAGCAACGCGTGGCGATCGCCCGCGCGTTGTGCCTGACACCCAAGATCATGCTGTTCGACGAGCCGACCTCGGCGCTCGATCCGGAAATGATCAAGGAAGTCCTGGAAGTCATGGTTGATCTCGCGCAGTCGGGCATGACCATGCTGTGCGTCACCCACGAGATGGGCTTCGCCAAACAGGTCGCCAATCGCGTCATCTTCATGGATCAGGGACAGATCGTCGAACAGAATTCGCCGGAGGAGTTTTTCTCCAACCCAAAGAGCGAACGGACGAAGCAGTTTCTCAGCCAGATATTGAACTAAGGCCTGCCTCAGCGCCGCCTAACCGCCTTTCGACGGACGAAACTGGGGAAAAAACCCGGCATGAACCGGGCGGGCGGGTTTTGGCGTCCCCGCAACGGCGGGCCTGTAGCGTTCGAACGCATCGTAGTCCGAATAGTAGGTCCGCAGCACGAGGAGTCTATCCTTCTGCGAGGGTTCCATGCTCTCGATCATCGATCTTCGCTCATGCGGTATCACATCGGGCGGCGGCAGCGACAAGGCGCTGGACATAGCGCCGATGCAGTGTTCGAGGCCATCCTCGTAGTGCAGAATGTTTGCGGCGCCGTAGCGGAATTCACTTTGTGGCCGGAAATGGTTGTTGCGAAAGCAGGGATCGATTTTCGCCGCCATCAGCGACACTCTCAACCATGCGGAAAACGGCAGAATCGTTTCGGGCCGGCTCATGGCGCGTGAATGCCGGTATTCGGAGATCAGGCGTTGCATCGGGTCGCGAACCACCATGAAAACCGCATCGAAAAAACCTGGCTCGAACAGGCTGACGAGGAGGGACGCATGCAGGTGCTGGAACGGCACCGATTGCGAAAGAAGACCAGAGCGGAGCAGGGGATGATACGGCCGGCGCCGGCTCAGCAGGCTCACCCCGACATATTTACCGAAATACGTCTCAATGCTCGTGCCGCCTGTCTTGGGCACATGGATGAAGAGTATTTTCTTGCCGTTGACATTGAAGATTGGCATTGCGTCCCGCGATCTTGATTGCGGGCGTAAAATTGGGTGAGGAGAGTATCAGTTTGACGACAGGTTTATGACCAGTGCCGGTTGGCGAAACCGCCTCAATCGGGAATCTCTATCGTCTTGACCTTGCGGTCGTAGGGCACGAAGCCAAGCTTCTGGTAGAGGGGCAGGGCCGCAGGCGAATCGAGTGTGCAGGTTTCGACGATGACGCGTAGGGGATTTCTGGCCCAACAGGCGCGGATGGCTTCGGCCAAGAACCACTTGCCCAGCCCCAGACGCCGGTAAGGCGGAAGCAGCGCCAGATATTGCAACTCGACACGCTTATCGTCGCGCCCATCGATTTCAAAAAAACCGGCGGGCTCGCCCTGTGTATAGAGAACCCAGATTTCCACGCCGGGATCGCCGATGATCGCGCTCAGTTCCGTATCGCTTAAAACTTTGCGGTCGATCCAATGATGATCCTTGCCGGCATTGTCGTAGAGATAGCGATAGAATGGGATGGACGGGCGCTCGGCCCGCATCAGCATCAGCTTCAGGTGGCCCGGCGGCACGAAATGTGAATGCGGCTCCGATGACAATTCGAGATAGGTTACGACCGTCTCCACTGTTGCCATTTCAGGGCCCGGTTGCAACGGGCTTGCCGGGGGCCGATCCCCATTCGGCCCAGGACCCGTCATAGAGCGCCAGATCCCGTGCCCCGGCTCGGGTCAAGGCCAGAGAGAGAATTGCCGCCGTCACTCCGGAGCCGCAACTGGTGATGACCGGTTTGTCCAAGTCTATTCCGGCGTTGGCAAATACCGTGACGATGTCATGGGCGGGTCTGAGGGTGCCATCGGGCGTGAACAAACTCGCATAATGGACATTGCGCGCCCCTGGAATATGTCCGGGGCGCACGCCTGCGCGTGCCTCCGGCTCTTCGCCGCGGAAACGGCCGGGCGAACGCGCATCGGCGATCTGCGCGGTGCCGTTCATTGTGGCAACGGTGACGGACGCCATGTCGCGCACCAGTTCCGGCCGGTAGCCTGCGGAAAAATGACGTTCGATCGGTGGTGTGGGTTGTCCATTTTCCAGCGGCCGGTTTTCGCGCTTCCATTTCGGCAGCCCGCCGTCGAGCACGGCGACGGCATCGTGGCCGAACACCTTGAACATCCACCAAACGCGCGCGGCGGAGAACAAGCCGGCGGAATCGTAAGCGATCACCCGGATGCCGTCGCCGACCCCCATTTTTTGCATGCGGGACGCGAATTTTTCGGGCGACGGCAGCATATGGGGGAGCGGGCTTGCGGTATCCGCAATGTCGTCGATGTCGAAGAACCGCGCGCCGGGAATGCGCGCTTCCAAAAACTCCGCCTTCGCGTCGCGTTTCGCCGCCGGTAGATGCCAGGACGCATCGAGGATGGCGATATCGGGCGAGCCCAAGCCCTGCTCCAGCCATTCGGTCGAGACCAGGTTCTCGTCAAGGGCGGTCACGCGGGCACCTCGACAAAGACGCCGGGCATGGTGGGAGCAGTTTCAAGCCAGGCCGGAACGGGGAGGTTTTTCTGGCGCAGAAAATCCGGGTTGAAGAGTTTGGATGCATAGCGGGAACCATAATCGCAGAGCACGGTCACGATGGTGTGGCCCGGGCCCATCTTGCGGGCCAGTCGGATCGCACCTGCCACATTGATGCCGGTCGAGCTTCCCATGCACAGGCCCTCATGCTCGAGGAGATCGAAAGTGATGGGGATGGCTTCGCTGTCCGGTATCTGGAAGGCTTCGTCAATCGTCACGCCTGCGAGATTGGCGGTGATACGTCCCTGGCCTATCCCTTCGGTTATGGAAGACCCCTCGGATTTCAGTTCGCCGTGCTTGTAATAGTTGTAGAGGGCAGCGCCCATCGGATCGGCAAGGGCGATCACCACGTTCGGATTGTGTTGCTTCAACCCCATGCTGACGCCGCCGAGCGTGCCACCGGAGCCCACCGCGCAGACAAACGCATCGACCGTGCCGTCGGTCTGCATCCAGATTTCCTCCGCCGTGGTTTCGATATGCGCCTGGCGATTTGCGACATTGTCAAACTGGTTGGCCCAGACCGCGCCCAATGCCGAGGCAAGCCGGCTGGAATATTTCACGTAGTTGTTGGGGTTGCGATAAGGCACGGCGGGCACCTCGACCAGCACGGCACCCAACTGGCGGAGCGCATCCTTCTTCTCCTGGCTTTGCGTCACCGGGATCACGATAACGGTGCGCAGCCCCAGGGCATTGGCGACGACGGCGAGGCCGATACCCGTATTGCCCGCCGTGCCTTCGACGACTGTGCCGCCCGGCTCCAGGGCTCCTTTTTCCATCGCGTCCCTGATGATGTAGAGGGCGGCGCGGTCCTTAACCGACTGCCCCGGATTCATGAACTCGGCCTTGCCCAGGATGGTGCAGCCCGTCAACTCGGAAGCGCGCTTCAGTTTGATGAGGGGCGTGTTGCCGATGGCGGCAAGGACGTTTTCTTTGACATTCATATTGGCAGGAATGCCCCAGCGCCGGGGTCCAGTCAAATCGCCTTGGATGGAGGTTTGAGCGTGACGCTCGGCGGCAGCTTGTCCTCTGGAATGTAATTGGGGTCGGTGAGTTGCGCGACGCAATCGCCCACCATCAGATAGTCGGAATTGGGCATGTGGAACCAGCGGCGGAACTCGGCCGTATCCATGCGCCCATCGAGATAGCTTTCCAGGACCAGCCGGCTGAATGAATGCAGCCGGGGCGGCAGACACGCATCGATCCTGGCGCGGTCCATGCTTAGAAAAATGCACCAATCCACGCCCTGAGCCAAGCCCCAACCGGAGGGGGCAGGACCTCGATCTGGAGGATACCCTCATGCCGTGAACATTGCCGTAGGCCAATGCGTCCTCGCGCATTATAAACGCGTCGATTCACTCCGCCACATCGCGTCGCCCATGCCGCGCCGCGCGGTGAGAGGCATTATGTAGATCCGACGGAGCAACGCCCGTGAATGTCATTCTGGTTTTTTTCTTTACAATCGTTCTCGCCACGGTTCCGGTTGCCGCCGAACCGAAGCCCGCTGGCTATGTGGTGCGGTTGGCGCTGGCACCCGCCGATACCACGGCAATCGTCCGCGACGGCCGCGAACTTGCTCCCAAACTTTTGATGCCGCTTTACAATGGCGACGTGGTGCTAGTGCGCGACCCGGAAAGCCGTGTGGAAATCGAGGTGGGCGAGGGCGGCCGGATCGAAATCGGCGGCACGCGTCTCCGCTACGTCGTAACGGGTGAAATCGCCACAAGTGACGACGCCGGGGCGATCTTCTCTGCCATTGCCCAAATCCTCGACGGCGAAAAGCCTGGGCGAATGGTGGCAAACAGGGAAAAAGGCAATCTCAAGCTGGCGATGGCTGTCCCCGGTCCCAATTTTCTGGTGAAAGGCGAACGCGAACTGTGGCTTGCGTGGGCGGGCGGCAAGGGCCCGTTCAAGGTGATCCTGGAAATCGACGGCCGCACCAAGGTTTTCACTTTGATCCGCGACCGGGAATTCACCCTCCACATACCGGACGGCGATTTGAAGCGTTTCGAGATTGTGATCAAGGATTCGGGCGGGAAATTGTCGCGCAGTACAATCCGCTTTCGCGACGTGCTTCCGGCGTTACCCAGTGCGTTGGCCCGCGCGGCCCCCGGCGAAACCACCGCGACTCTCGCCCATGCGGCCTACCTCACGACGCTTCATGAGGGCGACTGGACGATGGAGGCGGCCCAGATGCTCCACCACCGCGGGGCATCAGACGATGCCTCGGCGGAACTTCTGGACCGCATCGTGCGGGGATGGAAGTTCGACTAGTATTTGTGGCCAGTACGGCCTGTCGTTTCAGCAGCCAAGGTTAATTCGCCGATTGCAGGGCAACAGCTGAAAAAGCCGTTCCCGCACGCACTTTTTCGGGTGATTTTAGCTCAAATCCAATCACTTCGATTAAGCGCCCCGAAGCATGTTCAGCCTGAAATAGTCCTGACGCCACTTCATCAAACGACAGGACAT
The DNA here is from genome assembly GCA_031365765.1 of Hyphomicrobiales bacterium. Classification (GTDB taxonomy): domain Bacteria; phylum Pseudomonadota; class Alphaproteobacteria; order Rhizobiales; family Aestuariivirgaceae; genus Aestuariivirga. Next base: position 808 of record JANLYR010000194.1, on the reverse strand, counting down.
CCGAATGAACCAATTGCTGAAATTGGCAGGCTTTCTCGTTGCCTTTTTTGCCGCGGCACAACCAGTCTCGGCGGCCGACTATTATGTGAGCGTGAGTGGCAACGACGCCAATAGCGGCACCAGCGCCGCGAGCGCGTGGAGGACTACGGCCCAGGTCAACCGCATGGCTTTCGCCGCCGGCGACCAGATCCTGTTCGAGGGCAACCAGTCCTTCTCGGGCTATCTCTATTTCGATCCCAACGATGCAGGAACCAGCGTTGCGCCGGTTGTGGTGTCGTCCTACGGCACGGGGAGGGCCACGATTTCTTCCGGGGCTTCAACGGGATTGTACGCCTACAATTCCAGCGGGTTCGTGATCAGGAACGTGAATTTCACCGGGGCCAGCCTGTCGGCGAGGAAAAGCGGCATCTCGTTTTACACCGACCTGCCGGGCGGGGTGAAGCTGCCCAAGATCGAAATCGACAAGGTCGAGATCGCGGGATATGGGGAATCCGGCATCACCATCGGCAGCTGGAACGGCGATACCGGTTACCGCAACGTGCGCATCACCAATGCGGAGCTGCATGACAACGTCAAGGCCGGCCTGACGGTTTATGGCTTCAATCCCAATGTGCACGAAAATATTTATGTTGGTTATGTTAAAGCCTACAACAATACCGGTGTTGCCGGTACGACCAGGCCATCGGGCAGCGGCATCGTTCTGGGCCATGTGAACCACGCAACGATCGAACGCTCGGTTGCTTTCAACAATGGTGCCAAGAATACCAGCAACGGCGGACCTGTCGGCATCTGGACCTACAGTTCAAAC
>JANLYR010000429.1:0-8670 GCA_031365765.1 Hyphomicrobiales bacterium | reverse complement strand
CGGGGATTTCCCTGACGCCCGCCGATATTCAGGTGTGGCTGGATAAAAGGCGGCCGGGCCAGTCACGCTTCACCACGCAACGCCAGGAGTCCGATACGGTGCGGATTGTATCGGGCGTGTTCGAGGACGAGCGGACGCAGGGACCGCGCACCACCGGAACGCCGATCATGCTGATGATCGAGAACGAGGACCAGCGCTCCAAGGACTATACCGCCATCCGCGACAAGTTCCGTCCCGGCCATGCTGACTGGACCTATCAGGCGAAATACGGATTGCGCGACTATCGGGGCGGTGGGCGCTCATCGGCGCGCGAGACGGCGGCGCGAGTGGCGGCCGGTGCCGTGGCGCGGAAGGTCATCCCCGGCGTCACCATCCGGGGGGCGCTGGTGCAGATGGGGCCGCACAAGATCGAGCGTGAGCACTGGGACTGGGCGGAGGTGAACAACAATCCGTTCTTCACGCCCGATGCCAAGGCCGCGGCGTTTTTCGCGGACTATCTCGACGGGGTGCGCAAGAAGGGCTCGTCGTGCGGCGCGGTGATCGAGGTGACGGCGTCGGGAGTGCCTCCGGGCTGGGGGGCGCCCATCTATGGCAAGCTCGACCAGGATCTGGCGTCCGCCATGATGAGCATCAATGCGGTGAAGGGAGTCGAGATCGGCGCGGGTTTTGGCTCGGCGGCGCTGTCGGGGGAAGAGAATTCCGACGAAATCCGCATGCGCCATGGCCGGCCGGAATTTCTGTCCAACCATGCGGGCGGAATTCTCGGCGGCATTTCATCGGGCCAGGACATCGTGGTGCGCTTTGCGGTCAAGCCCACGTCATCGATCCTCAGTACACGGAAGACCGTGACGGCTTCGGGCGAGGACACCGATATCGAAGTCAAGGGGCGGCACGATCCGTGCGTCGGCATCAGGGCGGTGCCGGTGGGCGAAGCCATGATGGCGCTGGTGCTGGCCGATCATTTTTTACGCCACCGCGGACAGGTGGGGTAGACGAAGAAAGACCCTCATCCGGCCTTCGGCCACCTTCTCCCATGCTGTCGCATGGGCGAAGGCACAAACATTCTGCCTGAGTTAAACGGTGGTGAAGGGCACGTTGCGGAGGGCCACCTGCCAGTAGGCGGCGCTGGGCGCTCCCTGATTGCGGGCTACATCCTCGACAGCAATCGAGGCGCCACTGTCTTCGCCGATCATCGTCACGACTTCGCCCAATTGCGGATCGCTGATGCCGCTCAAATCGATCACCGAATATTCGGCAGAGACGGCGAGCACCGGGCACAGCTGGCCCCGGCAGATCATGAATGCCTTCTGGCCGGAAGCCGCCGGGCGATTGCCATTGTCCATGCCGAAGAGGATGACGCCGGTGGTGACGTCGGCTGGCGCGCCATCGGGGCCGGTGCCGTACAGATCGTCGCCCGCCTTGCGCTTGCCGATATGGATGAGCCGGGCTTTCAGGCTGCGCAGCGCCTTGCGGAAGCCGAGCGATTCCGCCCGCAGTCCTTCTATGGGGCTCAAGCCAAAGGTCAGATGGCCGGGCGAGATGGTGTTGAGCGCATCGCTGAAGGCGTTGGCCAAGACCGAACTGGCGCCGCCTTGCGCATAGGGAATACGAATGGCGTGTTCGGCTTCGATGTCGCGCACCAACGTGCTGAAGGCGGCAAGGCGGCGCTTCGACCATTGCGCACCGGCGGCATTGGAAAACGGAATGTGGGTGTAGATGCCTTCGAGATGAAGGTTGCGATGCGTGAGAATTTCGCGGACGAAGGCTTGTGCTTCGTCGATACGGATGCCGAGGCGGCCCAGACCCGAATCGACCTTGACGTGAACCGCCAGAGGCTTCGGGCTTTGTTCCGACAGAGCAGCGAGAGCGGCCAGCGACTCGCTGCCATAGACCGTGGGGGTCAATCCGTGATCGAGCAGCACGCCGTGGCCCTCGGGCAATTGCGAGCCGTAGATAACGATCGGAATGGTGACACCGGCGCGCCGCGCCGCGATGGCGTCCATGCAATTGGCGGTGGCCAACGCCTCGACGCCCAGGCCCTGCAGATGGAGACTGACCTGTTCCATGCCGTGGCCATAGGCATTGGCTTTTACCGGCGCGATGATCTTGACCGGGCGACCTGCTTTCTGGCGTAGCAGCGCCAGATTGTGCGTGATGGCGCCCAGATCGAGTTCGCCCCACAGCGGGCGCGCACTGGCAAAAGGCAGGTCCGAGGATTGAGGGACGGGTATTGCCGGAAACGGTTTCAAGCCGCGGCGCCTTCAGCAAGTGTCAGCAGGCAATCGGCCGGCAGCGCTTCGATGGGCGGCAGGTCGCGATCCTCGCCCACGATGTGGCGGGGCCGGACGCTGGGGCTCGTCGCCTTGTTGGAAAAGGCGTTGTAGGTGAGCGTCATCATGCGGCGCGGCCAGGGCGACAGATTGCCGGAGGAACCGTGGAGCACGTTGACATTCATGAAGATGACGGAGCCCGAAGGTCCGGTGGGGGCCACCACGCCCCTGGCCTTCACCTGTTCCTTGATGACCTCGGGGCTGGTGTAGCGGAAGGAATAGGAGGTGCCTTTGTCGCTTGCCTCCGGCATGTCGCCGGTGAGGACCTGCGAGCCCGGCACCATCATCATCGGCCCGTTCATGGACGTCACCTCGTCGAAAAAGATGAGGCAGTTCACCATGCGGGGCTCGGGGATGTGATCGTCGCGATGGTAGGCCGGATAGTCCTGGTGCCAGAACCAGGTGTCGCCGTTGAAGGCGGCCTTGCAGTTGATGCCGGACTGGAACACATAGACGCGGTCGCCCAGGATCTGCTCGGCGGCTTCGACCAGCAGCGGATGGCGCACCAGCCTGCCGAACACCTCATTGTGCAGATGCGGATTGACCACGGTGCGCGGCGTCACGCCATCCTTCTCCATGATGACGCGGGTGGGATCGGCGCTGTCGGAGGCAAGGACCCGTTCCAGTTCGGCAACCAGAAGACGGCCTTCGGCGGCGGTCAACAGGTTGGGGCGAAACCCATAGCCTTGCTGACGGACCTCATTGACGAGCGTGCTGGACATCATGTTCTCTCCATCTTTCGGCACCAAGCCTGTCTCGGCTCCGAGTTTTGTTCTAGGGGACGTCCAGAGGCTCGGTGCCCGACGGCGTGCCATCGGGGCGGAGCGTGATTTTCTCGATCCGCGCTTCTGCGAGTTTCAACAGGCTCTCGCAATGTTTCTTGAGGGCTTCGCCCCGCTCATAGATGGAAATCGACTGTTCGAGATCGACCTTGCCCTGTTCGAGGCGGTCGACAATGGTTTCGAGTTCGGCCAGCGCCTTTTCGAAACTGAGTGTTGCGATGTCGTCAGCAGTCATCTGTTTCCATTCCCATCAGCGCGCGCATATGGGCCGCGGCCGAGCTTGCCAGTGCTTCGAGGTCATAGCCGCCTTCCAGCACCGAGACAACGCGGCCGCCGCAATGTTTTGCGGCCAGGTCCATGAGACGGCGGGTGATCCAGGCGAAATCGCTTTCATCCAGCGCCAGGCCGCCGAGGGGATCTCTACGATGCGCATCGAAACCGGCCGAAATCACCAGGAAATCGGGGGCGAAGGCATCAAGGGCGGGGAGAATGCGCGTCGTCATGGCGGCGCGGAAGGGCTGGCCGCCGTCGCCCTCGCGAAGGGCAACGTTGACGATGTTGCCGGCGCCGGTTTCGCCCGGTGCCCCGGTGCCGGGATAAAGCGGCATCTGGTGGGTCGAGCCGTAGAAGAGATCGGGGTCGGACCAGAAAATGTCCTGGGTGCCGTTGCCGTGATGGACGTCGAAATCCACGACCGCGACGCGTTTTGTACCATGAACGGCGCGGGCGTGGAGGGCGGCGATCGCCGCCTGGTTGAACAGGCAGAAGCCCATGGCGCGGTCGCGCTCGGCATGATGGCCGGGCGGGCGCAGGGCGCAAAAAGCGTTGTCCGCCTCGCCTGCCACCACTGCATCGACGGCGGCGGTGGCCGCGCCCACGGCGCGAAGGGCCGCCTCCAGCGTACCCGGAGACATCGCGGTGTCGGGGTCGAGATAGCGGATACCCGATTTGGGTGCCGCAGCGCGTATGCACTCCAGATGCCGGGCGCTGTGGGCCAGCAGGATATCCGTGTCGCGGCCGAGCGGCGCCTCACGGCGGATCAGCGCGTCGAAGTCCGGGCCCGACAGGCCCCGGGCCACCGCGTGCATGCGGTCAACGCGTTCGGGGTGGCCCTCCGGCATCCGGTGCTGGAGGGATGCGGGGTGGGTGAAGAGTAGCGTGGCCATGGCGAGGTTCTGCTATAGATTGGACGAGATGACGTCCAGCACCGACATAGACGCCGCAGCACTTGCGCTCCGGGCGGGCGCGCTTGCCGCGTTTCCCACCGAAACCGTCTATGGGCTTGGGGCCGATGCAACGAACGACCGGGCCGTGGCGCTGGTCTATGCGGTCAAGGGCAGGCCCGCCTTCAATCCGCTGATCGTGCATGTGGCGGAGGCGGCGCAGGCGTTTGACCTGGGGGATTTTCCGGCGGACGCAAGGGCGCTGGCGCGGGCGTTCTGGCCGGGACCGCTCAGCATCGTGGTGCCGCGAGCGAAGGGGTGCGCCGTGTCGCTGCTGGCTTCTTCCGGTTTGCCGAGCCTGGCGCTTCGGGTACCGCGCCATGACGTGGCGCTGGCACTGCTGCGGGCGTTTGGCGGGCCGGTAGTGGCGCCGAGCGCCAATCCTTCGGGCCGGGTCAGTCCGACGGCGGCGGAGCATGTGCGGCGGCATCTGGGCGACAAGGTGAAGGTTATTCTGGATGGCGGGCGCTGCAGCGTGGGGATCGAATCGGCGGTTGTGAGTTTTCTCGATGGCGGGCCAAAACTTTTGCGCGCGGGCGGGATTTCGCGGGACGAGATCGAGAAGGTGATCGGGCCGGTGGCCGTCGAACCTCACGGCGCGCGGCCGCATGCGCCGGGGCAGCTTGCCAGCCACTATGCGCCGCGTGCGGAGTTGCGGCTCAATGCCGAACGCCCGCGTGGTGGCGAAGCCTATCTCGGTTTCGGCGCGCATGATTTCGGGCCATACAATCTGTCGCACGGCGGCGATATCGTCGAGGCGGCGGCGAGCCTGTTTCGCCTGCTGCATGACATCGATGCCACCGGCATTGCGGTGATCGCGGTCGCGCCCATTCCGCACCGGGGACTGGGAGAAGCGATCAACGACCGGCTGCAGCGCGCCGCAGCACCACGCGAGACTTCCTGATGGCGGCACCTTCGGCGGAGACGCTGTCGCGGCTTGCCGCAATCGTTGGCGACAGCCATGCGATCCGCGATACGGCGGCAATGCAACCCTATCTGCATGAATGGCGCAACATCTATGTGGGCCGCGCCAATCTCGTCTTGCGGCCGGGTTCGACGGAAGAGGTCTCGCGCATCCTTGCCATCGCGCATGAGACGAGAACCGCGATCGTGCCGCAGTCCGGCAATACCGGGTTGGCCGGAGGGCAGCTTCCCGACGCAAGCGGCGATGAGGTGGTGCTGTCGCTCGAGCGCATGAACCGCATTCTCGATGTCGACACGGCGGGAAATACCATGTCGGTCGAGGCCGGTGTCATTCTCAAATCCGTGCAGGAGGCGGCGGACAAGGTGGACCGGCTGTTTCCGCTCAGCCTCACCTCGGAAGGATCGTGCCGGATCGGCGGCAACCTTTCGACCAATGCGGGCGGCGTCAATGTGCTGGCCTATGGCAGTGCGCGCGACCTTTGCCTCGGCCTCGAAGTGGTGCTGGCGGACGGGCGCGTGTGGAACGGACTCCGGCATCTCCGCAAGGACAATACCGGCTATGACCTCCGGGATATTTTTATTGGCGCCGAAGGTACGCTCGGCATCATCACGCGCGCCGTGCTCAAGCTCTATCCCAAGCCGAAAGTGCGCCAGACGGCCTTCATCGCCGTGCCCGATCCGCAGAGTGCCGTGGCATTGCTGGCGCTGGCGCGCGACGGCAGCGGCAACCGGGTGACGGCGTTCGAGCTTATTCCGCAGATCGCCATGGAATTCACCACGCGCCACATGCGGGTGCGCCATCCGCTGGCTGACGTTTCGCCGTGGTATGTGCTGTGCGAATTGTCCGATCCGGGCGAAGACGCGATGGCGCGAATTCTCGAAGGCGCGATGGAGATGGGACTGGCCAGCGACGCGGTGATCGCGCAATCGGAGGCGCAGCGGGCGGAACTGTGGTCGGTGCGGGAGCTTATTTCCGAATCGCAGAAGTTCGAGGGTGGCTCGGTCAAGCATGACGTGGCGGTGCCGGTGGCAAGTGTGCCAACCTTCATGCGCGAGGCGGAGGTGGCGGTTTTAAACTACATGCCCGGCGCGCGGATCATCGCCTTCGGGCATCTGGGCGACGGCAATATTCATTTCAATGTGAGCCAGCCTCCGGGCATGGACAAATCCGCCTATCTCGGCCAATGGGACGCGATGAACGATGTGGTGTTCGCGGTTGTCACGAAATTCGGCGGCTCGATCAGCGCTGAGCATGGGATCGGCAAGCTCAAGCGCCATCGCATGCGGGCGATCAAATCGCCGGTGGAGATCGACATGATGCGGGGGTTGAAGCAGCTGTTCGATCCCCGTGGCATTCTCAACCCCGGAAAGGTGCTGCCCGCGTGATCAAGTTCCGCGAAATCGAGGACCGTGACGTGGAGGCGGTGGTCGCGCTGTGGCGGGCGAGCGGCCTGACGCGGCCGTGGAACGATCCGTACAAGGACATTTCTCTGGCGCGGGGCGAGGAAAATTCGGTGGTGCTGGTGGGCGAGGCCGAGGGCGGCATCGTGGCAAGCGTCATGGCGGGGCATGACGGCCATCGGGGTGCCTTGTATTATGTCGCGGTCGATCCCGCTTTTCGCGGGCGGGGCCTGGGGCATGCCACGGTGCGCGAGGCGGAAGGATGGCTCGCCTGGCAGGGGGTGACGAAGATCAACATCCTGGTGCGCGCCGAAAACGAGGCGGTGCGCGGATTTTACGAAAAACTCGGCTACGAGATCAACCCGGTGCTGTGCATGGGACGCAAGATCGAGGCGGAGTGAAGAAAAATACTGTCTTTCCCCGGCTGGGCGTTTCGGCCTGCGTGTGGCGCGACGGCCGCGTGCTGATCGTGGAGCGCGCGAAGCCGCCGCTTGTTGGTTTTTGGAGCCTGCCGGGGGGCAGCGTCGAGCCGGGCGAGACGGTGCTGGATGGGGCTGTTCGCGAATTGCAGGAGGAAACCGGAATTGTGGCGGCGCTCGACCATCTCGTCGGGCTGTTCGACGTCATCCGGCGCGACGAGGCGGGCGTGCTCTCGGCACATTTCGTGGTCGCCTGCTATGCGGGCCTGTGGACCGGTGGCGAGGCCATCGCCGCCAGCGATGCATCCCGGGTGCTGTGGGCGGAGGAACGCGATCTGGCCAGCCTGGCCTTTACCCCTTGCGTGCCCGAGGCCATCGCCCAGGCGCGGGACATTCTGGGCATTCGATAAAAGTCGAGAGACGAAATTAACCTTCGTTTAAGGAATTCGGTTGGGCCAGCGCCCGCTTTGCTATGGTGAATACCGGTGGGAACGCAGTTCAGGATCGCAAGGCGAAACGATGCTCAAGCACAACGACAAACCGCAGCCGGCTACGCTTTCGGGCGAGGAAAAGCATGTGGCGCTGCGCTATATCCTCGATGCCTGGGAAGAGGCCGTCTATGACGGGATCGACCCCGACTGCCTGGCAACGGCGGCGATTTTCGCGGCTCTTTCCGACATGATCGCCACCTATGGCGAGGAACCGGTGGCGGTGATGTGCGCAAGGCTGCCGGAACGCATCCGGGCGGGGGAATTCACCTTGGCGCAGACCAAGCAATAGTCAGTAAACGAGCGAGATCAGCAGGACGAAACCGAAGGCGGCGATGAGCACGCCGGCCCAGCGGTTGATGCGGTCGAGGGCTGAGGGTGTGAGCCGCGCTTTCAGGCGCGTCACCAGCACGCTGAGGAAAATCCACCACAGGATGCCGCCCAGCGCCACGGCCGCCACCGCGATTGCCGGGCGATAGGGAACGAGGCCCAGCTTCATCGTGGCACTCAGCGCGCCGAACATGCCCAACATGCCGAAAAGCGCGCCGGGATTGGTGATGGTGAGCAGAAAAGTGGTGGCGGATTTGCGCCAATAGGGCTGGGGTTTCGCCTCATCCGGGGACGCCAGATCGGTTGCCCCCGCGTGTTTCCGGGCGGTGTGGACGCCCATCACCACCAGGAGCAGGCCGCCGCCCAGTTGCAGCGGAAATTCATATTCGGCGATGAAATGACCGACGGCGCGGACACCGTAGGCGGCAACGGCGGCAAAGGCGGTATCAGCCAAAACCGCTCCGGCACCTGCCGCCAGGCCGACGCCGACACCGTATTTAAGGGTGGCACGGATGACGATGAGGTTGACCGGGCCGAGCGGAGCGGCAACCGCCAGTCCGATCGCCACCCCCAGGAGGATGAGATGCCAGTCGAACATCAGGCGATATCGACGACGACCCGGCCCCTGATGCGCCCCGCGACGATCTCCTCGCCGATGCGCGGCACATCTTCGAGCTTGACGTGGGTGGTGAGGGATTTGAGCCGGACACGATCGACATCGGTGGCAATGCGAGACCAGGCCCGGTTGCGGCGGGCCAGCGGCGCGGTGACCG
>JANLYR010000421.1:0-12127 GCA_031365765.1 Hyphomicrobiales bacterium | reverse complement strand
TGGTCACCGTCCAGGCGCGGGCTTCCTTCGGCCCTACGGTGAAATATGTGACGAGATGGAGCAGATCGTAGCCGGCGCGGATAACGCGGTTGAGGCCGGGCTCGGTCAGCCCCACGGCTTCGAGATAATCCTTCTGGTCGGCGGCGGGGAGAATGGCGATCTCGCTTTCGATCTTGGCCGAGACAACGGTGGCCACGGCGTTTTCCTCCCTGGCGCGCGCGAAGACACGGGCGGAGAATTCATTGCCCTTGTCGGCGGAGGCTTCATCGACATTGCAGACATAAAGCACCGGCTTGGAAGACAGGAGGCCCAGGCCGCGAAACTCTTTTTCTTCGTCGGCGTTGCGTTCCACAAGGCGGGCGGGTTTGCCTTCGCGGAGCAGGATGAGCGCCCGGTGAATAAGCTCGGCCAGGACCTTTGCTTCCTTGTCGCCGGTTTTCGCGCGTTTCTCGAGATTGGTGAAGCGCTTCTCCAGCGAATCGAGATCGGCGAGCATCAGCTCGGTCTCGATGGTCTCGATATCGGCGAGCGGATCGACTTTGCCTTCGACATGGGTCACGTCGCCATCCTCGAAGCAGCGCACGACATGGGCGATGGCGTCGACCTCGCGGATATTGGCGAGGAACTGGTTGCCCAGCCCCTCGCCTTTCGAGGCGCCGCGCACGAGCCCGGCAATATCAACAAAGGTGAGACGGGTCGGGATGATCTCGGCACTGCCGCCGATTTTCGCCAGCACATCAAGACGGGGATCGGGGACGCCGACATCGCCGACATTGGGCTCGATCGTGCAGAAGGGATAGTTCGCCGCCTGCGCCGCCGCCGTCTGGGTCAGCGCGTTGAAGAGAGTCGATTTGCCCACGTTGGGCAGGCCGACGATACCGCATTTGAAACCCATCAGATCTGTTCTTTCCTTGGCGGCTTTTCGATGCCGGGATTGAGTGCCAGATGCACCTTGTTCTGAAAGGTGCCTTCGACTCCCTCGATGAGAAGGGCGATGTTTTCGGCCACCGCATCGATCAGCGGATCGAGCCACTGTTTGTCGGCCTTGGCGAAATCGCTCAGCACATGGGGATGGACGAGGCCGCGCTCGCCCGGGTGGCCGATGCCCAGACGCACGCGCTGAAAGTAAGGCCCGATATGGGCGATCATCGATCGGATGCCGTTGTGGCCCGCCGCACCGCCGCCGAGCTTGACCTTGATCTTGCCTTCGGCGAGATCGATCTCGTCATAGATGACGATCACTTTCTCCGGCTCGATGTCGTAGAAGCGGATGGCCTCGCCCACCGATCTGCCGCTCTCGTTCATGTAGGTGAGCGGCTTCAGCGCCAGAATCTTGCCACCCGCCAGAAGGCCCTCGGCGATTTCGCCCTGAAAGCGTTTGCGCCAGGACAGAAAGCCATGACGGCGGACGATTTCGTCCACCGCCATGAAGCCGATATTGTGCCTGTTGCCGGCATATTTGGACCCCGGATTGCCGAGGCCCACGACGAGGTGCATGGCGCGGCGTTACTTCTTCTTGGGCGCCGGAGCAGCCTTGGCCGCAGGCGCCGCCGCAGCAGCCTTGCCAGCGGGTGCGGCTTTCGCATCCTTGCCGGCGGGCGCTGCCTTGGCGTCCTTGCCGGCGGCGGGTGCTGCAGCACCGGCAGCGGCCGCGGGGGCCTTCTGCGCGGTGGCGGGCACTTCCGCCGTTGCCGCGGGATCGACCACCACTTCCTCTTCCTTGCCCATGGCCGAGATCGTTGCCACCGTAACGTCGTCGCGCGAAACGGGGGTGACATTTTCAGGCAGGGTCAACTGCGACAGATGGATCGACTGGTTGATGTGAAGGCCGGTCAGGTCCACCACGATGTCATCGGGGATGAAGTCGGCCGAGCAGTACAGCGCGATCTCGTGGCTGACGATGTTTAGCACGCCGCCGGCCTTGAGGCCGGGCGAGGCATCGTGGTTCTTGAAATGCACCGGAATGTTGACGGCGATCCGCGCATCCTTGCCGAGGCGCAGGAAATCGACATGGATGATGAAATCGCGCGACGGCTCGAACTGCACGTCACGCGGAATGGCCCTGACCGTCTGGCCGTCGACTTCGAGGTCGACCAGCGTCGACAGGAAGCGTCCGGTGTGGACATGGGGCTGCACTTCGCCGTAGGTCATCGAGATGAGGGTGGGTTCCTTCTTGTCGCCATAGACGACACCGGGGACGAGGCCTTCGCGACGGACTGCGCGGGAGGCCCCCTTGCCTGCCCGGCCACGCGGCGTGGCCTTGAGCTGCACGATCTTGGACATAGTATTCTCCTGTTTGAAAACCCGCCAGGCCTTCCTCCAGGGGTGAACGACGCCATGGCTGGGCGGGCGGTGTCTAGCGGAAGCGGCGGGGGAGCGCAAGTTCAGCCAGAACGCTTATTCCGCCGGGGCAAACTCCATGCCATCGCCGACATCCTCGATGGTCAGCAGCGGGCGCTTTGGCAGCTTCTTCCGCGTGGTCTTGGTTTCGTCGTTTTCAATAGTGCCGGTGCCGACCTCAATCCTGCTGGTCAGATAATTGATGCCGGTGCTGGTCACCGCGCCCGAGCCCCGGTTGACGGTCTCATTGTCAAAACCGATCAGCTCCCAGCGGTCCTTGCGATAGCGAAAGCGAAAGGTGCGGTTGCCCATGTCCCAGCCCCCCGCACTGGCGAACAGATACAACGCGACGACCACGCTGCCGCGATCGATCGAAACGCCGCCGTTTTCGTCCAGCACGTCGGCCAGGACAGGATCCTCACGGCGGCGGATGAGCGCGTGATTTTCAAGGGCGAGCGTGAATTTCCCGCCAGCGCCAAATGCCACGGCCAGAATTCTCGGATTGGAGTTGAACGGGGTTTCGCCCATGCCGGTGTGGGCAATGATGTTTTGGGGATCGCTTTGATGGAGCACCATGACGATGTCGGGCACGCCGTCCTGGTTGAGGTCGCCCGTGGCGTTGCTCTCCAACGTCCAACCCGAGGGTACAAAGCCCGTGGCGCTGGTGGCGGATTTTGCAAGTTGCGGAAAGCGAGCCGGGGGAATTGCCAGTTCCTGCGCCGTGGCCTGCCCGGCGTACAGAGCGAGACCGATGCTCAGGCTGGACAAGGCGAAACGCATGGGCTCACTCCAAAGACGAGGACTGAAACGCTAGTCTCCCGTTACATAGACCACAATGGATGAGCGATGGCCGGCGCGGATCACCAGGATTTCATTTTCGATTTCGTGGAAACCCGGATTTTGGGGCTCGGCGCTGGCGTTGTCGATCTCGGCGTCGCTCCATGACGGGGGGCAGGCTGCCACTGGCGCTTCGTAGGCGTAAGGCGGGTAGATGACCTCGATGCTGGCGTGGGCCGGGGCGGTCTGGGCGATGGCGGCAAAGGCCAGGCCGAGGGCTGTCTTGAGCATTGTGTCACCTCCAGATTTCAAGATGAATCGGGAGTTAAGATAGATGGTTAATGAAAGGTAAGGAAGGCCTTGGGTTTATTCGAACAGGCTGGAGACTGATTCTTCGCGCGAGGTGCGGCCGATGGCTTCGCCCAATAGCGAGGCGATGGGGATGACGCGGATGTTGCGGGCGATGCGCACCGCCTCCGTCGGCTGGATCGAGTCGGTGATGACGAGCTGCTTCAGCTTGGACGAGGTGATGCGTGCCACCGCTCCACCCGAAAGGACGCCGTGGGTGATGTAGGCGTTGACCTCCCTGGCGCCTTTGGTGAGCAGCGCCTCGGCGGCGTTGACCAGGGTTCCACCAGAGTCGACGATGTCGTCGATGAGGAAGCACGACTAGCCGACGACATCGCCGAAGAAGTTCATCACCACCGAGTCCCCTGCCCGCTCGCGGCGCTTGTCGACGATGGCGAGCGGTGTGTCGAGGCGCTTGGCGAGCGCCCGGGCGCGGACCACGCCGCCCACGTCGGGCGAGATCACCACGGTATTGGCAATGTCGTTATGAAGCTTGATGTCGCGCACCATCACCGGGCCGGCGAACAGGTTGTCGGTCGGGATGTCGAAGAAGCCCTGGATCTGGCCGGCGTGGAGATCGAGCGTCAACACGCGGTCGGCGCCGGCTCTGGTGATGAGGTTGGCCACGAGCTTGGCCGAGATGGGGGTGCGGGGGCCGGGTTTCCGGTCCTGCCTCGCATAGCCGAAATAGGGAATGACGGTGTGACGCGACGGGCCGAGGCGCGTTTCAGCGCGTCGATGATGATGAGCAGTTCCATCAGATGGTCGTTGGCGGGGAAGGATGTGGACTGCACCACAAACATGTCCTGGCCGCGGACATTTTCCTGGATCTCGACGAACACTTCCATATCGTTGAAGCGCCGGACGACGGCCCTCGTCATGGGCATGTTGAGATAGGAGCAGATGCCTTCGGCCAGCGGGCGGTTGCTGTTTCCCGCCACGATCTTCATCATCCGCGTTCAATCCCCTCAACCGGCGCTGGGCGCTCTATAACAACCGATGCTTGCCGGTGCAAACACGGATACGAAGAGGAAATCGGTCAGCTTGAATGTGATCGGTTGCCGCATGGGTAGATCTTGCCAACTGCGTCCATTCCGCGCAATCATCGGCTTCGACAAGCCGGTCATCCGGCGTTGTCGGCCATGCTTTGAAGGGAGGTACCATGAAAATTGCATCTCTACTTGCAATCGGTTGTATCGCGTTCTGCGGAATCGTCTCCTTTGCTTCGGCGGAGGATATGTACACTGTGGTGGCTCCCAACGAGGTAAAGTGGGGCCCGGGCCCCAAAGCGCTGCCTGCCGGAGCACAGGCCGCCATCTTGTTCGGCGACCCGACCAAGGAAGGTCCGTTTGCCCTTCGGCTGAAATTGCCGAAGGGCTATGCGATCGCGCCTCACACGCATCCTGCATATGAGGTGGACACAATCATATCAGGGACCCTTAATCTTGGAATGGGCGAGACCGCCGACCGGGGCGCTGCCAAAGCAATTCCTACGGGCAGCTTCTTCCGTATGCCGCCCGGCATGGCGCATTTTGCCTACTTCGACGAGGAGACGGTGCTGCAACTCACCACCAATGGCCCGTGGGGCATCAAGTATATCAACCCGAAAGACGACCCGCGCCAGTCGCAGTGATCGCCTGAACAGATTTAGCGCAGAAGGCACCCACCTCAATCCCTCCCCGCACAGGGGAGGGAAATCTAGCGGTAGACCTTGATCAGATCGAAAATGCCTGTCGCGGCGGCCTCGGCTACGGCTACGGCATTGTCGCCCCATCCCTGGTCGAGAGAACCCGCCGGGACGCCATTGGCCTGGTCGATCTTGCCGAGCTTGCGGCCATCGGGGGAATGGACCGTCCAGATCAGCGCCACCTGCTGGGAGGCACCGTGCGCCTCCGCGATCCTGACTTTCCCGCTGATGGTGATGGCATCGGCGCGAGGCGCCGACAGCACCGGCCAGCCGGCGGTGCGCAGCGTGTCGCGCATGGCGGCCGTCAACTCATCGTTGCCGTGGCCGGGCGAGCCCTTGACGAGCAGCACCGCCACCGCCCTGATGCCTATCTTTCCTTCCGGGGGCTTTTGGGTCTCCCCTTCAACCGCCTCTATGGGTTCCTCGATCGGCGGAATAAGAACCGAGGGCTGCTCGACGGCCGCCATCGCGGGTTCCGCAGCGCCAGGGCCCAGAAGCGTTTCGTAGTCGATTTCCTTATAGGCGCCGGGAATGGCCGCGATGAAATAATCGGGCGGCGGCATATAGAGGGCGGCGGCGCGGGTGGCATAGCCCAGTTGCGACAGCCGGCTGGCCAGTTCGGCCGAAGTGGCGACGGCGATCTTCTCGAGCACGTCGGGCGTCATCGCCGACCACGGGTTGGACGCCAGCGCATCGGGTGAGAATTCGCTGCCCGACATGGTGTGAAGGGGGGCGCCGTCATTGCCGGTCAGGGTCCATTGATAGTTGACGCGGATGCCACCGCCCTGAGCTTCCGTCTGGAAATTGCCGTTGAGCCGAAGTTCGCCGGTTTGGAACGTGCCCTCGACGATCGCCATGTCGCGCTGACCGGCGGCGGCCGATAGTGCATCGCGGAGCGACTGGGCCTTGTCGACGGGCAGACCCACCATGGTCTGCAGCGCTATCGGGGGGACCGGCTTTCCAGGGGAACCCGGCGTCGCGTTGCTGTCCTTGAACAGCGCGCCCGTGCTGCCGGAGCAATTAGAGACGATGAGTGCCACCATGAGCAGGAGGAGCGGTGCCAGACCGCGCCGCCACATCAGCATGTTCATTTCCCTGGCAAGCATGCGCATCGGCTAGCGGACGATCATCTCCAGCGGGTGGCGTGACACGGGTTCTGGCCGTTTCGCACCGACGATATAGGTGCGTCCCAGGCAGAATGCATTGCCGCTGTCGGAGTCCATGAGAATCATGTGGGCGAACAGTACCATGCCCGGCACGATCGGTATCGGGTTGGCGCGATAAAACATCGGCGCGTCCATCCAGCTTGGGGTGAACTTGGCGCCAAGCGAATAGCCGCAGGCGTTCAGCCGGTGATTGCGCATGCCGTGGGCGTCCATGACACGGGCATGGGCTTCGAAAACGTCGCCGGCGGTGTGACCGGGCGTGAGTTTCGTCTCGACCTCGGCAAGAGCCTCGCGCGCCGCCTTGTCCATGGCGAGGTGGTAGCGGGTTGGCTTGCCCACGATGACGGTGCGCATCGAGGCGGCGTGGTAGTGGCGATAGACGCCGGCCCATTCCAGCGTCAGCTGGTCGCGGTTGGAGAGCTTGCGGCGGCCCGATTTGTAACGGCAGAGAAGTGCGTCCGGACCGGAGCCGATGATGAATTCGTTGGCCGGATAATCGCCGCCGCCGGCAAAGATCGCCTTCTGCTGGGCGGCAAGAATGTCGCCTTCATTCGCACCGGGAGCGACTTTCTTGAGCGCGGCCTTCAAGGCGTCGTCACCCAGTTCACCGGCTTTGCGGACATATTCAAGTTCGGCCTTCGATTTCACCGCGCGGATGCGGGTGACCAGTTCGCTGGCATCGGCGAGGGTGCAGAAACCGTCGAGTGCTTCGTCCACCGCCTTGCCGTTGAAATGTGTGAGGCCGTAGGAATTGTTCTCGATGCCGAGGCGCTTGCCGCTGACGCCTAGACTTTCGAGCATGTCTTTCAACTGCGCCGCCGGTTTGGCGCCAGCCTCATCGGTCCAGATGCGGATATCCTGGATGAGCGAGGTGTGGCGGGCCTGGCGAAGGTCGGCACCGCGCGTGAGCAAGGCCAGCTTTCCGTCCGTGCCCAGATAGAGGCACTGGAAGAAGCAGAAGCCGAAGGTGTCGTAGCCGGTGAGGTAATACATGCTCTCCTGCTGGAACATCAGGAGGCCGTCGAGCCCCTGTTCGGCAAGCTCGGCTGTGACCTGGGCGGTGCGGGCGGCGAATTCAGACGGCTTGAAATGCAGGGCCATGGTTTGTCCTATGACGTGATTCGCTAAGTGGCAAGAAGCACCCTCACCTTCCCATTGCTACGCAATGGGCCGCTTCCTCTCCCGCTTCGCGGGCGAGGACACTAGGCAAGGGCGATGGCGGAAATCTGGCGGCCGTAGGCTGGTTCCCTGGCGTGGGTGGTGCGGCGGTAGCTGAAGAAGCGTTGCGCGTCGCTGAAGGTGCAGAGCGCCAGATCGATCACGGTGCCCGCCCCTTCGCCGCGGAGGCGGTTTGCAAGAAAGCCCGGGAGATCGAACATCGCGTGTTGCGGGCGGATTGAAGGGCGGAAGAAGCGAGCATTGGCCGCGTCGCTTTCGAGAAAGGGCAACGGAAATTCGGGGCCGACTTCGTAGGCCCCCTGCCCGATCGCAGGTCCGACCACGGCCACCACGCGGCTGCGCCTGGCGCCGAGGCTTTCCATGGCGTCAAGCGTGGCGCCGGTCACGCCCGCGAGCGCTCCCTTCCAGCCGGCATGGGCGGCACCGATGACCCGGGCATCGTGATCGGCAAAAAGCACCGGCCCGCAATCGGCGGTGAGGACGCCCAGCGCCAGGCCCGGAACATTGCTGACCATGGCATCGGCCTTAGGCCGGGCGGCATGATCGATGGGCGTGGCGACGGGAATGACCGTGGCACTGTGGACCTGATGGACGGTGACTAAGCGAGATTCGGCCATGTCCAGCGCCGAGGCCACCACGGAGCGGTTGCGGCGCACGGTTTCGACATCGTCGCCCGAGCCCATGCCGCAGTTGAGCGAGGCAAACAGGCCGGTCGAGAAGCCGCCTTCCCGGGTGAAGAAACCGTGGCGGAGATAGGGGGCGATGAGGGCGTCTGACTGGATCATTGCGGAGTGAAGGGATAGGGGGCGGCCAGGCCCGGCGAGGTTACGGCCAGGACTTTGAACAGGTTACCCATCTGATCGGGGTGCGCAAGCCTTGCCATGGCGCGTTGCAACGCGGGGGCTTGGGCACCGGCCCTGGCGGCGAGGACGGCGGTGCGCTGTTCGAGACCCATGCTCAACAGGAAGGCGCGCTGAGTAAGGAGCGGCCAAGGTGTGGCGCCGGATTTGGAGAGTGCCTTGGCCAGGGCCGCGAAATCGACATGGGAGGTCAGGTCGCAGTCGCCGGGCGATTCGGTGATGGCGGCGAAGCGGTGTTGGCGCATCGCCTGCAGCGTGTCGCCGGGGGCGGTTCGCGCATGGCCGTAGTCGATGATGAGTGCCGCGCCCGGGTTAATTGCGAGGCGCTGGCCCAAGGCTTCGGCCACCTCGGTGCGCGCGGGGGAGAATTCGATGACATCACCGTCACGGCCCTGCGCGCCCAGATTTTCTGCTTCGATCAAACCGGGTGCCAGGCCGTTGCCGGACAGTCCGATGACCCTCTCCAGCCATTTTCCTTCGCGGCGCTCGAACTGGCGGATGGGGAGACAATCGAAAAATTCGTTGGAGATGACGATCGAGGGCGCGGTGGGGACGGATTCGAGCGTTACGTGCCAGGCGGCGTGCGGGTGTTTTTGCTGCTGCAGACGCCTGAGCACGGGACTGGTTTCGACCAGATGGATTTGTGCTGCATCGGTGAAGCCTGGCACCACTTTGGCGGCGCGCAGAATATCGGCCATGAGGGAGCCGCGGCCGGGGCCGAGTTCGACCAGGTTGAAGGCGGCGGGCGCTGCCATGGACTTCCAGGCGGCGGCGCACCAGACGCCCAACAGTTCACCGAAGACCTGCGAGATTTCGGGCGCGGTGATGAAATCGCCCTCCGCGCCCAGGGGATCGCGGGTGGCGTAGTAACCGTGTTGCGGATGGCCGAGGCAGAGCGTCATGTATTGGTCGAGGCGGAGCGGGCCTTCGGCCTCGATCACCTCGGTGAGGAGCCGTTCAAGCGGCGTCACCGCCGCGATCTCGCCAGGAGCCAGAGACCCACCGCAATGAGCGGCAGCGACAGCATCATGCCCATGGTGAGAAAGCCGGCAAAGTATCCAAGCTGGCTGTCGGGCTCGCGGAAGAATTCGACGAAAATACGCGACAGGCCATAGCCCAGCGCGAATATGCCGGACGCGCGGCCCGGATATTTGAGCGCGCCGAAGCGATGGGTGGCGAGACGGACGGCAAGGAACAGGATGAAACCTTCGAGGAGGGCTTCGTAGATCTGGCTTGGATGGCGGGGCAAGTGCCGGGGATCATCGGGGAAGATGACGGCCCAGGGCATGTCGGAGGCCCTGCCCCACAGTTCCTGATTGATGAAGTTAGCGATCCGCCCGAGGCCCAGTCCCACCGGCACCGAGGCAGCGCCCAGATCGAGCATCGCGTCCAGCCCGGCACCGATTTTCCGGCCGTAAATCCAGGCGGCGACGACGCAGCCGAGAAAGCTGCCGTGGAACGACATGCCGCCATCCCACATTTTGACGATCTCGCCCGGGTGGGCAAGATATTGCAGCGGATTGTAGAAAAGCACGTAGCCGAGGCGGCCACCGAGGACGACGCCCAGCACGGTCCAGACGAAGAAATCGTCGATCTGAAGCGGCGTCATGGTGGGCTGGCGCGTGCCCCACAGAGTCTGATTGACCACCAGGCGTTTCATGTACCAGGCGGCGAAGAGCAGCCCTGCGATATAGGCCAGGGCATACCAGCGGAGCTCGAAAGGGCCGAGGGAGAAGAGGACGGGGTCGAGGGGTGGAAAGGGCATGGCGGCGTACAATAGCGCAGGTTCCGGCGAGTCCTACAATCTCATCGAGGCCTGCTCGGCAATGTCTCTTACAATCCCCCTCTCATCTTGCCCTGACTTGATCCGGGCATCTTCTTCCTGCTGCCGCAAAGAAGATGACCGTGTCGAGCACTATCATGATGAGAAGTTGTGGTAACTGCGGATATTCTTTCCCGCATCTTGAAGTGGCGCCTCTTCGATCATAACTTTGGCGGCTGAAAGGATGCTTGCCCATGACCACGACATCGTCCCGGTTTTTCGATGAGATCGCCAAATTAGCCACCAATGCCGCGGGTGCCGCGCAGGGGCTTCGCCGCGAGATCGACACTTTGGTGCAGAATCAGGTGGAGCGCGTCCTCAACAATCTCGAAGTTGTCAAGCGCGAGGAGTTCGAGGTGGTGCGGTCCATGGCGCAGAAAGCCCGCGAGGAGAATGACGCGCTGGCACTTCGCATTGCCACGCTCGAATCAAAACAGGGCGGCGGCGGCAGTGCCTGAATGTGCGTTGTGGAGGAATCGCCTCCACGCGCTTCCAGCCCTTGCTCCGACTCGATGCCTTCGGCAGTTTCCGCATGAGGGTGACGCCTGATTCGTCCGCCCCCGGAGGAATTCGATGGTGGCGATACAAAACCATGCAACCGACAACCCCAACCCGCTTGACCGTGTCGAGCGGCTGGCGGCACGGCGCGACTGGGCGCTGGATCGCTCCGACGACGACGAAGTGACGCTTCTGGTTTCGAGCCCGTACAGCGATCTTCATGTGGCGCTCAACTGGCGTGCCGACCTGGAAACCCTGCATGTGGCGGCGAGTTTCGACGTCAAGGTGCCGGCGGCGCGGCGCGACGAGGCGGCGCGGCTCATCGCACTCATCAACGAACAACTGATGCATGGACATTTCGATCTGTGGCGGAGCGATGGGTCGATCGTGTTCCGCAACAACCTGGTGCTGGCGGGCGGTGCCGAAGCCAACGACGCGCAATGCGAGATGCTGATCCGGCTGGCGGCGGAAAACTGCCAGCGGTTTTTTCCCGCCGTGCAGTTCGTGGTGTGGGCGGGGCGCAAGGCCGAGGATGCGATCGAATGCAGCCTGTTCGAGACGGTGGGCGAGGCATGACGATCGCACTTGGTGGCACGCTGGTGCTGGTGGGTGCGGGCAAGATGGGCGGCGCCATGCTTGAAGGCTGGCTGAAGGGCGGTGCCGATCCCAAGCGGATCGCGGTGCTCGATCCCGCCGTGTCCATTGAAATGACGGCAATGACCGGGGCACGGGGCATCAGGCTCAATCCGCCGGTCAAGGACATCGTGGATGCGGAGGTCGTGGTGATCGCCGTCAAGCCGCAGGTGATGGAGGACGTGCTGCCGCCGCTGGTATCGCTGGCCCGGTCGAAGCCGCTGTTCCTGTCGGTCGCGGCGGGAAAAACCATCGCTTCCTTCGAGCGTCATTTTGGCGGCGATGCCGCGGTGATCCGCTCGATCCCCAACACGCCGGCGGCGGTGGGGCGCGGCATTACCGCGATGGTGGCCAATGACAATGTGAGCGCCGCGCGGATGCAATTGGCGCGCGCGCTGCTGACGGCGATCGGCGAGGTGGTGACGGTCGATGACGAAGCGATGATCGATGCGGTGACCGCGGTTTCGGGATCAGGACCGGCCTATGTGTTTTACGTGACCGAGTGCATGGCGGCGGCGGGTGTGAAAGCAGGATTGCCGGCGGAACTTTCAATGCAGCTGGCGCGCGCCACTGTCGCCGGTTCGGGTGAACTGATGCGGGTCAGCGGAACGGAAGCTTCGGTGTTGCGGCAGAACGTGACCTCGCCCAAGGGGACAACCTATGCCGCGCTTCAGGTGCTGATGGGCGAGAACGGGCTGCAGCCGCTGTTCGACGCGGCGATTGCGGAAGCTACGAAGCGGTCAAGGGAACTGGCGGTATAACCATTTCCGTCATCCTCGCGCAGGCGGGGACCCCGCTTTTGCTGTAAAAGTAGCGG
>JANLYR010000373.1:0-1574 GCA_031365765.1 Hyphomicrobiales bacterium | reverse complement strand
CTTTCGCTTTATGGTTGCAAATAGTCATAATTGTTCTTTTCAGTCAATTTAAGATTGCAAAAAATTTGCAATAAAGTGAATGCTCGAATTAACGCACGCAGGGGTTGCGTCTAAAAACGAAATTTCGCAGTTAATCGCCGTCTCAGGAGCGGGCGACCTCTGGCACGACGGCGAGGATTTGCCGCAGTTCGTCGCGGAACTGCGACATCGACCGTTCCGCCTCGGCGCGATCGGGCTGCCGCAACAGCGAGGAGGGATGAATGCTCATCAAGACCGGGGTGCCGTCGGCGGTTTTTTCAAAGCTTCCCCGCCGGCGCATAATCTGGTCCCCCTTGCCGGTGACGGCCTGGGCGGCGGTGGCGCCCAATGCGACGATGAGGCGGGGCCGGATCAGCTCCTTCTCCTGCTTCAGCCACCAGCGGCAGGCCTGAACCTCGCCGGCATCGGGACGCTTGTGCAGGCGGAACTTGCCGCGCGGCTCATGCTTGAAATGCTTGACCGCGTTGGTGACGTAACATTTGTCGCGCGCCACGCCCGCCTCCGCCAGCAGCCGCTCGAACAATTGCCCGGCCGGACCGACGAAGGGCCGCCCTGCCAGATCCTCCTTGTCGCCAGGCTGCTCGCCCACGAACATCACGGGCGCATCGTCGGGACCTTCGCCAAACACCGTTTGCGTGGCGTTGCGGTAAAGCGGGCAGCGGGTGCATGAGGCCGCCTGAGCCAGCGCCTCGCGCAGCGATCGGGGCGATTCACTGTCGAGCAGGGGAAGCTCGGCCGGTTTGGAAGATCTGCTTTTCTCCGCGCGCCGGGGCGGTGTGGCGAACCCTGCTTTTTCCATCATTTCAACCCGGCTCTCGGCTCTGGCGATCAAGTCGGGAATGAGTGCCGCCTCGGGAAGGTTCCGCCAGTATTTCTTCGGCATCTCCGCCTGCATGGCTTTGACCTTCAGCCGCGCCGGATTGAAGATGCTGGCGAAGTAAGTCCGCCACAGGTCTTCGGTTTGATCCGGGGCCAAGGCTGGCCGTGCCATCGCGCCTTCGAACGCCAGCACGCCTGAATCGAAGCGCGCCACGAGATCGGGCGTGGCGATGAGCCAATCCATGTCGGCGAAGCGGCGGGCGAAAAACGGCGCGGTGCGCTCGACGATGAAATGATCGGGCTCGAACCAGGCAGCGAAACGCCGGCGGCCATCGGGTGCGGCGTCCCCTTCCCGGAAGCGCACGAAGGCTTTCATCTTGTGGCAATCGCGGCTGACCGACTTCCGCATCGCCATCAGGGCCGCGACATCGGCATCGGATTCGTCGGCAAGCAGCGCCCGCTGGCCGCGCAGCCGCCACAGCACCGTGTACAAAAGGGCGAAGCGGCCCGGATCGCGGTGACAAATCGCCAGTTCGCAGAGGTCGAGAAACGCCTGGGGCACCGCGGCGCTAACCTTTTGCTCGAGGCCCGGCATTTCCGTTTCCGCGAACAGGGCCGAATTGTCGTTGGCCGTGGTCCAGAAAATCTGGTCGGGCGGAATGCCGCCGGCAAGGCCGGCCCGCGCCGCGGCGCGCCAGGCCGCGTAGGTGTCACTC
>JANLYR010000368.1:0-3087 GCA_031365765.1 Hyphomicrobiales bacterium | reverse complement strand
CTGGGGCTGCCGGCCGTTTCGGACATCCTGCGCCAGTTGCTGCTGTGGATCCCCAACCTGGTAGTGGGCATCATCGTGCTGGTCATCGGCGGGCTGGTCGCCAACGCCTTTGCCAATCTGGTGCGGGGCGCAACATCGCAGGCCGGTTTTGACAATCCCGACATGCTGGCCAAGGTCGCCAGCGTCGCGGTCTGGGCCTTTGCGATCGTCATCGCTGTCAATCAGATCGGCATTGCCCAGACCTTGGTGAATACCTTGTTCATGGCGATCGTGGGTGCCGCCGCCCTGGCGATCGGACTGTCGTTCGGTCTTGGCGGCCGCGATACGGCAGCCGAGATCGTTAGCAACTGGTACCGACAGGGCCAGGCCAATGCCGGCCGGATCAAGCAGGCGGCGGACAATGCGTCGGCCACGGCCAGCGCCGAGACCCGCCAAGCAACGCAACCCATGCCGAGAAAAACCACACTCTAGGACATTCCGGACTGGACATTCCGCGACCGGCCGGGCCTCAAGCCCGGCCGTTTCGTTTTATGGCGTGATGGATGGCTGGTGGGCGATGAGAGACTCGAACTCCCGACATCTTCGGTGTAAACGAAGCGCTCTACCAACTGAGCTAATCGCCCTCGCATGCGATGCTTAATGATCCCGCCGCCACCGCGCAAGTGGCCGCCCGCCAGACGGGTAACCTTAACAATTCACTAACAAAATATCTCAATATCGCGTTCCTCCGTGTACTGTGTAATAACCCTCCCTAGGCTTACTGGCTATATTCATTTGTTGGGAGATTGTTCAAATGCGCGAGATCATCAAGATGGGCGAACAGTTGCAGAGCCGCATGCTCGAGGAAGTCGAGACCATGCTGGCCGAGCGCACCATGCTGCGCGACGTTGTGGTGGCCCGGGGGCGTGAACTGCAGGCCAAGCGCGACGAGGAAATCCGCCGCATCGACCGCTGGGCCCAGTCGCAGAAGGAAATCGTGAAAGAGGTGTTCCAGGCGCTTCTGGCGGAAAACGATCTCGACATCGAGAAGCATGAAATCGCCATCCACCGTCTCGACAACGAGGCGCCGGCAGCCAAGCTGCAGATCGCCCCCAAGATCCAGCAGATGCACCGTACAGCGGCGGAATAAACACGGCACGCATTAAAAAAACCCCGCGGGTTCTGAGGGCCGCGCGGGGCCTTTGCGTGCTGGCCGTGCTGTCAGTTGCTACCCGTTCACCGCCTCCTTCAACAATTTGCCCGCTCTGAACTTGGCGCGCTTCGAGGCCGGGAGCTTGATAGGCTTGCCGGTCTACGGATTGCGCGCCTCCCCCGCCCTGCGGCGGGTGACAGTGAAAGTTCCAAAGCCCACCAGGCGCACATCGTCGCCCTGGCGGAGCGCCTTCATGATGTTCTCGATCGTGGCCTCGATCGCTTCGCCGGCTTCGCCGCGGGTGAGCTTGGCATCCTTTGCGACCTTGCCGATCAGTTCGCTCTTGTTCATGCGCAACCCCTGCCCATCCCCCGGAAAAGCAGGCGATTCGCAGGGTTTGGCAAGGCGTGGGCAGGGCTAAATTTTTCCGCGAGTCAGTTCAAGGCGTTAACGCCCAGGACCAGAGGGAAACGGGCGGAAGGTTGCCCTTCCGCCCGTCCAATTCTGTCAGCAAGGGTAGCGGATATCAGTGCGCCCTGGCACCTTCTCCGGCCCGTTCCGCCGCCACCCTGGCGGCCGCGGCGGCCTCCTCGGCAGCCTCGTCCCAGGTGATGGCTTCGGGCATCCGCACCAGCGCATGGATCAGCACCTCGTCCATACGGCCCACCGGAATGATCTCCATGCCCGACTTCACGTTCTCCGGAATTTCCGCCAGGTCCTTCACGTTCTCCTCGGGGATCAGCACCTTCTTGATGCCGCCGCGCAGCGCCGCCAGCAGCTTTTCCTTCAAGCCACCGATCGGCAATATGCGCCCGCGAAGCGTGATCTCACCGGTCATGGCGACATCCTTTTTCACCGCGATCCCCGTCATCACCGAAACGATGGCGGTCACCATGGCGATGCCGGCCGACGGCCCGTCCTTGGGCGTTGCACCTTCCGGCACGTGGACATGGATGTCCTTCTTGTCGAAGACCGGCGGCTTGACGCCGATCGAAGTTGCCCTGGAGCGCACATAGGAGCTTGCCGCGGAGATCGATTCCTTCATCACATCGCGCAGGTTTCCGGTCACGGTCATCTTGCCCTTGCCGGGCATCATGAGCGCTTCGATGGTTAGCAGTTCGCCGCCCACTTCGGTCCAGGCAAGGCCCGTCACCAGGCCCACCTGGTCCTCGCCCTCGACTTCGCCGTAACGGAATTTCTGCACGCCCAGAAACTGGTTGACGATTTCCGGCGTCACCTTGATCTTCTTTTTCTTGGACATCATGAGATCCTTGATGACCTTGCGGGCCAGGGTGTTGATCTCGCGTTCCAGGTTTCGGACGCCGGCTTCGCGCGTATAGCGGCGGAGGATTTCGTAAATCGCCTCGTCGGTGATCTCGAATTCCTTCTTATCCAGGCCGTGATGCTCCATCGACTTCGGCACCAGATGGCGCTTGGCGATTTCGAGCTTCTCCTCCTCGGTGTAGCCAGCGATGCGGATGATTTCCATCCGGTCCATGAGGGCCGGCGGAATGTTCAGCGTGTTCGACGTTGTCACGAACATCACGTTCGAGAGATCGTATTCGACCTCCAGATAGTGATCCATGAACGTGGCGTTCTGTTCGGGGTCGAGCACTTCGAGCAGCGCCGAAGACGGGTCACCGCGGAAATCCATGCCCATCTTGTCGATCTCGTCGAGAAGGAAAAGCGGATTGGACTTCTTCGCCTTCTTCATCGACTGGATGACCTTGCCCGGCATCGAGCCGATATAGGTCCGCCTGTGGCCGCGGATTTCCGCTTCATCGCGCACGCCGCCCAGCGACATGCGGATGAATTCACGGCCCGTTGCCTTGGCGATCGACTTTCCGAGCGAGGTCTTGCCGACGCCCGGAGGCCCCACAAGGCACAGGATCGGTCCGCGCAATTTGTTGGTGCGGCTCTGGACGGCCAGATATTCGACGATCCGCTCCTTCACC
>JANLYR010000366.1:0-6000 GCA_031365765.1 Hyphomicrobiales bacterium | reverse complement strand
GCGGTCGGGTTGCGCCTTGTGTCGATGGGGCCGCCCATGAGGATCATGGTGGAAGGCGCTGCCGCGTCGCCCGCCTCGTTCATCAGCGCCGCGGCGGCGAGAACCGGCACCGAGGGCTGGCACACCGCCATCACGCTGCTGCCCGGACCGAGGTGCCGGAGCATCTCGGAGACATAGTCGATGTAATCGTCGAGATCGAAAGTGCCCTGCGCCACCGGCACGGTGCGGGCGTCAATCCAGTCGGTGATATAGATATCGAAATGCGGCAGCATCGCCTCGACCGTGCCGCGCAGCAGCGTGGCGAAGTGGCCCGACATGGGTGCGACGATCAGCAACTTGTGCTGGTTTGGGTTTTGTCCCTCGGACCAGGCCTTGCGAAAATTGAGGAGGTTGCAGAACTGCTTCTTCAGAACCACGGCCTCCGACACGGCAACGGCCGCATCGCCAACGATCGTGCCGGTGATGCCGAAGGCCGGACGGCCGTAGCGTCGCGTAAGCCTTTCGAACACTTCGAGCGAGGCGGCGAAGGTTCGGCCCATTTGCGTGGAGGACAGGGGATTGGCGGGGCTTTTCCAGAAATCGAGCCCGGCTCCGGCCGCGGCGCGCCAGGGGGCCAGCGCCGCATGGTTCATTTCGTAGAGGTGATACAGCATTGAGGCTCCTGCCCTGGAATGAGGCAAATTGGTAACAACTCCGTTTACCAAGGGCAATGGAATAGTCCACGGGCGTGATTTAACGCGCCAGGGCGGCGTCAAGTTCCGAAGCCAGCCGTTTGGCATCCGTCATATAGGTGAAATGCTTGAGATATTTCCCGTCGGGCCCCATCAGATAGAGGATCGAGGAGTGATCCATCAGGTAGTTTGCGCCATCGCCGCCGGCGGCCCTGCTGTAGTAGACCCGGTAAGCCCGGGCCACCCCTGCCACGTCTTCGGGCGTTCCGGTCAGCCCCATCATGCGTGGATGAAAGTTCTCGACATAGGATTTGAGAACCTCGGGCGTATCGCGCGCGGGATCGATGGTGATGAATACCGGCTGGATGGCATCGGCCTTGGGACCCATCTGGTCCAGTGCGGCCGACATCACTTGCAGCTCGGTCGGGCAGATGTCGGGGCAATAGGTATAGCCGAAGAAAATGAGCGCGTATTTTCCCAGGAAGTCTTTCTCGGTGACGCGCTTGCCGTTCTGGTCGGTAAGCGCGAACGGTCCCCCGATAAGCGCCGTGCCGCTGCCTTTGCCGCCGGGCGCATAAAAGAAGAACGCCGCACTCGCAATGGCAAGTGCCGTGGCAAGCACGGCGATGGCAAAGACGAACTGGGCG
The DNA here is from genome assembly GCA_031365765.1 of Hyphomicrobiales bacterium. Lineage (GTDB taxonomy): Bacteria > Pseudomonadota > Alphaproteobacteria > Rhizobiales > Aestuariivirgaceae > Aestuariivirga. The sequence goes on along the minus strand of JANLYR010000366.1, from coordinate 4,682 downwards.
CGCGACGGCATGGGAGGGGACTTTCGCTCCGCCATGAGATAGTCCTAACTGGGCCCCGCCACAATGAACCCTTCGGCATGATGACCAGTCCCGTGTCCGGCGATTATCGACTGCAGGCCGATATGGCGCAGGGCGCACTCCGCCTGCGCACGCTCGTCCGCCTGCGCTGGCTCGCCGTCATCGGCCAGACGGCGGCCGTGCTCGGCGTCTATCTGCTGCTGGGCTTCCCGCTGCCCATCGGCCTCTGTCTCGCGGCGATAGCACTCAGTGCCTGGCTCAACATCTTTCTGAGCCTCCGCTGGCGCAAGAGTGTCCGCCTGCAATCGGCCCAGGCCGGACTGCTGCTGGCCTATGACGTGCTGCAGCTTGCCGTGCTGCTCTATCTGACCGGCGGGCTTGAAAATCCTTTTGCCTTCCTGTTTCTTGTGCCCGTTACGATTTCGGCGACGTCGCTGCCGCTCAAATGGACGCTGTGGCTTGGGGCGCTGGCTTTTGTCTGCGCCACGCTGCTGGCCTTCCGTCACATGCCGCTGCCCTGGGCGCCGGGAACGCCCCTGGTGCTGCCCCAGGCCTATATCGCCGGCATGTGGGTGGCGATCATCTGCGGGGTGGTGTTCTCGGCCATCTATGCAAGGCGGATTTCGGAGGAGGCGCGGCAGATGTCGGTGGCGCTGGCGGCGGCCGAGATGGTGCTGGCTAATGAACAGCGGCTCTCGGCGCTTGACGGGCTGGCGGCCGCGGCGGCGCATGAACTGGGCACGCCGCTCGCCACCATCGCACTTGTCGCCAAGGAATTGAAACGCGAATTGCCCGCCGAGGGCGCCCATGTCGAGGATATCGACCTGCTCATCAGCCAGGCCGGGCGCTGCCGCGAAATCCTGGCCCGCCTTGCCCATCATGAATCGGAGAGTGATGAGGTTTACCAGCGGACCAGACTGCCGGTGATGCTGGAGGATTTGATCGGGCCCTTGCGCGGGTCCGAAGTCGAGATCAGCGTCGATGCGGCGGAAGGCTCGAAACTGTCTTCGACTCCCGAACCGGTGTTCCGGCGCAATCCCGCGATCGCCTATGGACTGGGCAACCTCCTGGAAAATGCCGTCGATTTCGCCGAGGCCAAAGTCGATGTCGAGGCACGCTGGACCAGCGCCAGCGTCGCCATCACGGTGCGCGATGACGGTCCGGGATTTCGCCAGGACGTGTTCGACCGGCTGGGCGATCCTTTCGTCACCACACGGCCGGGCTATGGGGTGGAAACGGGCGAGGCCCAGGGCCATGAAGGCATGGGGCTCGGCTTCTTCATCGCCAAGACGCTGCTGGAGCGCTCCGGCGCCTCGGTGTCGCTCGCCAACCGCGCCGCCCCCGACCATGGCGCCGTGGTGCAGGTGATCTGGCCCCGCGCCGCCGTCGATGTCGGCAAGGGCTAGCCATTGACAGGGCGCAGCGCCGGTCTAGAGACAAGGCTGACATGACCGACATCACCCTTCCCGGCGACAAGACGCTGCTTCTGGTCGATGACGACAAGCCGTTTCTGTCGCGGCTGGCGCGCGCCATGGAAGCGCGAGGCTTTGAGGTCCGGACCGCCGAAACGGTGGAAGAAGGCATCCAGCAGGTAAAGAAGGGGGCGCCCGGTTTCGCCGTGGTCGATCTGCGCCTGGGCGACGGCACCGGGCTCGACGTAATCGAGGCACTGCACCGCACGAGGCCCGATGCCCGCGCCGTGGTGCTGACCGGCTATGGCAACATCGCCACCGCGGTGACGGCGGTAAAGCTCGGCGCCATCGACTATCTGGCCAAGCCCGCCGACGCCGACGCGGTCTATGGCGCGCTTATCGGCGACAAGGACAACCGCGCCACGCTGCCGGATAATCCGATGTCGGCCGACCGGGTCCGCTGGGAGCATATCCAGCGCATCTTCGAACTGTGCAACCGCAATGTGTCGGAGACCGCCAGGCGTCTCAACATGCACCGGCGGACATTGCAAAGAATTCTGGCCAAACGCGCCCCCAAATAAGTTGTGCGAAGGCCCTCACCTTCCCGCCATGCCGTCGCGTCCTTCGAGATGGGGAGATGAGGGCCTTAGCTATTCGCCATCGGATCGTACAATCCGTGCAGCCTGAGCGCCGCGGCGCGGGCGAAGGCCAGCGTCAGCACCTTGCGGCGGCTGGCGTGGAGGGGCGTGTCTTCAGGGCTGCGCAGGATGTCGGCGCCCCAGTGGTCGGCCACGATCAGCCCCGTCGTATCGGGAATGATCTCGTGGTCGAGGTCGAGCGGTATGGCGAAGAACAGCCGGTCGCAATAATCGCGGTAATCGGGCCATTTGAGGTCGCAGCGAAAATCCTCGCGGCACGATTTGATCTCGACGATCCAGATGGCTCCCGACCCGTTGACGGCGATGATGTCGGCCCGCCTGCCCGACGCCAGCGTGAATTCGGTAAGCGTGGCGAAGCCCGCCGCGCGCAGCAATCGGCACACGCCCTTCTGCACCATGAGGGCTGTTTCCGATTGCCGTCCGTCGATCTTCAATGCGGCCGTCACCACAAACCTCTTGTTGCGGGAGATGATTCCCGATTAACTCTTGCCACAAACGGAAGGCCGGTCAACGGTCCCGCGCAGAGGGGAGAGACGGACCGTGGCCGCGCTGCTTGCCATCAGCCGTTCGATTGACGCGGTAAGCCGGGTGACCGGCATCATCGCCACCTGGCTGGTGCTGCTCGCTACGCTGGTCAGCGCCTTCAACGCGCTGTTCCGCTACAGCATCAGCTCGATCATCTGGCTCGACACCGAACTGCGGATGTTCGGCGGCGGGCTTGGCTTCCTGCTCGATCTCTATCGCAACAACTCCAACACGCTGCGCGATGTGCAGCTCGTGATGTTCGCCGGCATGGTGATGCTGGGCGCCTCGTGGACGTTGCGCATGAACGAGCATGTCAGGGTCGATGTGGTCTATGGCTCGGTCTCGACCAGGAAGCGCATCTGGATCGATCTCGTGGGCAGCGTGCTGTTCCTTGTGCCGATGTGCGTGGTGCTGATCTATTTCAGCTGGCCGTGGTTTCTCGACTCGTGGAACAGCGGTGAAATGTCGAACAATGCCGGCGGCATGGTGCGCTGGCCGTTCAAGTTGTTCCTGCCTTTGGGCCTGGCACTGCTGCTGTTGCAGGGCGTGTCGGAAATCATCAAATGCGTGGCGGCACTCACCACCGATTACCGCCGCGACACGACCTACGAGAAGCCGGCGCAATGATTGGCTTCGTCACCCACAACATGGCGCCGCTGATGTTCGTGGGGCTGGTGCTGTTCATGCTGGTGGGTTATCCGGCGGCGTTTTCTGTGGCGGCGGTGGGCCTTCTGTTCGGCTTCCTCGGTGTCGAACTGGGGCTGATCCAGTCCGGCTTTCTCGGCAACATTATTTTCCAGCTTGAATCCGTGCTCGGCAACGATCTGCTGCTGGCCATTCCGTTCTTCACCCTGATGGGCACCATTCTCGAACGCTGCGGACTGGCGGAGGATCTGCTCGAAGGTTTTGGCCAGATGTTCGGCGGCGTGCGCGGCGGCCTGTCCTATGCCGTCATTCTGGTGGGCGCGGTCCTGGGCGCCATCACCGGCACGGTCGCCGCCTCGGTCATCGCCATGGGGCTCATTTCGCTGCCGATCATGATGCGCTACGGCTACAATGTGCGCCACGCCACCGGCGTCATCGCGGCCTCGGGCACCATCACCCAGCTCATTCCGCCCTCGCTCGTGCTTGTCGTCCTCGCCGACCAGTTGGGCAAGCCCGTGGGCGAGATGTACAAGGGCGCGATGGGGGCGAGTGCCGTCCAGGTGCTGCTGTTCATGGCCTGGGTCGCCATCCTCAGATTCATGCGGCCGGTTGATATTCGCGCCCTGCACCCCGAAGGGCTGTCATTGCGCGTCTGGGCGCTGTCCAGGCCCGTGATCCTCGGCATGGTGCCCTCGCTCGCATTGATCTTCATCGTGCTGGGTACGATCTTCATGGGGCTGGCGACGGCGACGGAGGCGGGCGCCATGGGCGTCATCGGCGCCTTCTTCCTGGCCTGGATGAATGGAAGGCTTACCGCGGCCCTGGTCTGGCAGGGCATGCAGACGACGATGCGCATTACCGCCTTCGTCATGTTCATCCTGATCGGTGCGAGGGTGTTCAGCCTGGTGTTTCAGGGGGTGGGCGGCAAGGAATGGATCGAGGGCTTCCTGGTGTCGCTGCCCGGCGGCGAAGTGGGCTTTCTGATATTCGTCAACATTTTCGTCTTTGTCATCGCCTTCTTCCTCGATTTCTTCGAGATTGCCTTCATCATCGTGCCGCTGCTGGCGCCCGCCGCCGAGGCGCTGGGCATCAACCTGATCTGGTTCGGCGTGCTGCTCGGCGCCAACATGCAGACGAGCTTCATGCACCCGCCCTTCGGCTTCGCGCTGTTCTATCTGCGCGGCATCGCTCCGCCCACGGTCAAAAGCAGCGACATCTACTGGGGCGCCATTCCCTGGGTCATCCTGCAATTGATGCTGGTGGCGATCCTCATCGCCTTTCCGCAGATCGTGACGGCGTTTCTCGACGCGGATGTCGCGGTCGATCCGAATATCGAGATTCTGGTGCCCGACAGCGGTGGCACCGACCTGACGGCGCCGCCGGTTTTCGAGTGATTTTTTCCTCTCCCATGGGGAGAGGAAGG
>JANLYR010000354.1:0-2798 GCA_031365765.1 Hyphomicrobiales bacterium | reverse complement strand
GCTATCGCACTCCCCGCGCCCGCGGAATTTTGACCGTTGCCCGCCTTCGACTTTGAAAGGCACGACGCGCCTTTCGCATCCACCGAAGGAGATCCAGCCCGGCGGGCCGGACGGGAATGGCGGGCGGTGGTCCCTGGTTAGTTCCTGTCCCCGTAAAGACAGGTCCACTTCAGGCTCCGCATCTCAATCCCCGATCACGACGGCTCGCGAACCGCCCCTCCATGGGAAAGAGACAAGAGGAATAAAAGCATAATTCTACGCGATAGTCAATGGCATAGTCGGTGACACCGAATTCATCTTCCGGAGGATGCTGTCACCGCTCCGTCAGCTTGAGTTCGATGCGGCGGTTTCTGGACTTTGCTTCTTCGGTCGAGCCGGGATCGATCGGCTGGTTTTCGCCGAAGCCCGCCGCCACCAGGTGTTTGGGCTGGACGCCGTTGGCGATGAGGAATTTGACGACCGCGATTGCCCGGCCCGATGACAGTTCCCAGTTCGAGCTGAAGGCCGCCGACTTGATCGGATCGTCGTCGGTGTGTCCGTCGACGCGCAACACCCAGGCGATGTCATCGGGGATTTCCTTTTCAAGCTGCTTCACCGCCTCGGCAAGCTTCAGCATTTCCTGATTGCCTTCGGCGTTGAGATCGGCGAGGCCCTTGGGAAACAGCACTTCCGACTGGAACACGAAGCGGTCGCCCACCACCAGGATGTCGGAGCGCTGCGACAGGATCTGGCGCAGGCGGCCAAAGAATTCCGAGCGGTAGCGCGACAGCTCCTGAACGCGCTGGGCCAGTGCTGAATTGAGCCGCTTGCCGAGATCGGCGATCTGCGCGTCGGAAGCCGAATTGCGCGCCTCGGCATCCGACAGCAGATTGTTCATCTGCGCCAGCTGCCGGCGCATCGCGGCGATCTGCTGGTTGAGCAGTTCGACCTGGGCCAGTGCCGCCGACGAGATCGTCTTCTGCTTGTCGAGATCGGTCTGGAGCCCAGTGATGGCAGTGGACGCCGACCCGCCTTTCTGGCTTTCGGCATCGAGCATGGCGGTGAGGCTGGCGCTTTTGGATTTTTCCGCCGTGAGATCGTCATTGAGTGCGAGAAGCGAGGCCTCGACTTCCGACTTGGCGGATTTCTCCAGCGCCAGAAGTTCGGTCAGTTCCGCTATCTGCGAACGAAGCTGCCCCAGGGCCGAATCCTGGCCCGATATTTCCCGCGCCAGCAGGAACTGCGCCACCATGAAAACCGACAACAGGAAGGTGATGACAAGAAGGAGCTGCGCCATGGCATCGACGAAGCCCGGCCAATAGGGCGAATCCTCCTGGCGGCGGCGGCGCGACGAGGCGATTGCCATGGCCTAGTCCTCGTCGCCGATGCGCGCCCGCTGCGGCCGCTGGCCGGTGGCGCGGATCAGCAGGCGCTGGATATCGTTCTGCTGGGTCTGCTGCGCGCGCGCCCATTCGCGCACCATCTTCTGTTCCTCGCGCATCTGCTGGACGAGGCTTGCCACCGCTTCCGCCAGTTGCTCGAGCGATTCGGTATCGCCGCTCTTGCCGCCCTTGCCGGGCTTCATCGCCTCGATCGACTGGCCGAAGCGGTCGAGACTGCGCTGCAGGCTCTGGACATCGAGGCGGAGATATTGCGGCGCCGAGGTCTGGGCCGTGCCGTCGCCCGCGGCAATGTCGGTGATGGTCGACAGCCAATCTTCGAGGTTGTTGTAAAAACGGTTATGCGCCTGCGACGCCTTGAGATCGAGAAATCCCAGGATGAGCGAACCCGCAAGCCCGAACAGCGACGACGAAAAGGCCAGGCCCATGCCGGTCAGCGGGCCTTTCAGCCCTTCTTTCAAACCCTCGAACACGGTGGCCGACTGGGCCGAACTCACATCGAGCGCATTGATCGCGTCGCTGATCGAGGAGACGGTGTCGAGCAGGCCCCAGAAGGTGCCGAGCAGGCCGAGAAAGATCAGAAGGCCCACGAGATAGCGCGACAGGTCGCGCGATTCATCGAGCCGCGAGGCGAGCGAATCGAGCAGCGAACGCATGGAAAGCGTCGACAGCACCGTGCTCTGCCGGTTGCGGAGCAGCGTCGCCATGGGTGCCAGCAGGCGGGGCTGCCGCCCCGGATCGCCGCCCGCTTCCGACACCCGGAAGGTGTTGACCCAGGCGATTTCCGGAAACAGCCGCCACACCATCCGGTAGGAATGGAACATGCCGAGCAGCAGCGTGCCGATGATGACGCCGTTCAGGCCGGGATTGGCCAGAAAGGCGCGCTGGATCGAGGGCAGCAGGATCGCCGCGAGGATCGCCACCACGAGGGTGAACACCATCATGTGGACAACATAGACGCGGGGCGCTTCGAGGTTGGTCGGTTCGGTTGTCTCGGCCATTGTGTCGCCTGTGGCGGAATCGAAGCCGCGTTTCTGGCGGCGAATCTAGACCATAGCATGGCGCTCGGCGAGGGGGGTGGGTATGCGTTCAACCGGTGAATTGCGGGCTGCTGCGTTGAAATTGACGGAGATGGTGTGATGGCATACCTGTAGCATCATGACATCACGCCGCGATTATAATCGCATCAAAGTGAGGAACATCCAGCATCATGGGTGAGGTCAAACCGATCCGCACGGTAAAGGATCATGAAAGCGCGTTGGACGAGGTCGAGAATCTTCCCTCGGTTCGCGGCCGCGCCCCTCCTTCTTATTCCCGAGGGAGAAGGATACTACATCCCCTTGTTGATCTCTTCCGTCATCTTCTTGGCGTCGCCGAACAGCATCATGGTGTTGTCGCGCCAGAACAGCGTGTTGTCGA
>JANLYR010000330.1:0-3761 GCA_031365765.1 Hyphomicrobiales bacterium | reverse complement strand
GGCCGAACCGGGCATCCAGGTGTTCGCGCCGGGCAGCCTGCTGGCCCAGACCGGTCTCGTGGAGGCGTCCAAGCACGGCTACAACGTGGTCGTCACGGGCCATGCCCTGATCATGATCTTCTTCATGGTCATGCCGGCGATGATCGGTGGGTTCGGCAACTGGTTCGTGCCGATCATGATCGGTGCGCCGGACATGGCGTTCCCGCGGATGAACAACATCTCGTTCTGGCTGCTGATTGCGGCCTGGGTGATGCTGGTGGTTTCGATGTTCGTCGACGGCGGACCCGGTCGCGGCTTCGGCGGCGGATGGACGCTGTATCCGCCGCTCAGCACCTCAGGCCACACCGGCCCGGCCATGGACTGCGCGATCCTCTCGATCCACCTGGCCGGCGCCTCATCGATCCTGGGGGCCATCAACTTCATCACCACCATCTTCAACATGCGCGCGCCGGGCATGACGCTGCACCGGATGCCGCTGTTCGTTTGGTCGATCCTGGTGACGGTGTTCCTGCTGCTGCTCTCGCTGCCGGTGCTGGCGGGCGCGATCACCATGCTGCTGACCGATCGCAACTTCCACACCCACTTCTTCGACGCGGCGGGCGGCGGCGATCCGGTGATGTACCAGCACCTGTTCTGGTTCTTCGGCCACCCGGAGGTCTACATTCTGATCCTGCCCGGGTTCGGCATGGTCAGCCACATCGTCTCGACGTTCTCGCGCAAGCCGGTGTTCGGCTATCTGGCCATGGCCTACGCCATGGTGGCCATCGGCTTCATCGGTTTCGTGGTGTGGGCCCACCACATGTACACCGTCGGCATGGGCATCGAGCTCAAGGCCTATTTCGTGGCCGCCACCATGGTCATTGCGGTGCCGACCGGCGTGAAGGTGTTCAGCTGGATCGCCACCATGTGGGGCGGCTCCATCGACTTCAAGACGCCGATGCTGTGGGCGATGGGCTTCATCTTCCTGTTCACCGTCGGCGGCGTCACCGGCGTGGTGCTGGCCAACGCCGGCATCGATTACAGCCTGCACGACACCTACTACGTGGTCGCCCATTTCCACTATGTGCTGAGCCTGGGCGCCGTGTTCGCGATCTTCGCCGGCTTCTACTACTGGTTCGAGAAGATGTGGGGCGTGAAGTACCGGGAGTTCCTGGGCGTCGCCCACTTCTGGATCACCTTCGACACGCCCATGCTCTGGGCCATCGGCTTCCTGTTCGTGTTCACCCTGGGCGGCGTCACCGGCGTCGTCTGCGCCAACGCGGGCATCGATGTCGCGATCCACAACACGTACTACGTGGTCGCCCACTTCCACTACGTGCTGTCGCTTGGCGCGGTGTTCTCCATCTTCGCCGGGATTTACTACTGGATCGGCAAGATGTCGGGCCGCCAGTCTCCGGACTTCTGGGGGCGCGTGCATTTCTGGATGACCTTCGTGGGCGTCAACCTGGTGTTCTTCCCGCAGCACTTCCTCGGGTTGTCGGGGATGCCGCGCCGCTATCCGGATTACCCGAACGCCTTCGCGGGCTGGAACTACGTGTCCTCGGTCGGCGCTTACATCAGCGGCGCGGCGTTCCTCGTGTTCCTGTATGTCTGCTACCGCACTTTCACCTCGAAGGAGCATGTGGCGGACAATTACTGGGGTGAGGGCGCCACCACGCTCGAATGGACCCAGACATCGCCGCCCGCGTTCCATTCCTTCCTGGAGCTGCCGCGAATCAAGTGAGCGACCTCAGCCCCTCTGTGACCGACACGGCCGGGAAGGAGAGAGCCTCCCCGGCCGCGCGCCATTCCCAGGACTCCGAGGTGCGGGACTGGATCGCGCTGCTGAAGCCGCGGGTGATGAGCCTCGTGGTGTTCTCCGGCCTGATCGGCCTGCTGGTGGCGCCTGGTCATCTGCATCCGGTGCTGGCCTTCACCGCCGTGCTGTGCATCGCCATCGCGGCGGGGGCGTGCGGCGCCATCAACATGTGGTACGACCGCGACATCGACGCGATCATGCGCCGCACCCGTTCGCGCCCCATCCCCGCCGGACGGATCGAACCCGGCGCCGCCCTGGGCTTTGGCATAACCCTGGCGGCGGGATCGGTCATCGTCATGGGCCTCGCGGTCAACCTCATGGCCGCCGGAGTGCTCGCGCTCTCCATCGGCTTCTACGTCTTCGTCTACACGATGTGGCTGAAACGCCGCACGCCGCAGAACATCGTCATCGGCGGCGCGGCGGGCGCGTTCCCGCCCCTGATCGGCTGGATCGCCGTGACCGGCTCGATCGATCTGATCCCGCTGATCCTGTTCGCCATCATTTTCATCTGGACACCGCCGCATTTCTGGTCGCTGGCCCTCTACGCCAACGAGGATTACCGCCGCGCGGGCGTCCCCATGCTGCCGGTGGTCGCCGGAGCCAAGGAAACCCGCCGTCAGATCGTCCTCTACACCCTGCTGCTGGTGCCCCTGACCCTGGCGCCCTGGCTGCTGGGCTTTTCCGGCCTGGTCTATGCCAGCGCCGCCATAGTGCTGGGTGCCGGCTTCCTGGTCAGCGTCTGGCGGGTGGCGCATGACCGGCAGGACGAAACGGGCGTCAGCCTGACCAACGACGCCCCGGCGCGGGCCGCGTTCAAATTCTCCATCGCCTATCTGTTCATCCTGTTCGCCGCCCTGGCGATCGACCAGTACATGGGCCATATCGTCTGACATGCCCCCATCGTCTGAAGTGAATGACCCCCCCCGCATGACCGAGGCCGAGGCGATGGAATTCCGCCGCCGCCAGAAAGGCCGCAACATCGCCATCGCCCTGGTCATCATGGGGCTCAGCGTGTTGTTCTTCGCCATCACCATCGTGAAGATGAAGCACTTCTGATGGACCTCCCTCCCATGGACGCGAGACCCATGGACAGGAAGCGCGGCAACCGCCTCATCGCCGGGGCCTGCGCCGCCGCCGTGTGCGGCATGGTGGGGCTGTCCTTCGCCGCGATCCCGCTTTATCGCCTGTTCTGCGCCGCGACCGGATACGGCGGCACGCCGAAGATCGGCGCCGCCGTGGCGCCCGGCGGAAACGGCCAGACCATCAAGGTGCGCTTCAACGCCGACATCAACCCTGGCCTGCCCTGGAGTTTCACCGCCAATCAGGCGGAAATCGTGATACCCCTGGGCGAGGATCGCCTCGCCGCCTACACCGGCCGCAACAAGGCGCGCACGCCAGTCACGGGAGTCGCGGTCTATAACGTGACCCCGGAAAAAGCCGCGAAATATTTCCATAAGACCGTCTGCTTCTGCTTCAACCAGCAAACCCTGGAAGGCGGGCAGACGATGGATTTCCCGCTCAGCTTCTGGGTCGATCCGGCGATTCGCGACGACCCCAATACCTTCGACGTGCGGACGATCACCCTGTCCTATACGTTCTTCCGCTCGCTGGAGGATGCCGCCAAAACCGGCGCCCTGGCCACCGCCGGGCCGCATGTGGGCGGGGTAAAGCCAAACTGAGCAAGGCGGCGTTTCCAGGGCGTGCCCGTTTCTTCACTGTCCGTGCCCGCTGCCCGTCCGCCGCATCGCGGAGGACGCGGAGTAATGGAGCACGCGGAGACCCCCCCTTGCCGCGGACACGGCCCGCTCCGCGCCCTCCGTCGCTCCGCGTCCTCCGCGATGAAGCGGGCGGTGACACGCGGGAAAGCGCCGATGCACACGCCCGGAACGGCGCCGTCCCTGCCAGGCCATGCCGCTTTCCCCGTCCCACCCCTTGAACTGCCGCGCGAATTGACGATGATGCG
>JANLYR010000318.1:0-5877 GCA_031365765.1 Hyphomicrobiales bacterium | reverse complement strand
CCCACCGAATAATGTGCTGGTCATCACAGTGCCAAAAATTTTGGGGGCTTGATGGACATCCGGACGAAAACCGACTTTCCACGCAAGGTGAAGGAGGTGGAGAGCTTCTGGATCCCCATGTCCGACGGGGTGAAGCTCGCGGCCCGCATGTGGCTGCCGCGCGATGCCGAAAAGAACCCGGTGCCCGCCGTGCTCGAATACCTGCCCTACCGCAAGCGTGACGGGACGATCGTCCGCGATGCGCTGACGCATCCCTATTTCGCCGGCCACGGCTATGCCGCGATTCGCGTCGACATGCGCGGCAATGGCAATTCCGATGGATTGATGGAGGATGAATATACCAAGCAGGAGCAGGATGACGCGGTGGAGGTGATCGCGTGGATCGCCAAACAGAAATGGTCGACCGGCAAAGTCGGCATGTTCGGCATTTCGTGGGGCGGGTTCAACGCGCTACAGGTCGCGGCATTGAAGCCACCAGCGCTCAAGGCCATCGTCACGCTCTGTTCGACCGATGACCGCTATGAGGACGACATCCACTACAAAGGCGGCTGCCTGATCAATGAGAATATGGGTTGGGCAACGACCATGCTGGCTTATTCGTCGCGCCCACCCGATCCGAAGGTCGTTGGCAACAAGTGGCGGAAGATGTGGATGGAGAGGCTCAAGAATGAGCCGTTCCTGATCATTCCCTGGCTGCAACATCCGCACCGCGACGCCTACTGGAAACACGGTTCGGTATGCGAAAACTTTGGCGCGATCGACACCCCCGCCCTGATTGTCGGCGGTTGGTACGATGCCTATTCCAACGCCATCCCCCGGCTGATGAAAGGTCTGCGGACGACACGCAAGGCGATCATCGGCCCGTGGGCTCATAAATATCCGCATTTCGCCATTCCGGGGCCACGCATCGGGTTTCTGCAGGAAGCGTTGCGCTGGTGGGACCAGTGGCTGAAGGGCGAGCCCGCGGGCGTGGTGCGCGATCCCGACTACCGCTACTACATCATGGATTCGCACAAGCCCGGCCAGACCCGGGAACATATCGACGGACGCTGGGTGGGCGACAGCTTCTGGGGCTACGGCAATGTCGATACGAAGAAGTGGTTTCTCAACGATAACGGCATCGGCGGAGCGGAGGGGGCGGAGAAGGCACTCACCATTTCGTCGAAGCAGACCGTGGGCCTCGACGGCGGTGAATATTGTCCGATCTGGCTCGGACCGGAATTTGCCGGCGACCAGGCGAAGGACGACGAAGGCTCGCTCATTTTCGATTCACCCGCACTCATCGCCGACATGGATATCGTGGGTCAGCCGGCGGTCGAACTCGATTTCTCCGTGGACCGGCCGGTAGCCTTCGTCGCGGTGCGCCTGAACGATGTATTTCCGACCGGCGAGGTGGCGCGCATCACCTACCATCTGCAAAACCTATGCATGCGCGACAGCCGCGAGACGCCTAAGGCGCTGGAACCCAGCAAGCGCTACAGGATGAAGATCAAGCTTGACGACATCGCATGGCGAATCCCGAAAGGTCATAGGCTTCGCGTCGCCGTATCGACGAATTATTTTCCTCTGATGTGGCCAGCACCCGAACCCGTGACGCTTACGGTTTACGCCGGCAAATCTGTCGTGCATGTGCCGGTACGCAAGGAACTTGCAAACGAGGTACCGCTGTCATGGCAACCGGCGGAGGGCGCGAAAGCTGCCAAGCTCAAACAGCTTAAAGCGCCCTGGCACAAGCGCGAAACCACGGTCGACCCGAAAACCGGCGAAACGCGGATCGAGATCGTCGATGATTTCGGCTCGGTCGAAATCCATCCGCATAAACTTGTGACCTGGTCGGCGGGGCGGGAAATCCACTCGATCGGCCAAGACGATCCGCTGTCGGCGAAAATGGAAACCCACTGGACGGAAGAGCTAAGCCGCGGCACCTGGAACGCCCGCACGGAAACTTATGGGCGACTCACATCGACCAAGACCCATTGGATCGTCTGGGGGAAGATCGAAGCCTTCGAGGGCAAGAAAAAAGTGTTCGAGAAGGAATTCAACGAGAAGATCGAACGGAAGCTGCAGTGAGGGCAATTCTCATTTGCATCTTTGAACGTCCTACCCCGCGCGAGCGCTACACCAGTCCCGCAGCCTTCCCATGAACAGTTCGCATTTTCGCAATTCCGACACTTCTACATATTCGTCGGGCTTGTGGGCCTGATCGATCGAGCCTGGTCCGCACACGACCGCGGGTATGCCGATGGTCTGAAACAAGCCCGCTTCGGTGGCGTAGGAAACGGCATGGGTACCGTTGGCGGACGCCAGGTGCAGGGCGAGGTGTTCGGCGGGGGATTGATCAAGCGGCGCCAGGCCCGGAACGGTGTTGACGCGCTCGGTCGTGATGCCCGTATCGGACGCAACTGCGTGCATCGCGGGTTCGAGCGATTGCGCGAACGCGTCGAAGCGATTGGCGACATCATTGACGTCCGCCTCGGGCAGCAGCCGTGTTTCCCACTGGAAGGCGCAGCGGCGCGGAATGATGTTCTTGGCCGTGCCGCCTTCGATCACTCCCACATGCACGGTCGAATAAGGCGGATCGAAACGCGCCGTCGGATCGGTCTTCAATTCAACATCGCGGCGGATGCGATTGATCTCGGCCAGCAACTCTCCCGCCACCATGATGGCGTTGACGCCCCGGTGGGTGTGGCTCGAATGGGCCTCGTGACCCTTGACCTCGGTCGAGAATGTCACCGCCGTCTTGTGGGCGTTCACCACCTTCATCGAGGTCGGCTCACCCACGATGACCGCGCTTGGCTGGGGCAGCTGATCGCGGAGATGGGCCAGGAGCGGCCGGACGCCCCTGCAACCTACTTCCTCGTCGCAGGAGAGCGCGAGATGGATGGGCTTTACCAGGCTGGCGGCCTTGAAGGCCGGCACCATGGAGAGCGCCACCGCGATGAAGCCCTTCATGTCGCAGGCGCCCCGAGCGTAAAGCCGGTTGTCCCTTTGGCTGAGCTGAAACGGGTCCGTCGACCAGTCCTGGCCATCGACCGGGACCACGTCGGTATGCCCCGACAGCACGATGCCGCCCGCGATGTCCGGTCCGATCGTCGCGTAGAGATTGGTTTTCCTGCCCGCCTCGTAATCGACGCGGATGTGGGGCACGCCCCAGCCGTCGAGATATGCCTCGACGAATTCGATGAGGGGAATATTTCCGTCGCGGCTTGTCGTGTCGAAGGCCACGAGCCGCGCCAGCATTTCAATGGAGGTCAGGTTCTGTCCGGTCATGCGGTCTCAATTGATGGAGTGTTTCTCGTGCGGACTGTCGAGCGAAAAGGCGGGAATCTCAACATTGAAGAGTTGACCGTCCGCCTCTTTCATCTGATAGGATCCTACCATAAACCCGGACGGCGTGGACAGCGGACAGCCTGACGTATACTGAAAACTTTCTCCCGGGTTGAGTGTTGGCTGTTCGCCGACGACCCCGGCGCCGCGAACTTCCTGGACGCGGCCGAGACTGTCGGTGATTTTCCAGTAACGGGTCAGAAGCTGCACCGTACCGGACCCCAGATTTTCCATGGTGATCGTATAAGACCAGACGAAATGTCCTTCCGCTGGACGCGACTGGCTGTCGAGAAACTGGGGGCGGACGGTAATCCTGATCGCCCGTGTGGTCCGTTGATACATTTCCGCAGTCTAGCGTTTTCTCCGGGGTTTTCCACTATCGCCGGCGGGGACTTGCGCCAAACGCGCGGATACGGCCATTAGAGCCATGGAAAACATTCAGGGCATCCTGCCGGCAAGGGCGATCCGCGATTATTGCGGCCGCGGGCTGATTGCTTTCAGCCGGCCGCTGGACGTGGATCAGATACAGCCTGCAAGCCTCGATCTCCGGCTTGGTGACTGGGCCTGCCGGGTGCGTGCATCCTTCCTGCCGGGACCGCGCTTCACCGTGGCGGAACGCCTGGCGGAACTGGAATTGCACCGCATGGACCTGGCGCAAGGCGCGGTACTGGAAACCGGCTGCGTCTATATCGTTCCGCTGATCGAATCCCTTTCCCTGCCAAACGGCGTCTCGGCGACGGCCAATCCCAAAAGCTCGACCGGCCGGCTCGACATCTTCACCCGCGTCATCACAGATCACGCGCGCGAATTTGACACCGTGGCCGAAGGCTATGCAGGCCCGCTTTATGCCGAAATCAGCCCGCGTACCTTCTCGATACTGGCGCGCAGCGGCTCGAGGCTGTCGCAGATCAGGTTTCGCGCCGGTGCCTCGCTTGCCAGTGACGCGTTGATCATTCGCCTCAATAAAAACGAGCCCTTAGTTTCACCAGGCGAAGCGAATATCGACAACGGGCTGGCATTGACGGTGGACCTTGCAGGCGTCGATGCGAATGCGCCGGTCGGATTTCGCGCCCGGCGCCATGCGGGACTGGTCGATATCGACAAGAGCGCCGCTCTCGATGCTGAAGAATTCTGGGAGCCGATCTGGCAGCGGGGATCGCTCATCCTCGATCCCGACCAGTTCTATATACTCGCCTCCAAGGAGGCGGTGCGCGTGCCGCCGAGCCATGCCGCCGAGATGGTGCCATTCAATCCGCTGGTGGGAGAGTTCCGCGTTCATTACGCAGGCTTCTTCGATCCGGGCTTCGGCCATCAGTCGGGAAACGGAGAAGGCTCTCGCGCCGTCCTCGAAGTGCGCTCGCACGAGGTGCCGTTCATTCTCGAGGACGGGCAGATCGTCGGGCGCCTGATCTATGAGCCGCTGACAACGGCCGCGACCGAAGTTTACGGCCGGAACATCGGCTCCAACTACCAGCGCCAGGGCCTCAAGCTGTCGAAGCACTTCCGGCCCTTCGCGGCGCGGCGATGATCGAAGTGGACGATATCATGCAGTCCGGCTAAACAGCTTCGCGCGCGGGCGTAGTTCAATGGCAGAACGGCAGCTTCCCAAGCTGCATACGAGGGTTCGATTCCCTTCGCCCGCTCCAATACTTAGCAAGAAAAGACCAACTTAGGATAAGCACAGGGTAAGCACAAGAGCAGCTTAGATTGAGCAGTGATCGGATCAAACGGCCGGAAATCCCCCAAGTTTGGTCCCAATCCAATCATGGAAAGAGACACGTCCGACACGAAGTCGAGTGACCAGCGCTGGTTGGGTACCTGTTCACAGCCATGGGAGTTCTGGTCCCTGTGGCTTTCTTGTGGCCCGTGCGTATCCTTATATCCGCCCCCCGACTTGTAGGCGAACTCAACCTAGTGAGTCTGGTGCGCTAGGTTTCAGGCATTTTACTGCCCATTCGTTGAAGTTGCTCGCGATGAGTTACATTACGCACCGGCGCGATCGCTCCGCATACCACAAAATCCTCACTTGCTTTTTCGAGTGCCAGCATCAACACCTGCTCCGGTCCGACGTCACTCAGGTCGGGCGAGCGCAGATCGAATCCGGCCTCGGCGGAGGCATCGTGCGATGCCGCTAAGTATGCATACCGTCTCGCCGGCTACCTGAATGAATTGAGGACTTAGTAGCATTTATGTAGCGCCGAAGCTGTTTTCACTTCGACTTGGGCGGTGTGTGACGGTTGGGCTTCGGAAAAAAATTCGCAGTTGATTGATCCAAGGCATGTCCCACGCCGGTCATGCTTCTAGGCGAGATCATCTAGAAGCTGGTCCGGGTCGTATCGGGCCCGCTTGCCTGTTGAGCTTTCTTCTATTTCAGCCGCCCGTCGATGCGATGCCCTTCACTTACCGCGATTTGGGCACCCGGTGTCCAATTAGCAACTCTATACTGCTGTGACATCAAATCCGGCCCGGGGGAAATGGATGTTGACTTCCCCCACGCGGGGGTGCTCGGTCTTTATTACGACTTCCTGTGCATCGCCGGCCAGGAGTTGG
>JANLYR010000311.1:0-2310 GCA_031365765.1 Hyphomicrobiales bacterium | reverse complement strand
CCAGGCCCGTGCCACCCCTCGAGCGGCTTTCCTGCACGCTCACACGGTAAAAGCGTTCCGTGAGGCGCGGCAGATGCTCGGGTGCGATGCCGGGGCCATAGTCCCTGACGCTCAACTCCGCCTGGGCGTTCCGGATCACTCCCGCGATATCGACATGCCTGTGCTCGCCGGCATAGCGGATAGCATTCTCAATCAGGTTCTGCAGGACCTGGACGAGTTCGTCGCGGTCGCCGGACACCGGCAATGGCCCTTCGATGGCGAGACGCAGTTCGCAGTGCGACTCCGCGGCGAGGCTGGTCATGGCATCGACGGCAATGGCCGCCACATCGGCGAGATCGACGGGCGTGGATGGGCGCATATGCACGTTCATCTCGATCCGCGACAATGACAGCAGATCGTCGATCAAACGCTTCATGCGCTCCGCTTGCGTCCGCATGTGTTTCAGGAACCGGTCGCGCGCCGCCTCGTCGGTGCGGGCGGCTCCCATCAGGGTCTCAATGAACCCCGACAGAGCGGCAAGGGGGGTGCGCAATTCATGGCTGGCATTGGCGACGAAATCGGCGCGCATGCGTTCGATCTGCTGTTCGCGGGTGAGATCCTTCAACACGATGAGCGCGGCGGCGCCGTGCAATCCCTGTCCGGTGATCGGCGAGAGATAGACATCGAAATGGCGGGCGAAGGGGGCGGGCAGGAGATATTCGACCCGGCGGAATTCGCTTCCGCCGAGAACCGCGGCCAGAGCTTCGAGTACCGCCGGCGCGCGGATCGACGCCGACAGATGAAGCCCGCGGGGATCGAAATCGAAAATGCCGCGGACATGTTCGTTGCCCGCCACGACGTCACCCGCCCGGTTGACCACCAGCACGGGATCGGGAAACGCGGCGATCAGCGGGCCCAGCAGATCGGCGGCGGACTCCTCCGCAATCGAGGGCGTCTCGCCCGATTCGTCTCGTTTCCAGGGCCAGATCATGGGGAGGAATAGACGGCTCGCGTACATTGGTGCAGTTTGCCATATCGATATGACAGATTTGCAAGCGGGATCACAGCATGACAATGCCAATCGACCCAGAGCTGGCAAAATTCAATGCCGACCTGAGCAAAAGATCGTCGTCGACGTCCCTAAGTCTCAGCGATCAGCGCGTGCAATGGGAGGCCGCCTGCCGCGCCTTCAGGGCTCCGCGCCCTGCCCGCTTGATGGTCGAAGATATTGATGCCAACGGAGTGAAGGTGCGGGTCTATCGGCCACCGGGCGAATCTCCCAAGCCCGGCGTCATCTATTTTCACGGCGGCGGCTGGGTCATGGGATCGTGCGACACCCATGACGACATTTGCGCCGAAATTGCCGATGAAGCCCAAGTGGTTGTTGTTTCGGTCGCATACCGGCTGGCGCCCGAGCATCGCCACCCGGCACAGGTCGAGGATGGACTGACCGTCCTCGACTGGATGCGAAGCTCGGGCCGGGCCCTTGGCATCGACCTCGACCACATCGTGGCGGCGGGCGACAGCGCGGGCGGGCAGATGGCGATGGCGCTGGCGTTTTCAAACCGAGACTTAGGGCTGCCGCCCTTGCGGGGCATCGTTTTGATCTATCCGGGACTGGGGGTGGATATGGATACAGACTCCCACCGGCGCGGCGCTGACAATCTCAAACGGGCAGAGATGGACTTCTATCGGGAAAGTTTTCTTGGCCCCCGGGGTGATCCCAACTGGAGCGACCCGCTCGCGTTTCCCAATCTCGCTAAAAACTTTTCCGGGTTGCCGCCGGTTTTTATCTCGGTCGCGTATCACGATCCCCTGCATGACGATGGCATTGTCATGGAGGGGAAATTATCAAAGCAAGGGATACCCGCCACGGTGCGGAGCGAACTTTCACTCACCCATTCCTTCCTGCGCGCGAGACATCACAGCAAGGCGGCGATGGCGGGCTTCAGGCGAATCGTCGAAGCGGTCCGTACGCTGGCGCATGAAGGCATGCTGCCCAGCTAGGCAACGGCCTTGATACACCGGCCCATTTCGACCCAGGCGGCGCAATCGACACCGAGTTCGGCACTGGCACGCGCCTCGTAGTCGCGGATTTCGCCGGGCGACAGTGTCTCGCGCCATCGGCCGTTGGTGCCCTTATGGATAAAGGTCTGGGCGCCTCCTTCCCAGAGGGTGCCGCCCAATGGCGCCGCGAGGCTGGCATGGGCTTTCATGTAGTCAAAACCGCAGTGGCGGGCGATATCAGGGAACCGCTCGGGATTGATGGCGATGTCCAGAAAGCCGGCGATTTCGCGTATCGACCCCGCCAGATCGCGTTTCATATCGTTG
>JANLYR010000288.1:0-3459 GCA_031365765.1 Hyphomicrobiales bacterium | reverse complement strand
AAGCCCGTGGCCATGCTCCTGATTGCGATCCTCATCGGGTTTACCACCTGGCTTGGCGCCAAGCTGACAGGCGGCCCCGGCCAGATTGCTCTCATATGGATTGCTAATGGGCTGCTTGCGGGCATCATTCTGTCTTCGCCGCGGCGCGATTGGATTTGGCTCCTTGCCAGCGGCTACGCTGGAAACGTTGGATTGAATTTTCTCGTCGGTGTTGATCCTCTGCTGAGTGTGACACTTGCATTTTGCAACACCATTGAGGTCGCGGCGGGCTGCGCCATTACCGGCGCGGTAGGGAAGTTCGACGATTTGGGATGGGGTTTTCACGTTAGGTTTCTGGCGGGCTGCGTAATCATCGGCCCCCTCCTTTCTGCTTTCTTCGCGGCCTTGATCCTGGCCGTCACCCACGGCGCCCCCTTTCTGGATGTCATGCGGTCGTGGTTCGCCGCGGACGCGGTCGGCATGGCAAGCTTCGCACCCTTGATGCTGTATATGCGCAAGGCGGATTTGAGTGGCCTGTTCACCTGGGAAGGCGTGCTGAGATGGGGCACTGTCCTGACGGCGGTGGCATTGGTCGCTGTCATGGTATTCACGCAGAACATGTACAATGTCCGCTTCCTGGTGACCGGGGTGCTGGTGCTGACGGCATTTCAGCTGGGCCGCGCCGGATTGTCGATCGCCATTTGCATGGTCGCTTTGACCGCGGTACTAGCCATCGAGTCCTACAATGGACCCCTACTGGCCATCGACCCTGCGATTCGCCAAAAAGTTCTCGAGCTTCAGTTTTATATTGTGGCGACCGTACTCACCACATTCTCTGTCGCCATAACCGTCGAAAAATCTGCCAAGCTGAAAATGCTTGTCGACGCTGCGAATATCGAACTGCTCGAATTGTCGCTCACTGACAATCTGACGAAGCTATCGAACCGTCGGGCCTTCGATGACGCGCTCGAGCGTGAATGGAAAATTGCCACGCGCAACCGCTCGGCCCTGTCGCTGCTGATCATCGATGTCGATCGGTTCAAGGCATACAACGATACCTACGGCCACAGCGCGGGCGATGCCTGCCTCGCCAGCGTGGGGCGGCTCCTCGCGGGCATCGTATTCCGGCCTTCCGACCTGGTGGCGCGGATCGGTGGCGAGGAATTTGCCGCCGTCCTGCCGGGCACCAGCGACGCCGGGGCGAAGGAAGTGGCTGAACGGATTCGCGAGGCCATCTACAACGCCAATCTCCCGGCGGAGTCTTCCACGTTCGGGCGGGTTACGGTCAGCGTCGGCGTGGCCGCCGCCATTCCCGCCGCTCATGACACACTGAAAACCCTCTTCGATATCGCCGACATGCGATTGTATCATGCCAAACAGAACGGGCGAAACCGCGTTGGAGGCCCCGAAATCGAGGGTCTGGAAAATGTTCGGTTCAACCCCGGATTTGGCCTTCAGGAACGGCAGCGCGACCGCAAAAACACGGCCGCGTAACGCGGCGCCCGGATCACGCCGCGCGTTGCAACATCATTTCCATCCACAGCCGGTCTAGCGCGTCCGCGATCCTGACGATTTCCAGTTCGCCGTGCAGCGGACCGGGCGTGAGGCGGATGCGTTCGCCACCGCGCGCCACGGTCGGATAATTGATCGGCTGCACATAAATGGCATAGTCGCTCATCAGCCGGCCCGTCAGCGCCTTGCACTTCACCGGATCGCCCACGATCACCGGCACGATATGGCTGGATGTGTTCAAGACCGGCAACGCTCGCGCTTGCAGCGCCGCCACAAGCGCCTTCGCATGCCGGGCTTGAAGCGCGCGCTCGATGGTGCTCGTCCGCAGATGTCGGATCGAGGCGGCGGCGCCCGCGGCGATAACCGGCGCGATCGAGGTGGTGAAGATAAAGCCGGGAGCATAGGAGCGGATCGCGTCGATCACCGCGCGGTCGGCGGCGATATATCCGCCCATCAGGCCATAGGCCTTGGCCAGCGTTCCCTCGATGATATCGACCCGCTGCCCCAGCCCATCGCGTTCGGCGATGCCGCCTCCCGTCGCGCCATACATGCCGACCGCATGGACCTCGTCGACATAAGTGAGCGCGCCATATTTTTCGGCGAGGTCGCAAATCGCTTCGAGGGGCGCGATATCGCCATCCATCGAATAGACCGACTCGCATGCGATAACCTTGGGTCGCGCCCGCTCGATGCTTGCGAGCCTGGATTCAAGATCGAGAATATCGTTATGTTTCCAGATGATTTTCTCACATCCGCCATGCCTGATGCCCTCGATCATCGAGGCGTGGTTCATTTCATCCGAGAGAACTGCGCAACCCGGCAGCAGGCGCGCCAGGGTCGACAGCGTGGCCGCGTTGGCCATATAGCCGGAACCGAATAGGAGGCTCGCGTCCTTGCCATGCAGGGACGCCAGTTCCTGCTCGAGTTCGATATGATAATGGGTGGTGCCGGAAATGTTTCGCGTACCGCCCGAGCCTGCACCCACCGCGTCAAGCGCGGCGTGCATGGCAGCGATCACCGCCGGGTGCTGGCCCATGCCGAGATAGTCGTTGGAGCACCAGACGGTGACTTCCTTCTCGCCCTCGGGCCAACGGTAGGTGGCGCGCGGAAATCGCCCCTTGATGCGGCAAATATCGGCGAACTCGCGGTAGCGTCCCTCCCGGTGGAGCACCGCCAGGGCCTCGTCGAAACAGGCGAGATAACGCTCTGTAGTCATGCGCGGCGCATCATAACACAGTTCCGCCGCCGGCCGAGAGACGGATCGGGATCAGTTGGCCGCGGCGACGGTTTTTTCCGGAGTGGTCTTGGCGGCGGCGGCCGGCTTGCAGTCCTTGACCGGTTTGCCATCCTTGTCCGGCTTGCAAGCCTCGGCTGGTTTCTTGGCGGTAACGGGTTTGGGCGGCGTCTCGACTTTTTTTGCCGCCACTTTTTGTTCGCCGGTGCCGGCAATTTTTTTCTTGAGCGGGAGATTGCCCTCGGCTTTCACAACGGCCGTCTTATCGGCGGCCACCTTGCTTTTCTTCACCAAGGCCAGCTTTTTCTTGGAGGCTTCTTTTGAAACAGCTTTCTTCACCGGCTTCTTCTTGGGTGCCGGCGTTGCGTCGTCGTTCCAGAACAGGCCGCCACCGCCGCCGTCGCGCTGCTGCATCAGCCGGGCGAAACTCGACACCCCTGCCCGCTTCACCGACAACACCGACTCCTTTGCGGAGATCGCGGTCCTCTTCACCGATGTCGCGACGGTTTTGGCTCTGGAATTGATCCGTGTGCCGAACCACGAAAAACCTTCAGCCTCGTCCGCATCCACCGATGCCAGCTGCCGCGGCACGGGCTTCAGCACATAGCGCTGGCCGCCACTGGATTCACCCACCGGCAGAGGTTGGCCAACGACGAAACCCGAGCCATCGAGCTCATAAACGTCTGGACGGAAATTGACCTCGCCTTGGGTGTTGGTCCAGGCGGTGAGATAGG
>JANLYR010000258.1:0-7010 GCA_031365765.1 Hyphomicrobiales bacterium | reverse complement strand
CTGCGGAAAGGCATCGGCCAGATAGGCGCAGATGGCGGCGGCTTCGGTCACGATCGTTTGGCCGTGACGAATGGCCGGCACCTTGCCCATGGGATTGACGGCGAGATAGGCCGGCGCCTTCATGGTTGTGCCGAATTCGAGAACCTCGGCCGTGTAGGGCTGGCCCACTTCCTCCAGCATCCAGCGCGCGATCCGCCCGCGCGACATGGGATTGGTGTAGAAAATCAGCTTATCGGTCATGGCAAACTCCGGGTTTTGATCATTGACGGTTAAGCAACTGTTCTACAGCCCGCCTTGCCTTCTCATGCTGATCGGAGAGGATGGAGCGCCGGCTCGCAAGGCGTCCGGCGTCTTCGGCGCGGCGATAAATTTCCTCGACCGAGTTAATCCGCTGCGCGCTTTCGAGGGCAAAGAGGAAATCGCTGGTTGTCACGGGAATCATCCGATTGGTCAGTTCCGACTCGATCACCAGCACCCTTCGCAGCACGCGGTCATCCTCGGTCATCAGAATGGCGCGCTCATCTTGGTCAAGATGAATGGCGTCGTGGATGGCTTCGATGGCGGCGCGCTCACCCAGATCCTTCTCCCGCCAGGCTGAATTTTTCTCCCGCAATTCGACGAAGTTGAAAAATACGCTGGTGCTGATGGATTGTACGCGCTCGCTGTTTTTCTGCACCCATTCCAGGATTTCCGCCGCACCCAGTACCGCACTGTCGCGGGTCGCTTCGTAAAGCACGGCGTCCGGAACATAAACCGGCACGCCGGGATATAAGAGGAAGTCGAGACTGTCCGCCGCGGCCAACGTAATGAGCGGGCCCGTATCCATGACGATCAGTTTGGCGGAGAGGTCAGCGGGCATGGGCTTTCGCTCTCTCCGCCAACTGCCGGATGAGGCCAACGCCCACCGATTGCGGATCGCTGCGGAAACGCGGCAGCGGCAGGCGATGCTGGTGAAGCATCCCGAGCAGCGTGCCGAAACTTATAGCCTGCTGCGACTGTTCCTCAATCTCATGCCGGGTGATTTCACCCCGGCTGTAAGCCTGCAAAAGTTCAAGCGCAACCATGCCAGCGACTCCTTTGGACAGAGTTTACAACCCAGACCCGTGCGAGGCTATCCCCTGAACCCCGTAGCCAGCACGAATAGCTCGGCCGAGTCGTCGCGGCTGGCCATCGGCTTCACATGCCGGACCGTGGCGAAGTCCTGTTTCAGCAGTTTCAGCATCTGGCCCTCGGTACCACCGCGCAGCACCTTGGCCAGATAGGTGCCACCGGGCTTCAGCACCTGCCTGGCGAAATCGTAGCCCGCTTCGGCCAGCGCCATGATGTTGATGTGGTCGGTCTGGCGATGGCCCGTCGCGTGCGCCGCCATGTCGGAGAGCACCGCGTCGGCCTTTTCGCCGCCCAGCGTTTCGGTCAGAAGCTGGACCGCGTCCTCGTCGTAGAAATCCTTCTTGAAGATGGTGACGCCAGGAATCGGATCGACGCCATGCATGTCGAGGGCGATGACCTGGCCCTTGCCCTGCCCCGCCTGTACCCGGTCCGCCGCCACCTGGCTCCAGCCGCCGGGTGCAGCGCCCAAATCCACCACGCGGCCGCCCGGCTTGAGGAAGCGATACTTGTCGTCGATCTCGATCAGCTTGAAGGCGGCACGCGAGCGAAAGCCCTGCTTCTTCGCCGCCTGCACGTAAGGGTCGTTGAGCTGGCGTTCGAGCCAGATTTTCTGCGAAACGGTGCGGCCCTTGCCGGTCTTGACGCGCACCGTCAACCGCCTGCTGCCGCTTGCCGCCTTGCCGCTGCCGGGGCGGCTCATGGCGATTTTCCGTAAGTGCCGTCTTCCTTCATCAGCATGGTGAGGATGCCTTCGCGCAAACCCCGGTCGGCGACGCGGATGCGGGTCGCGGGAAAGGCCAGGCGAATTTCCTCGAGAATGGCGCAGCCCGCCAGCACCAGGTCGGCGCGCTCGCGCCCGATGCACGGGCTTGAGGCGCGCTCCTCGTAACTCATGGCGAGCAGATCGCGCGTCACCTCGCCGATCGCCGCGCTGTCGAGCCAGCAGCCATCTACCCTGGAGCGGTCATAGCGGGCAAGGCCGAGCTTCACCCCGGCAATGGTGGTGACGGTGCCGGACGTTCCCAGAAGATGCGAGGGAAACGCCGCACCCCCGGTTACGGCACGCACGCGCGCGGCGAAGTCCGACATCAGCGGCCGAAGGTGATCGCGCATCGCCTGGAACGAGGCGGGCGACACATCCATGCCACCGCCGAACATTTCGGAAATGGTGACGACGCCCATGGGAAGCGAGGTCCAGGCGGCGATCTTGTAGCGCTCGCCGTTTTTCACCATCCACATGAGTTCGGTCGATCCGCCGCCGATGTCGAACACCAGCACGCTTTCGGAACCCGGATGCACCAGGGGTTCGGCGCCGGTCGCGGCCAGCAGCGCCTCGGTCTCGCGGTCGATCACTTCCAGCTTCAGTCCGGTTTCGCTTTCCACCCTGCTGATGAAATCGCCGCCGTTCTCCGCCATGCGGCAGGCTTCCGTCGCCACCAGCCGCACGCGCGTGACCTTGCGCCATTTCAGCTTGTTGGCGCAGACGCGCAGCGCCTCGACGGTGCGGCTCATGGCCTGGTCGTGCAACCGGCCGGTGCGGCTCAGGCGCTCGCCCAGGCGCACGATGCGGGAAAACGCATCGACTACGGTGAACCCGCCGCCGCTGGGCGTGGCGATCAGCAACCGGCAGTTGTTGGTGCCAAGATCCAGCGCGCCATAGAGGATGGCATTCGCTGCGTGTATTGGCGGTGCCGAACCTCCCCGCGGTGGCCCCGGCCTTCGCCGGCCGCGCTCATCGCCGGCCCCGTTTGCCCAGTGCACATCAACCTTCCAGGAACAACCGCGCTCGACGAAAACCGGAGCGGCAGCCGCTCAAAACATTGCGTTGCGCGCAGTGTACCAGCTTAAGCGCGCGCATAGAAGGGTTGGAGTTTGCCGATCATCTTAACTGGGAATTGAGACGTTCGACTGTTTACTGCTGCCCGAGAGGAAGGTTGTGCATGCGTACATTCGGGGGCGACTGGTTCAGGCAAGGTTCGCTGATGGCGGAATATTCCGACCATTTCGGCGTGTCGGTCCGCCATCACAAACAGTCCGTGGCGCTGAGCGCCGCCAAGGTCGATGCCGAACTCGCTTCCAAGGCGAAGTCGGAATTCATCGCCAACATGAGCCACGAACTGCGCACGCCGCTGAATGCCATCATCGGCTTCTCCGAAATGCTGGCCACCCAGAACATCACCGCACCCGAACGGGTCAAACAGTATTCCGGCTACATCAAGCAGGCGGCCGAACACCTGCTCGCGCTGATCAACGGCATTCTCGATGTTTCCAAGATTCAGGCGGGAAAACTCACCGTCGATCTCGAACCGGTGGAGATTCAGCCGGTGCTGGAATCGTGCATCACCATCGTTGCCGCCAAGGCCAGGGAAAAGAACATTCCCATCGAAACGTCGATTTCGCCCGCGATGCCGAAAGTGCTGGGCGATCCTCTTCGCATGAAGCAGATCCTCATCAATGTTCTCGGCAATGCGATCAAGTTCACTCCGGCCGGCGGCCGCGTCACGGTCGATGTCGCACCCTGGCAGCCCGGTTTCGCCACGCTGTCGATCACCGATACGGGTGCCGGC
Source organism: Hyphomicrobiales bacterium (assembly GCA_031365765.1). Classification (GTDB taxonomy): domain Bacteria; phylum Pseudomonadota; class Alphaproteobacteria; order Rhizobiales; family Aestuariivirgaceae; genus Aestuariivirga. The sequence goes on along the minus strand of JANLYR010000258.1, from coordinate 3,333 downwards.
ATGTCGCCGTCCGATGTCGATATCGCCATGCGGCCATTCGGCCAGGTCGATACCGGCTTCAACCGCAAGCATGAAGGCACGGGGCTGGGGCTGCCCATCGCCTATGCGCTGGCCCGCATGCATGGCGGCGACCTTCGTATCGATTCGCAAAAGGGCGCGGGCACGCGGGTGACGATCATTCTTCCCACCGCTTCCGATTTCAATCCGCAGTGATGAGCAACGCCATGTACCGCCAACCCTCCGCCGGCCCCCTTCCCGCTTCTCTGCATTCCCAGCCGCTGGATAATATCGGCCGCATCGTTGCGGTCACCGGCGCGCACGCCATCATCCTTCTCGACGCCGACAGCGAAGCCTCGCGCGGCCATCAGACCAAGAGCCCCGAAATTGGAACGCTGCTCAAGGTCGATACGCCCAAGACCAGTTCCCTTGCCATGGTTTCGGCGCTGAGTTCGCCCATGCCGTCGCACGGCCAGGACGAAAAGGAACTGCGCATCGTCGAGGTCGAATTCATCGGCGAGCTTCCCAAGGACGACAGCGGCCGCCCGATCGCCTTCCGGCGCGGCATCTCGTGCTATCCCTCGCTCGGCGATACCGTGTATCGCGCCAGCAAGGCGGAGTTGGAGAAAGCCTATGCGTGCGACGCCGATTCGGCGGTGCGCATCGGTCACGTCCAGCAGGATTCAGGCATCCCGGCGATGGTCAAGATCGACGAGATGCTGGGCAAGCATTTCGCCGTTCTGGGAACGACCGGCACCGGTAAATCCTGCGCCGTGGCACTGATCCTCCGCCGCATTCTCGAACGCAATCCGCAGGCCCATGTGCTTCTCCTCGACGTTCACCGCGAATATTCGCAGTCGTTCAAGGAACTGGCCGAAGTCATCACGCCCGACAACATGAACCTGCCCTTCTGGCTGTTGAACTTCGACGAGATCGTGGAAATCCTCGTTGGCCAACAAAGCAACCGCGAGGCCGATACCGAGGTTCTGCGTGAACTGATCCCGCAGGCCAAGCTGCGCTATATGAGCAACCAGCGCCGCGACCGGGCGGGAATCGTGCGGGGCCGCGAACCCTCGGAGCCCAACAATGTCGGCGTCGACACGCCCATTCCCTACCGCACTTCCGATCTGACCGGGCTCCTCGAAGAATATATCGGCAAGCTCGACATGCGGGGCGAACTGGCGCCCTACAAGCGGCTGAAAGCGCGCGTCGAGGCGATCTCGCGCGATCCCCGCTACGCCTTCATGTTCGGCAGCCTGACCGTGCAGGACACCATGGCGCAGGTTCTGGCGCGCCTGTTCCGCGTTCCGGTCGCGGGCAAACCCATCGCCATTCTCGAACTCGGCGGCCTGCCGTCGGAAATCATCAACGTCGTGGTCTCGGTCCTGGCCAGGCTTGCTTTCGATTTCGGCGTGTGGAGTGCGGGGCGCATTCCCATCACCTTCGTATGCGAAGAGGCGCATCGCTATGTGCCCATCGACAAGACGCTGGGATTCGAGCCGACCAAGCGGGCGATTTCGCGCATCGCCAAGGAAGGCCGCAAATACGGGGTGTCGCTGTGCATCGTGTCGCAGCGCCCGGCCGAACTCGATCCCACCATCCTGTCGCAGTGCTCGACCATCTTTTCGATGCGGCTCAGCAACGAGCGCGACCAGCAGATCCTGCGCGCCGGCATTTCGGACGCAGCGGCAAGCCTGCTTGAATTCATGACCACCATGGGCACGGGCGAAGCCATCACCTTCGGCGAGGGCGTGGCCCTTCCAACGCGGATGAAGTTCGACCTGCTGCCGGCCGATTGCCTGCCCAGCAGCAACTCCACCTCCTTCACCCGCAATTGGGCCCGCGAATTGCCGGACGAGAATTTCATGCAGGAAATCGTCAACCGCTGGCGGGCCCAGAGCTTCAATCCGGATGGCGCGTCCTACACAGCGGAAACACCCGCCGCCGCGCCGGCACAGGGCTTGCCACCCATTTCCGCGCCCGCCTCGTCGCATTCGATCCTGCGGCGCCAGCCCATTCAGGCGAGCGTCACGCCGCCGCCGCATATCCCGGCTCCGCCCCCTTTCCCCCGGCCGCAGGCCCAGATGGGCCAGCACGTCCCGCAGCAAAGTCTGGCGAGCCTCATCAAGCAGTTCCGCAGCTAGCGCCGCCAAAAGGGCGTTCCCCTTCCCGCTTCCATGCACTAGGGATGGAAGACGCCAAGGAACTCCCATGACGCGCCGCACGCTCCTGCAACGGTTTGCCACGCCTTTCGGCGACATTCCGCCATTGACCGCCACGCTCGCGGGTGCCGCGGTGTGGCTCATCGTCCTTTCGGCCTGGGCGATCGCCGCCTATGGCGGTTTCGTCATGGAGATGTTCCTGCCCGTCCCCGGCGCCGTCCTGGCGCGGGGCTACACCATGGCGGCCGATGGCACGCTGTTCTTCCACATCTGGGCCAGCGTCAGGGTCGTGCTGCTCGGCTTCTTCATCTCGGCCGCCATCGCGGTGCCGCTCGGCCTCTATATGGGCACCTACAAGATCGTGCAGTCGGCACTCGAGCCCCTGGTCAATTTCATCCGCTACCTGCCCGTCACTTCGCTCGTGCCGCTGTTCATCCTGTGGATCGGCATCGGCATCGAACAGCGCGTCACCGTCATCTTTTTCGGCACCTTCTTCCAGCAGCTCGTGATGATCGCCGACGAAGCACGCTCGGTCTCGCGCGACCTGCTCAATGCCTCCTATACGCTGGGAACGCGCCGCCGCGACGCGGTGTGGCATGTGATCTTTCCCGCGGCACTGCCCGGCATCCTGCACATCCTCCGCGTCACCATGGGCTGGGCCAGCACGCGTTTCGCATCGCGGCCATAGGTGAGCGACACCTGCTCGATCGACAGACTTCCGCGTTCGCTCATCAATCGGCCCACGGCGCCAGCCAGCGCCGCGCCAGGCGGAAGGCGAAATCCGAAATCATCCCGAGAAGCCCGATGAGCAGGATCGCAAGGAAAATGGTGTCGACCTGGAAGCCCCGCATGGCCTTGAGCGAAATGAAGCCGAGCCCACTGTTGGCGGCGACCAGTTCGGCCACGACCAGATAGGTCCAGGCCCAGCCCATGGTGACGCGGAGGATGTGCAGGATGCCCGGCAGCGAAGCGGGGAAGATGACGTGCCACACCGCATCGCGGCGCCGCGTGCCCAACGTGTAGGAGGCGTTGAGCAGGTCACGCGAGACGGAACGCGCCTCGTCGGCGATCATCACGAGCTGCTGGAAGAAGGTGCCGAAAAAGATGACGGTGATGCGCTGTTCGATGCCGATGCCGATCCACAGGATGAACAGCGGCACGAGCGAAGTGACGG
>JANLYR010000231.1:0-13960 GCA_031365765.1 Hyphomicrobiales bacterium | reverse complement strand
TCTCGCCGCCGCGGCGCTGATGAACGAGGTGGGCGACGCGGCAGCGCCTTCCACCATTATCCTCATGGGCGGCCCCATCTACACAAGGCGCAAACCGACCGCCGTCAATCGCCTGGCCGAAAAACGCGGCATGGAATGGTTCCGCCAGAATGTCATCATGAAGGTGCCGTTCCCGCATGCCGGCGCGCTGCGCGACGTCTATCCGGGGTTCCTGCAGCTTGGCGGCTTCATGACGATGAATCTCGACCGCCACATGGATGCGCATCGCGAACTCTACTGGCACCTCGTCGAAGGCGACGGCGATTCGGCGGAGAAGCACCGCGAGTTCTATGACGAATATCTTTCCGTCATGGACCTAACGGCGGAATTCTATCTGCAGACGGTGGAGCGCGTCTTCGTCAACCACGATCTGCCGAAAGGCAGTTTCGTGCATCGCGGCCGTCTGGTCGATCCATCGCGGATCAAGGCTACGGCGCTGATGACGGTCGAGGGCGAGCGCGACGATATTTCCGGCGTGGGCCAGACCGAGGCGGCGCATGATCTGTGCTCCAGTCTCCCGGCTGAAAAGAAGCTGCACTACCTGCAACCCGGTGTCGGGCATTTCGGCGTGTTCAACGGCTCGCGTTTCCGCACCGAGATCGTGCCCCGCATCGTCAAATTCGTGAACGCCAACGCCTGATGGCGGGATTGTTCCGCGCGACCCGGCGCCTGTTTGCTCCAAAACCGCTGGAACCGGCGCGCCTTGTCGCTGGCGGGCGGGATATCGAACTGGTGTTCCGCCGCAATGCCCGGGCAAAGCGGCTGGTGCTTCGCCTCAACAGCGAAGGCAACGCCGCCGTGCTCACCGTACCGAAAGGCGTTTCACGCCAGAAAGCACTCGACTTCGCGGAGCGCTCGGCCGATTGGCTCGCCGCCCGGCTCACCCGCCAGGTGGCGCCCACCCCGATGGCGCCTGGCCAGTCGCTGCCGCTGCGCGGTGAATTGCACGAAATCCGCCATCTGCCGGTCCGGCGCGGCACGGTGCGGCTCGATCGCGAAGCTAGGGCGATCGAGGTTACGGGCGACCTGCCGCATGTGGCGCGCCGTCTCACCGACTGGTTGAAGGGCCAGGCCAAAGACGATCTCCTGCGGGCTTCGCTGGCTTACGCGGAGGCGATGGGTGTCAGCTTCCGGAATTTGAGCGTGCGCGACCAGAAGAGCCGCTGGGGTTCTTGCTCGGCCACGGGCCAGCTTTCCTATTCATGGCGCCTCGTGCTGGCGCCGCCTTACGTGCTCGATTATGTGGCGGCCCATGAGGTGGCGCATCTTCGCCACATGAATCACGGTCCCCAATACTGGCGCCTGGTGCTCCGCCACTGCCCGCATGCGGCTGCGTCGCGGAAATGGCTCAAGGCCAATGGCCAGAGCCTGCACCGCATCCGGCCCAGAACGTCAGTTGTCTGACTTGCCCTTGAGCTTGTCGAAGGCGGTTTTTTTCTGGCGCTGCTGAGGGATCGGCTTTTCCGGTTTGTTGCCGCCGAACAGGCCACCCAGCGTATCGAGGAAGCCGCCTTCGCCCGCACCGGGATCGGGCCTGCCGGAGAGATCGTATTCGCCGGGATTCATGGCGACCTGGTCGAGCCCGCCTGTTTCGCCGTCGCCGGGGAGAGGCCTGGGCGGCAACCCGGCATGGGCCTCTTCCATCACATCCTTCCAGATGGCGGTGGGGATCGAGCCGCCGGTCACTTTCTGGGTCGGTGAATTGTCATCGTTTCCGGCCCACACGCCTGCCACCAGATAGCTGGTGTAACCCACGAACCAGGCGTCGCGATAATCCTGGCTGGTGCCGGTCTTGCCCGCGATCTCGAAATTGCCGAACTGGGCCCGCCTGGCGGTGCCGCCGGTGACCACGCCCCGCAGCATCGCATTCATCGCGGCCACGTCATAGATCGAAATCACCTGGCCGAAGCCGTCGCCGCCGCGCTCATAGAGCACCTTGCCGTCGCGCGTCACGATGCGGCTCACCGCATAGGGAACGACCGGTGTTCCGCCATTGGCGAAGGGCACGAAAGCCGCCGTCAGTTCGAGCGGGGTCACTTCGGACGTGCCCAGCGCAATCGAAATCTCGTTGCCCAGCGGTGAGGTGATGCCCATCCGGTGGGCCGCAGCACCCACGGCTTCGGGACCGACATAACTCGTCAGCTTGGCCGAAATTGTATTGAGCGACAGGGCCAGCGCTTTTCTGAGCGTGACCGGGCCCAGATATTTGCGCCGGTAGTTTTCGGGCTCCCAATCGCCGAACTTGACCGGCTCGTCGATCTCGATCGAATCGGGGCCGAAACCCTGTTCCAGTGCCGCCAGATAAACGAAGGGCTTGAAGGCGGAGCCCGGCTGGCGTCTGGCTTTGGTCACCCGGTTGAACTGGCTCCGCTTGTAGGAGCGTCCGCCCACCATCGCCTTCACCGCGCCCGCCGTATCCATCAGCACCATCGCGGCCTGGCTGACATTGAGCTTGGCGCCTTCTTCGCTCAGGCGCTGGCGCAGCGACTTCTCGGCCAGCGCCTGCAATTTGGTGTCGATTGTGGTCTCGACGATGATCGACTGGTCATAATCGCTGATGAGCTGCGGCAACTGCTCGTTGACCCAGTCCACCACATACTGCGTCGCCGGAATGTAATCGGAGGCAACCACGGTGGCCGGTGCGCTGATGGCGCGTCCGGCTTCGCGCGCGGTGATGAAGCCCTCTCCCGTCATCGCATCGATCACCAGTTTGGCGCGCTCGGCGGCGGCTTCCGGGTGAGCCGCGGGATTGTAGTTGGACGGCGCCTTCAGGAGCCCCGCCAGAGTCGCGGCCTCCGCCAGCGTCAGTTCCGACGCCGTCTTGTTGTAGTAAACCTGTGCCGCCTTCTCGATCCCGGTGGCGCCTTGGCCGTAATAGACGCGGTTGACATAGAGCTGCAGGATCTCGTCCTTGGAGAACTTTGTTTCGAGCCACACCGCCAGCAGCGCTTCCTGCATCTTGCGTTCAAGCGTGCGGTCGGGTTTGAGAAACAGGTTCTTGGCCAATTGCTGGGTAATGGTGGAGCCGCCCTGGACCACGTGTCCCGCCCGGTAATTCTCGACCGCGGCGCGGAACAGGCCCACCGGGTCAACGCCGAAATGCGAGCGGAAGCGATGGTCCTCGATGGCGATGATGGCGTTGGGCACATAGTCCGGCAATTCGCTGATCCGTACCTGGTCACCGAAGAACGCACCCTGCTCGGCCAGCACGCTGCCATCGGCGGCGAGCAGCATGATGCCGGGCTCGCGGGCGGGAATCCGCAGAAGCCCTTTCTGGTCCAGCGACAGCCAGACATAACCCGCCCCCATCGCAAGCGCGACCGAGCCCCCGATCATCAGCATGAAAGCCAGGGAGATCAGCGATCCGAGGAACGAGCGGCGGCGCCTTGGACGCTTGCGCTCGGGACCGGGGATGGAGCCTTGCCGGTAGAGCTTCGGCTCTACCCGTTCGGGGGCTTTCCTACGCCGCCTGCGCCGCCTGAAAAAAAAGCCCATTCACCCCTCGGATGGCCGGATGCCTCCGCAAGCCCAACTGTTTGCCGGTAATGATGTTCCAAAGAAGGCTTCAAAACCGTTACATCACGGCGCCGACCTGCCAGGGCACGAACTCGTTGTCGCCATAGCCAAGCTCTTCCGACTTCGAGCGCTCGCCCGACGCCACCCGCAGCATCTGGTCGAAGATTTCCTGGCCCTTGCGTTCGATCGTGACGCCTTCGAGAACGTCGCCGCAATTGATGTCCATATCCTCGACCATGCGGCGGTATATATCTGAATTCGTTGCCAGTTTTATCGATGGCACCGGCTTGCAGCCGTAAGCCGAGCCCCGTCCCGTGGTGAAACAGATGAGATTGGCGCCGCCCGCCACCTGCCCTGTGGCGGCAACCGGGTCATAGCCCGGCGTATCCATGAAGACGAAGCCCTTGCCGGTCACCTGTTCGGCGTAATGGTAAACATGGCGAAGCGTCGTGGTGCCGCCCTTGGCGGCCGCACCCAGCGACTTTTCGAGAATCGTGGTCAATCCGCCCAGCTTGTTGCCAGGCGAGGGATTGTTGTTCATCTCCATGTTGTTGCGCCTGGCATAATCCTCCCACCAGTGGATGATGCCGATGAGCTTCTCGCCCACCTCGCGGGTCGCCGCCCGGCGCGTCAACAGATGCTCGGCGCCATAGATTTCGGGGGTTTCGGAGAGGATGGCGGTGCCACCCTGACGCACCAGAATGTCGACCGCCGCGCCCAGAGCGGGATTGGCGGTGATGCCGGAATAGCCGTCGGAGCCGCCGCATTGCAGCGCCACGATCAGGTCCGAGGCATGGCAGGTTTCGCGCTTGGCATCGTTGACAAAGGGAAGCATCTTGCGCACCGCCTCGACGCCCGCCGCCACGGTCTTGCGCGTGCCGCCCGTCTCCTGGATGGTCATGGTGCGGAAGGTGTCGCCCTCGACGATGTTGTAGGCCTCCTTGAAGCGCGGAATCTGGAAGCCCTCGCAACCCAGCCCCACCATCATCACGCCGCCCATGTTGGGATTGGTGGCATAGCCCCAGGAGGTGCGCTTCAGGATGTCGAAGATGGCGCCGCGATAATCGATGACGCAGCCATTGTCCTGGAGCAGCGCCACGACGCCGTCGATATTGGGATAATCCTTGAGGATGCCGGAGCGGTTCACTTCCTGCGCGATGTAGCTGGCGACGGTGGCCGAGCAGTTCACGCTCGTCATGATGCCGATATAGTTGCGCGTGCCGACCTTGCCATTGGCGCGGCGGTAGCCCTGGAACGTAGCCTGTTGGTCCAGCGGCAGGATGTCTTCGGGTTTGGCATCCTGGGCGAACGCATAGTCGCGGTCGAAATCGTGCACGCCGGTATTGTGCTCGTGCACCCACTGGCCCGTGGCGATATCGTTTTTCGCAAAACCGATGATCTGGCCGAACTTGCGCACGGGCTCGCCCGTGGCGATCGGTGCCGCCGCCATCTTGTGGCCCTTCATGATGCGGTCGCTGGCCACGATGCCTTCCGGCGCTGTTTCGCCCTTGGCCACGGCATCGACCGCGACAAGAACGTTGTCGGCGGCGTTAAGGCGAAGCATGCGGGGAGTTTTGGGGGCCAGATCCATGGGACTTCCATATTGCGCGGGGTTCAATTCAAACTAACATGGAGGCACGGCCGATCACAATGGAGAGGGAAAAGAATGAAGAAGCGGCGTTTCAAGGCCCCATCTGGCGCAACCATCGCACTGACCGAACTGGGCTTCGGCACGGCGCCGCTGGGCAATCTCTATCAATCCTGGTCCGAAGACGAGGCCACGGCCACCTTCGATGCGGCATGGAAGGCGGGGCTTCGCTATTACGACACGGCACCGCTTTACGGCCTGGGCCTTTCCGAAACGCGGCTCAATCATTTCCTGCGCGGCAAGAAGCGCTCCGACTATGTGGTCTCGACCAAGATCGGGCGGCTCCTCGAAGTGTGCAAGCCGTCGGAGCGGACCGGCATCGGCAAGTTCTTCGACACACCGTCCAGGCGCGAGGTCTTCGACTACAGTTATGACGGCGTGATGCGCTCGCTCGACGCCTCGCTCGAACGGATCGGCATCGACAGCATCGACATCGTCTTCGCCCATGACATCGACGTGTTCACCCATGGGTCCGAGGCGGCGCGCGATGCACGGCTCGAAACCTTCATGGCCGGCGGCTACAAGGCGCTGGTCGAACTGCGCGGCCAAGGCGTGATCCGGGCCTTCGGCGGCGGCGTCAACGAATGGCAGGTGTGCGAGACGATGATGCAGCGGGGCGACTTCGACCTTTTCCTGCTTGCCGGTCGCTATACGTTGCTCGAACAGGAGGCGCTCGAGTCTTTCCTGCCCAAGTGCGAGGAACGCGGCATCGGCATCGTGCTGGGCGGACCCTACAATTCAGGCATTCTCGCAACCGGGCCGAAGCCTGGCGCCTACTACGATTACGAACCCGCGTCGAAAACCATTCTCGAGCGCGTGGCGCGGATCGAGGCCGTGTGCAGGCGCCACAAGGTGAAGCTCGCCGAAGCGGCCTTGCGCTTTCCGCTGCTGCACCCCTCCGTGGTGAGCGTGATCCCCGGTGCCGCCCGGCCGCGCGAGGTGGCAATGAATGTCAAGACCATGAGCGCCACGATCCCCAAGGCCTTGTGGAAAGAGCTCAAGGCGGAAGGACTGCTGCACAAGGATGCGCCCGTGGGGAGATGAGGCACCGGAGAGCCCTCACAGAAAAAATACCCGTCCGGTTTCGGAGCCCTCTCGCGGCAGGCTATCCGAAAATTATAGCGTCAGATCGGCGGGGGCGCTGTTGTTGATGACGGCGAGAATGTTCGGCATGTCGTTCGACGCGATCCAGTTCGTGGCATAGGCCATGTCGAAGCCGTGATCGAGCCAGCGCTTGATCAGGCGCTGTTCGAGCTCGTCCTTTGCAACGTCGAGATAGATCGTCATGTCGAACAGCGGGCGCAGCCTGTCCCAGGGCGGCTGGCGCAGCAGCAGGTAATTGCCCTCGACCAGAATGAAGCGGGTTTTGCCGTCGATGATGGCGGCGGCGGCGCGCGACAGTTCCATAGAACGGTCGAACACCGGAATGGCGATCTCCGCCTCGTTTGCCCGGATGCGTTTGAGCAGCACCTCGAACCCCGCGACGTCGAAGGTGAAGGGCGCACCCTTCCTCGGACGGTGGCCGCGCGCGTTCAGCACCGCATCGTCGAAGTGAAAGCCGTCCATGGGTACGGCGATCGCCGTCTCGCCGGACTCTATCAGCGACTCGGCTATAGCGGCGGCGAGGGTCGATTTTCCCGACGCCGGCGCTCCCGCGATCGCCACCATGGTGCGTGGGGTTCCGGCCGCTTTGCGCCGGATGCGCTCGACCAGTTCGGCGAGATCGGCCATCGCCAACCTCAGGCGGCGAGGACTTCGGGCGGCGGCTCCTTCGCCCCCGTCATGAAGGCCACCGCTTCCGACATGCGGTATTCCTTGGGGTCGATGATGCACAGCCGCCGGCCAAGCCTGTGGATATGGATGCGGTCCGCCACCTCGAACACATGCGGCATGTTGTGCGAGATGAGAACGATGGGGAGGCCGCGGCGCTTGACGTCGAGGATCAGTTCGAGCACGCGGCGCGATTCCTTGACGCCCAATGCGGCGGTGGGCTCGTCCATGATGATGAGCTTGGCGGCAAAGGCCGCGGCACGCGCCACCGCCACGCCCTGACGCTGACCGCCCGACAGGGTTTCGACCGCCTGTGAAATGTTCTGGATGGTCATCAGGCCCAGTTCCGAAAGCTTGGCGCGGGCCCGCTTTTCCATGGCGCTGCGGTCGAGCATGCGCAAAACCGAGCCCAGCGGCCCCGGTTTCCTGATCTCGCGCCCCAGAAACATGTTGTCGGCAATCGACAGCGCTGGCGACAGCGCCAGATTCTGGTACACCGTCTCGATGCCGGCATTGCGGGCATCCATCGGCGTCTTGAAGTTGAGCACCTTGCCTTCGAGCCTGATCTCGCCCTCGTCGGGAGTGACGGCGCCGCAGATCGCCTTGATCAAGGTCGATTTCCCCGCCCCGTTGTCGCCGATGACGGCGAGGATTTCGCCCGGATAGAGATCGAAATCGGCATTGTCGAGGGCGGTGACGCGGCCATAGCGCTTGACCAGGCCGCGCGCGGTAAGGATCGGTTCCATCAGCCTGCCACCTTTCTGATCCACTGGTCGACGGCGACGGCGCCGATGATCAAGACGCCGATCAACAGATAGGTCCATTGCGCGTCGGCGCCGTAAAGCCTTAAGCCCAGCGAGAACACGCCGACAATGAGCGCGCCGAAGATCATGCCGAGGATCGAGCCGCGCCCGCCGAACAGCGAGATGCCGCCGATCACCACGGCGGTGATCGATTCGATATTGGCGAATTCGCCCGAAGTCGGCGACACCGAGCCGATGCGGCCTACGAGCACCCAGCCGGCAATGCCGCAGATCAGGCCCGACAGCGTATAGACGGTGAGCAGCATGCGCTTGACGGGAACGCCCGCCAGATCGGCGGCTTCGGGATCGTCGCCCACCGCGTACAGCCTTCGTCCCCAGGCGGTGTAGTTGAGCACATACCAGAGGAACAGCACGAGCAGCACCATGAAGATGACACCGAGCGTGAATACGGCGCCACCGAACTTGATCTGGGTTCCAAAGATCTGCAGCAGCGGGGCCTGCGCTTCGATATCCTGGCCGCGGATCGTTTCGTTGCGCGAATAGATATATTTGGTGGCGTTGAACACCTGCCAGGTGCCGAGCGTCACGATGAACGGCGGCAATTTCATGTGGGCGATCAGCCAGCCGTTGATGAAGCCGCACAAGGCGCCACACCCCAGCCCGATCAGGATGGCGAAGGGCACCGGCAAACCGTAGCGGAAGATGAACTGCCCCATGACGACGGAGGACAAAACCATCATGGCGCCGACCGAGAGATCGATGCCGGCGGTGAGGATCACCAGTGTCTGCGCGGCGCCGACGATGCCGACGATGGCGACCTGCTGGATGATGAGGGTGAGCGAAAAGGCGTTGAAGAACTTGCCGCCGACCAGCACGCCGAAAATGGCGATCGAGATGATCAGCACGATGAGCGGGACAGCGGCCTGGTTCGAGTGCAGCATGTGCTGCGCGTTTTTCAGGAAGGACTTGTGAGGATCGTCGAAAGACACGACCGACGCGTCGCTCTGATCCAGTGCTTTTTCGAATTCCTGCGCCTGCGCCATCTCCCACCCTCCCGATCGGCACTTGGTGCCTGTTATGAAAAGGGCGGCCACGAGGACCGCCCTTCCGTGTTCAGTGGATCATTCACCGAAATCGATCGGCGATCAACCCCAGCACTTGGCCAGACCTTCCTTCGTGGTGATCGAAGGAACGCCGTCAACCGGCGCGTCGGTGATGAGCGTGACACCGGTGTCGAAGAAGTTCTTGCCTTCGGTGACGCCGGGCTTCTCGCCCGAGTCGGCGAACTTCTTGATCGCCTCGATACCCATCGCGGCCATCAGCAGCGGATACTGCTGCGAAGTGCCGCCGATGATGCCTTCGGCGACGTTCTTGACACCCGGGCAACCGCCGTCGACCGACATGATCAGCACGTCCTTCTCCTTGCCGACGGCCTTCAGCGCTTCATAGGCGCCGGCGGCCGCGGGTTCGTTGATGGTGTGGATCACATTGATGTCCGGATTGATCTGGAGCAGGTTCTCCATGGCCTTGCGGCCGCCTTCCGGATTGCCGTTGGTATAGTCGTGACCGACGATCCTGGCATCGTCTTCATCGCCGATGACATTCGCATCCTTGATGTCGATGCCGAAGCCCTTCATGAAGCCCTGGTCGCGCAGCACGTCGACGGTGACCTGCTTCGGGTTGATGTCGAGGAAGCCGATCTTGGCATCCTTGGCCTTGTCGCCGAGCTTCGCTGCGGCATAGGCGCCGATCAGGCGGCCCGCCTCGAAATTGTCCGTCGCCATGGTCTGGTCGGCGGCGTCGATGGGCTCGAGCGGGGTGTCGAGGGCGATCACCAGAATGCCTGCGTCGCGGGCCTTTTTGATCGAGGGCACGATGGCCTTGGTGTCGGAGGGCGTGATCAGAATGCCCTTGGCGCCGTCGGCGATGCAGGCTTCGATGGCAGCCACCTGGCCTTCATTGTCGCCGTCATCCTTGCCGGCATAGGACTTGAGATCGACGCCGAGTTCGCCCGCCTTGGCGGTGGCGCCTTCCTTCATCTTGACGAAGAAGGGGTTGGTGTCGGTCTTGGTGATGAGGCAGGCGCCGATGCCGGCGGCCTGGGCCTGTACGACACCGATGACCGCGAATGCGGCGGCGCCGAGAAGAGCGGTTTTAAGAATGGACTTCACGAGGATCCTCCCTTGGATAAAACGCCCCTGAAGGGCGATGAAGTTTGTTTTGACGGTTGAAAGAAACGGTTGGGTCCGTCTCTTCGCGCATCCTATCATGCCCGACGGGGACGTATAGGTCAATAATAAATCACCCCGGTTTATTTATTGACATGGATCTCCCCGCCGGAGATTGTCGGGATGAATGGAAACAATCGCGTGACCAAACTGCCGGCCAAAGGCAACACCAATCCACGCCAATCCCTGCTCACGCGGGGTACCTCGCAGACGGGCGTCCGCCTCTATAATGAGCGCCTCGCGCTGTCGCTGATCCGCCGCCACACCAGCCTGCCCAAGGCCGAGATCGCCCGCTTCACCGGACTGTCGGCGCAGACGGTGTCGGTGATTGTCCGCCAGCTTGAAGGGGACGGACTGCTGCTGCGCGAAAAACCGCAGCGCGGCAAGGTGGGTCAGCCGCTGGTGCCGTTTTCCCTCAACCCCGACGGCGCGTTCTCGATCGGACTCAAGGTGGGCCGCCGCTCAGGCGACCTGATGCTGCTCGACCTCACCGGAAAAATCCGCCGGACGCTGCACCGGCCCTATCACTTCCCGACACCGGCCGAACTTCTCGCCTTCGTCGCGGAGGGAACGGAGACGCTGACGAGCGATCTCAAACCCCGTGAGCGCGCCCGGATCGCCGGGATCGGGATCGCCGCGCCGTTCGAGCCCTGGTATGGCGACGAGCCGGGCAAGCCTTCGGGTGCAGTCACGGATGAATGGGTGAACTTCGACCTTGCGGCGAAAATCGGAACGCTGCTGGGCTGGCCTGTTCATTTCTGCAACGATGCCACCGCTGCCTGCGCCGCCGAACTGCTGTTCGGCAAGGGCAGCGAATACCGCGACTACGGATATTTCTATATCGGCTATTTCGCCGGTGGCGGACTTGTCCTCAATGGCAGCCTGTATCAGGGGCGGAGCGGCAATGCCGGCGCGCTGGGATCGATTCCAATCCCCCGGAGCGGTGGCGGATCGCAACAGTTGATAGGCGCCGCGTCGCTCTGCGTGCTGGAGCGGGAACTGACCCAGGCGGGCGGCGACCCGGATGTGCTGTGGCGCAATGGCGGGGACTGGCCGGCACTCGGAGCTCCACTCGAGCGCTGGCTCGAAACGGCGGCCATGGGTCTGGCGCACGCCGCCGCAGCGGTGGCGAGTGTGGTCGAAAGTGCTGCCATCGTCATCGACGGCGCGATGCCGCCGTCGTTACGCGACAGGCTGGTCGAGAAGACGCGCGAGCGCCTGGCCCAGGTCAACACGCGCTGGATCACGCCCTTCGCCATCGTGTCGGGAACGATCGGCGCGGATGCCCGCGCCATGGGGGCGGCAAGCCTGCCGCTGCTCGCCAATTTCATCATCGACCGCGACGTGTTGTTCAAGGAGACCGCCTGATGCTCAAGGGACTCGATCCGCTGCTTGGCCCCGATCTTCTGCGCGTGCTGCGCGCCATGGGACATGGCGACGAGATCGCCATTGTCGACGGCAACTATCCAGCGGAAGAGCATGCGCGGCGCCTTGTGCGCATGGACGGGCACATGGCACCGCGCCTGCTCGACGCGGTGCTTTCGGTCATGCCGGTCGACGACATGGTGGGCGAAGCTGTGTGGCGGCCAGCCGCCCACGGCGATCCCGCCAGAATGGAAGCGGTGTTCGCCGAGTTCGCCGCCGTCGTCAAAAGACACGAACCGCAACAACAGATCACGCCCCTGGTCGGCGATGCCTTCTACAGCAAGGTCAAAGCCTGCTTCGCCATCATCGCCTCGGGCGAAACACGGCTCTATGGAAACATCGTCATCCGCAAAGGCGTGATCTATCCGGCGTGATCGGTCCTTGGTTGCGTGACTATTTCTGGCAGGTCTTGCAGAAAAACGTGGAGCGGCCCGACTGCACGATCCTTTTGATCGCCGCGCCGCAGTTGCGGCAGGGTTCGCCTTCGCGGCCATAGACCTGAAAGCGCTCCTGGAAATTCCCCGCCGCGCCATCGGCGCCGGCGAAATCGCGGAGCGTCGAGCCGCCATAGGCGATGGCATCGCGCAGAACCTCGCGGATATCGCGTGCCAGCGCCTCGAGGCGCGCGTCGATTTTCCGGCCGCGCGCCAGGGTTCCCGCCTTGCGGCTGGGTGAAAGCCTGGCGCGATAGAGCGCCTCGCACACATAGATGTTGCCCAGCCCGGCGACGATCTTCTGGTCCAGCAGCGCGGCTTTCAGCGGGGCCGCCTTCTGTGTAAACTTTGCGGCGAGATACTGCGCGTTGAATTCGTTGCCCAGCGGCTCGACGCCCAGTCCGTCCAACAGTTTGTGGCCCTCCTTATGGGAAAACAGATCCATGACGCCGAAGCGGCGGGGATCGCTGTAGATCACGCGGGTGCCGTCATCGAGGGTCAGGACGACATGGTCGTGCGTGGCGCCTGACGCTTCCGCCTCGTCCTCGTAATAGAAGTCGCCAAGGACTTTCGTCCTGCCGCTCGGGGTCAGGATGCTGAAACGCCCGGTCATGCCAAGATGGATCAGCAGGCAATTGCCGTCATCGAGCGAGGCCACGATGTATTTGGCCCGCCTTGCCAGGCTCTGGATCGTCCGGCCCTCGAGACGGGCGGAAAACCGCTCCGGAAACTTGAAGCGCAGCCCGTCGCGGCGAAGCTCCACCCGTTGCACGCGCTTTCCCTCCAGCACCGGTTTCAGGCCCCGCGTGACGATCTCGACTTCAGGCAGTTCCGGCATCACTCAAACCCTTTTCACGGCGAAGGATTGCGGGCATAAGCGGCGCGGCTTTGCAAGGATTATTCATGTCCACTTTCGTTCCGCGCGTCTTCTCCGGTATGCAGCCCACCGGCAACCTGCATCTCGGCAACTATCTCGGTGCCATGCTCAACTGGATCGCCATGCAGGACACGCATGAATGCATCTATTGCGTGGTCGACCTGCACGCGATCACGGTGTGGCAGGAGCCGCGCGAATTGCGCAAAGCCATTCTCGATGTGACCGCGGCCTATCTCGCCTGCGGACTGGACCCGGCGAAATCGATTATCTTCAACCAGTCCCAGGTGGCCGAGCATGCCGAGCTGGCCTGGATTTTGAGTTGCGTGGCAAGGCTCGGCTGGCTCAACCGCATGACGCAGTTCAAGGAGAAGGCGGGGAAAGACAAGGAGGCGGCCTCCGTCGGGCTTTATATCTATCCCAACCTGATGGCCGCCGACATTCTGGCCTATCACGCGACGCATGTGCCGGTGGGCGAGGATCAGAAGCAGCATATGGAGCTGGCCCGCGACATTGCCAACAAGTTCAACAATGATTTTGCCGGTGCCATCGCCGACGCCGGCCATGAGGGGATTTTCTTCCCCCCGCCCGAGCCCTTCATCACCGGTCCCGCGACGCGCGTGATGAGCCTGCGCGACGGGACGAAGAAGATGTCGAAGTCGGACCCCTCGGATTTGTCGCGCCTCAACCTCACCGATGACGCCGACACCATTGCCCGGAAAATCCGCAAGGCCAAGACCGACGCCGACGCGCTGCCCTCCGAAGCCGCAGGCTTGAAGGGACGTCCCGAGGCCGAAAACCTGGCGGGCATCTATGCCGCGCTGTCGGCGGGGACCGTCGCCCAGGTGCTGGCGCAATATGGCGGCGGCACCTTTTCCATCTTCAAGAACGCCCTGGCCGATCTGGCCGTGGCGAGACTGGGCCCCATCGGCGAGGAAACCAAACGCCTGCAAACCGATCCAGGCCATGTCGAGCGCGTTCTCAAGGACGGCACCGAACGGGCCCGCGCCATCGCCGCCCCCATCGTGCGCGAAACGCGGAAGATCGCCGGGTTTGTGGTGTCGTAGTGGTTCAGCCTTCGCCTCCGCCTTCCCTTCTCTCCCCTTCTCATCATAACCGGGCTCGACCCGGTTATCTTTTACGATAACAAAGGATGCCCGCGACAAGCGCGCGCATGATGGAAGTTAAAAGACAATTTCCTCCGTTGACTGATCACTTCTCCTTTTCGGCCGCCGCCAGATAGGCGGTGAGCTGTTCGAAGG
>JANLYR010000180.1:0-4236 GCA_031365765.1 Hyphomicrobiales bacterium | reverse complement strand
AGTTTTCCAGCGCCTTGCTGTCTTTCAAATATTGCTCGGAGGAACCACGCTTTACTTTGTAGAGCGGCGGCTGGGCAATGTAGAGATGGCCGCGCTCGATCACTTCGGGCATCTGGCGATAGAAGAACGTGAGCAGCAGCGTGCGGATGTGGGCGCCATCGACATCGGCGTCGGTCATGATGATGATCTTGTGGTAGCGCAGCTTGTCGATGTTGAATTCCTCGCGCCCGATGCCGGTGCCAAGTGCCGTGATCAGCGTGCCGATCTCGGCCGATGACAGCATCTTGTCGAAGCGGGCGCGTTCGACATTGAGGATTTTACCGCGCAACGGCAGCACCGCCTGGTTCACGCGGTTGCGCGCCTGCTTGGCGGAGCCACCGGCCGAGTCGCCCTCGACGATGAAGATTTCGGTCTGCGCGGGATCGCGGTTCTGGCATTCGGCGAGCTTGCCGGGCAGGCCCGCCATGTCGAGGGCGCCCTTGCGCCGCGTCAGATCGCGGGCCTTGCGCGCCGCCTCGCGCGCCGCCGCGGCCTCGACCACCTTGCCCACGATCTTTTTGGCTTCGCCCGGATGCTCTTCGAACCAGGCGCCCAACTGCTCGTTGACCATGCCCTCGACCACCGGGCGCACTTCCGAGGAAACAAGCTTGTCCTTGGTCTGCGACGAGAACTTGGGGTCCGGCACCTTGACCGACAGCACGCAGGTCAGGCCTTCGCGCGCGTCATCGCCGGTCAGCGCGATCTTCTCTTTCTTGGCGATGCCGCTTTCGCTGGCATAGTTGTTGACGACGCGGGTGAGGGCGCCACGAAAGCCCGCGAGATGCGTGCCGCCGTCGCGCTGGGGAATGTTGTTGGTGAAGCACAGGACGTTCTCGTGATAGCTGTCGTTCCACCACAGAGCGCATTCGGTGGTGATGCCATCCTTTTCGCCGCGGATCATGATGGGGTCGGAGATCGCCGGCTGCTTGGCGCGATCGAGATAGCGCACGAAGGCGCCGATGCCGCCTTCGTAATAGAGCTCGACATCCTTGGGCTCGACGCCGCGCCTGTCGGCGAGGAGAATGCGCACCCCGGAATTGAGAAAGGCCAGCTCGCGCAGGCGATGCTCGAGCGTGGCAAAATCATATTCGGTTTTGGTGAAGGTTTCGGTCGAGGCCAGGAAAGTGACTTCGGTGCCGCGCCTTCCCGGCGCATCGCCGATGACGGCAAGCGGCGCATCGGCGTCGCCATGGGTGAAGCTGATGAAATGCTCCTTGCCGTTGCGGAAAATGGTGAGCCGCAGTTTCGATGACAACGCATTGACCACCGAAACGCCGACACCGTGCAGGCCGCCCGACACCTTGTAGGAATTCTGGTCGAACTTTCCGCCCGCATGAAGCTGCGTCATGATGACCTCGGCCGCCGACACGCCCTCGCTTGGATGGATGTCGACGGGGATGCCACGGCCATTGTCGGTGACGGTGCCATCGGCATTGAGCATCACCGTCACGCGGTCGGCGTAACCCGCCAGCGTCTCGTCGATGGCGTTGTCCACCACCTCATAGACCATGTGATGCAGGCCCGAACCGTCGTCGGTGTCGCCGATATACATACCGGGGCGCTTGCGGACCGCATCGAGGCCCTTCAGAACCTTGATCGAATCCGCGCCATAGGCGTCGGCGCCGTTGTTCTTGTCGTCGTCGTTCATTGATTTCCCGTCACATCCGAAACAGTTGCGTCTTCCACCCGGAAGACCGCCGCATCCCGTCCCAGCTCCGCGAAGAGCGAGGCATCGGTGCCGCTCATCCAGACCTGGCAGCCCAGCGCGTGCAGTGTAGCATAAAGGCGCGAGCGGCGCACGGAATCGAGATGGGCCGCGACCTCATCCAGCAGTATTATGGGCGCCACGCCGCTGTCGCTTCTGACAGCCCGGGCCTGAGCCAGGATCAGGCCGATCAGCAGGGCTTTCTGCTCGCCTGTCGAACATTGACCGGCGGCCATTCCCCGGGGTCCGTGCCAGACCTGAAAGTCGCTCCGGTGCGGCCCCTCCAGGGCGCGCCCCGCCGCCCGGTCGGCGTGGCGCGTATTTCCCAGCCGGGCGCGGAATTCATCCTCGGCGCGGACCGCCGGCATCGTCGCCACCAGGCTTTCCGTTGCCCCCTCGATGGCGATCCTTGCCCAGGGGAAATCGCCCTCGCCCGCGACCGCGATCGATCGGCGGAGGACATCCACCACCGTCAGCCGCGCTGCGGCGATGGCGATCCCCGCCTCCGCCATATGGGCCTCGAGACTTGAAATCCAGGTTCCGTCGCTCCGCGTTTCGCTCAACAGCAGATTGCGTTCGCGCATCAGTTTTTCAAACACCGCAAGGCGCGAGCCGTGTTCGGGGTCGAAGGCCTGGACGAGGCGGTCGAAGAAACGCCGCCGGTCGCTGGCGGGTCCGCCGAACAGCCGGTCCATCGCGGGCGTCAGCCACAGAAGCCGCATGTGCTGGCCAAGTGCGCCCGAACTCTTCTGGGCGCGACCGTCGATCATCACGCTCCGCCCTTCGCCCGACAGCGTGTCCCAGCGCGTGCCGAGCTGGACGCCGCCGCCCGCCGTTTCGATCTCGCCCGCGATGGCCCAGGACCCGTTTCCGTCCAGCCGCGCCAGAGCATCGAACGAATTGCCGCGCAAGCCCCGGCCCGGCGCCAGCAGCGAAATCGCTTCCAGCAGATTGGTCTTGCCCGCGCCGTTTGCTCCCCACAGCGCCACTAGCCTCGCGCGGAGATCTAGCCGCAGGGCGGCGTAATTACGGTAATCAGTAAGGGTGAGGCGGGTGATCGCCAGCGTGGACGGATCGGTCACTACACCCGCATCGGCATCAGCACATAGAGCGCCTGCTCGTCGCCCGGATCGCGGATGATGGTGGGCGAGCCAGCGTCGGCGAGCGAGAATTTCATCTGGGCCGACTTCACCTGCCCCGCGACATCGAGCAGATAGCGGGCGTTGAAGCCGATATCGATGGGGTCGCCGTCATAGCTCGCCACGATCTCCTCCTCGGCCGAGCCTGAATCGGGATTGTTGACGGTCAGCACCAGCCTGTCCCTGGTGATGTTGAGTTTGACGGCGCGGCCCTTTTCCATCGAGATGGTCGAAACACGGTCAACGGCTTCGGCGAAAATCCGCGTCTCGACCTCCAGCACCTTGTCGTTGTGGCGCGGGATCACCCGCTCGTAATCCGGGAAGGTGCCGTCGATCAGTTTCGATGTGAGTATGAGATGGCCCGCGCTGAAGCGAATTTTCGCAGGCGAAAGCGACACCTCGACGTCGCCCTCCTGGCCATCGATCAGTTTCACCAGTTCCAGCACGGTCTTGCGTGGCACGATGACGCCGGGCATGCCCTGCGCCCCTTCGGGCCGCTCGATTTCCGCCTGGGCAAGCCTGTGGCCATCGGTGGCGACGGCGCGCAAGGCGGAGCCCGCCGCCACCTCGTGCAGGTAGATGCCGTTCAGATAGTAGCGGGTTTCCTCGGTCGAGATGGCAAAGCGGGTGCGCTCGACCAGACCTTTGAGGGCGGCGGTCGAAAGCTGGAAACGATGGGGCAGGTCGCCCGCCGCCAGATCGGGGAAGTCCTCGGGCGGCAACGCCTGCAAGGCAAAACGCGAGCGCCCGCTCAGGATCGCCACGCGGCCCGCGTCAGGCGCCTGGTTCAATTCCAGCTGCGCGCCATCGGGCAGCTTCCGCACGATGTCGTAGAGCATGTGGGCCGGCACGGTGCAGGCGCCCTCGCGGCTCACTTCGGCGGTAACGCTTTCGACGATCTCGATATCGAGATCGGTGGCGGTGAGGCGAAGCTGGCCGGCCTGCGCCTGAACCAGCACATTCGACAATATGGGGATGGTGTTGCGGCGCTCGACGACGCTCTGCACATGGTTGAGTGCCCGGAGAAAAGCCGCTCTTTCGATCGTCACGCGCATGAGCCGATGGCACCCCAAAATTAGCCCGGCCCAGTGCCGGGCCGAAGACATTGGCGCGAGGCGGCTGCGGTTTCAAGACCCGCGACCGGCCTTCCGGAATTTAATGTGGTGGGGTCAGCCCTGCTCCACCAGCCGGGTCAGCAGCGCCACCTCGCGGGCCGTGCCTTCGTCGGTCTTGATCAGCCCCTCGATCTTGCGCACCGCATGCAGCACCGTCGAATGATCGCGGCCGCCTAAGCGGCGTCCGATTTCAGGCAGCGAGCGCGATGTCATCTTCTTGGCCAGATACATGCCGATC
>JANLYR010000169.1:0-2794 GCA_031365765.1 Hyphomicrobiales bacterium | reverse complement strand
GCACCAGTCAGGCCTGCGGGGAAGACCAAGGCGAAGATCCCCATCGCATTGTAGGCCGCAGCCCCGGCGATCGCGCCGAGCAGCAAAGCCAACCAGACCGTGGCATCGCCGATCCAGCCGAGGGGCGGACCCGTTCCGGTGAAAGCCGCGGCAATCTTTTGGCCGAGGCTGAACAAGGCTCCGGTCACGAACGTCGTTCCCGCACGAAAACCCTGCACCGATCCGAGTACGGCATTCTGGGCACCCATGGCGAAAGCGAGCAATAAAGAAACGAGACCGACATCGGGCAATTGGAGCCCGATGGCGAAGGTTCCGAAAATGAGGATCGCCTCGTAGGACAGTACCGCCGTCGTCTTCCACGGAGCGGGCGTGACGATCGATAGGCCGCTTCCGATCGTCGATCCGATAAGGAACATGATGATCAACACGATCGGCATGAGCGCGTGGCCGAAATCGCCGTGGGCCAAGGACACGCCCATCTGCGTGGTGTTGCCGCTCATGAACGAGGTGTAAAAGCTGCTCAGCCTTATAAATCCGATTGCGTCGATGTAACCCGCAAGAGCTGTGAGCATGAGGCCGAAGGTTAATTGCCACGGACGGGTCATGACGTCAGCTTTGATTGTATCTCGCGGGACTCGGAGCCTGTCTCTCGTTGACCCTGAAGCGAATCCCAAGCCAGCGGACAAGGACGAACAAAAAGCTCGCAAATTCGCAGGCACTGATCGTGCAGCTTTGCCGTAAGCGCAATGGGCCGCCGATCGAGACAACGGTAGGCCGCAACGCTCACTTCGGTTGCAGGAACGAGGGCAGACCCCGCCAGCCTCGCAGACAAGCGAAGGCGGGACGCCGTTGGCGCTGAATAACCTGCCTGCCAGAAATTTTCCTGGCATAGATTGTTGAAACCGTTGGGCGCGCGGCAGCGGATCAAACAGGTGTGGACACGGGCATTTCGAGGCAGCGGCCTGGCCGATCGTTCACTGGAACATAGTGCCAACGTAGGTATTTTGTATTTCTCTCCGCTGCGATCAGGCTATGCGAGAAAAGGAGATGCGCTCATGAGAAAGCACGTCCTTCCGGATCGGCCAATCTGGCCGTCGATACCTTCATCATCGGACCCGGTCTCGACCGACGAGCGTCAGGGCGATGTGCCGCTTGAGCCTATCAACGTCAGATCCCCAGCAACCGAGGTGTCGCAGAACCGGACGTCACTGCCGCGGAGCCCTGCTGATCTCGAAGTCTTCGGTTCCCTCTCGAACTGAATGGTCGTCTATTTCGACGTGGTACCAACGCCCCAGGCGCTGCGCGGCTTGCCAGCGCTGGGCAGGCCACTGCTTAATAATTTTTGTCACCCTTCCTTCGAGTAATGGTCCGTGCATGCTGCTGCGTCGGTCGCGATCGGCTGGCGCAGCCGACCGGTGGCGTTTCCTGCCTTCGCCGAACCATTCTCCAATTGCTGGCTCTCGACCATCGTCGCGAGGAAGCCGTCGATCTCGATTTGCTGGTGCGACCGCGCCCGCTCTCGCGCTGAAAAAGCGCTTGCCTTCCTATTCTTGCGAGGAAGGGCTATTATCACTCTCCCTTTATGGCTTAGCTAACGAAGCGTTTTCGCTGCCATTCGAAGTAATGGCAGATCGCGTGAATGCAATAAATTCGCTAAATTCGTGAATTCCGCCTCTTGGAGTTTATATCCCTTGCCGGGACAGGGATTAGTCTTGGCGGACATAGTGAGCGCTGGATTTCGACATCGGCGTTCTCGTTCCGAAGCGATAAAATTTAGACCATGCCGATGTTCTTGACGGAGAAAGGAAGTTCATGAGCGTTCAATCGGGAGAACGGCAAGATTGGTCGACGATCATCACCGAGGCCTACGTTGCTGGTACCAAGCCTCCATTGACCGAAGAACTCGCCCGAAGGGTTAGAGACGCCGTTCTGGCCGCTAGCAAAGAGAGTGCTTGGACAGGCGCGTCCCAAGGCGACGACATTGCGCGGATCAACGAAGCACTCGATCAATTCGAGCAAGATCTGAATGCCGTGAGTGGTCCGCGACTCGTGACCGCGGATACGCTGTCCGGTGCCGTGGAGATGCGGCATCGATCGGAGGCCGATCATCCGCTGCGGGCTTTTGGCGGTCAGTAGGGACGCCGCTTGGGACATCCGTCGACCCTTGCGTCGGTCTCCATCTCGCAAGATACCGCGTGAACCGCCGAGCGCGAGCAATTTGGGTCTTGGTATTTTGTATACAAGCGGTAGGATGGCGCCATGAGCCAACACGATACGACCCAGGTGCTACGCTTCGATCATCCCGGCAAGGGCCGGGCAAACGCCCGCGCCGTCCCGAAGGGCCGACAGGTCGATGCCCAGGCGATCGATGACATCCGCGCTCTGCTCGGGCCGGCGTCACGCCAACGCGATCTCCTGATCGAGCATTTGCACCTTATCCAGGACCATTACGGTCAGATCAGCGCCGCCCATCTTGCCGCCTTGGCCGACGAGATGAAGCTTGCCTTCGCAGAAGCGTTCGAGACCGCAACCTTCTACGCGCATTTCGACGTGTTGAAGGAGGGCGATGCATCCCTGCCTGCCCTCACGGTGCGGGTCTGCAACAGCATCACCTGTGCGATGCACGGCGCAGAGCCGCTGCTCGAAGCGCTGAGAGCAGAGCTCGGGTCGGAGGTTCGGGTCGTACGCGCGCCCTGCGTAGGCCTGTGCGATGTCGCCCCAGCCGTCGAGGTCGGCCACAACTTCATCCACCATGCCGACGTCGCTGCCGTTAAGGCCGCGGTCGAGGCCGGAG
>JANLYR010000157.1:0-28355 GCA_031365765.1 Hyphomicrobiales bacterium | reverse complement strand
GGTTTATGTGATTACCGACCGGTTTCCGGCGCTCACCGGTTGTGCCGCCGCTCTGATCGGATAGGAGTCGATATGCGAAAGGAAACCGATGTCCTGCTTGTCATTGACGTGCAGAACGACTTTTGCCCCGGAGGCGGACTGGCGGTGCCGGGCGGTGGCGAGATCGTGCCCATCGTCAATCGCCTCGCCCATGGTTTCAAGCATGTGGTGCTGACGCAGGATTGGCATCCCAAGGGCCACTCCTCTTTTGCTTCAAGCCACGCCGGCCAATCTCCATTCCAACAGATCGACATGCCTTACGGTCCGCAGACCCTGTGGCCCGACCACTGCATCCAGATGTCGGCGGGTGCCGCTTTTCACAAGGACGTGGATATTCCGCATGTGGAGCTTATCCTGCGAAAAGGGTTCCGACAGGAGATCGATACCTATTCCGGGTTTTTCGAGAACGACCACAAGACGCCGACCGGTCTTGGCGGATATCTCAGGGAGCGGGGCTTCACCAAGGTCATCTGCGCCGGTCTCGCGTTCGATTACTGCGTGCGCTATTCCGCCGAGGATGCCCGCATGCTCGGGTTCGAAACCGAAGTCATCGAAGGTGCCTGCCGTTCGATAGGGCTCGGGGACTCAGTGAAAGCAACGCGGCGGTCGTTCAATGAAAGGGGCATCGCGCTGGCTTGATGTCATGCCAGTATGTAGCTCGTCTTCACCGACGTGTAGAATTCGACCGCGTGGCGGCCTTGTTCGCGCGCGCCATAGCTTGATCCCTTTCGTCCGCCGAACGGCACGTGATAGTCGACACCGGCGGTGGCAACATTGACCATCACCATGCCGGCCGCGGATTTACGGCGGAAGTCGGTGGCGTGCTTCAGTGAGGTTGTGAAGATGCCGGACGACAGGCCGAAAGGCGTATCGTTGGCAATGGCCAGCGCCTCGTCATAGCTCTCGGTCTTGATGACGGAAGCAACCGGCCCGAACACTTCCTCGCGGTTGATCCGCATGGCGTTGTTGGTGCCGGTAAAAAGCGCCGGCGACAGATAGTGCCCCTTGGTGTCGCGGTTCAGCCGCTCGCCGCCCCACACGAGTTCGGCGCCTTCGTCGCGTGCGATTGAAATATATTTCTCGTCCTGCTTCATCTGGTTTTCGTCGACCACCGGCCCAACCTGGGTTCCCTCTTTCAGCGCGTGGTCCACCTTCAGCGCCTTCAT
The DNA here is from genome assembly GCA_031365765.1 of Hyphomicrobiales bacterium. Taxonomy (GTDB): domain Bacteria; phylum Pseudomonadota; class Alphaproteobacteria; order Rhizobiales; family Aestuariivirgaceae; genus Aestuariivirga. The sequence goes on along the minus strand of JANLYR010000157.1, from coordinate 27,150 downwards.
CGCGGTCACCAGCCTGTCGACAAAGGAATCGTGAATTTTCGATTGCACGATAAGCCGCGAAGACGCCGTGCACCGCTGTCCGGTCTGGTAATAGGCGCCGTCCACCGAGGCAGCCACCGCAGCCTCGAGATTGGCATCGTCCAGCACCACCAGAGGATTCTTGCCACCCATTTCGAGCTGGAATTTGGCGCCCCGTGCAGCACAGGCTTGCGCCACCTTCGCTCCAGTCTCGACCGAGCCGGTGAACGAGATGGCATCGACGCCCTTCGAATCGAGCAGGGTTTGGCCGACCACGGAGCCCCGCCCCATCACCAGATTGAGCACGCCTTTGGGAAGCCCGGCACGGGCCAGGATATCGGCCAGCGCCCAGCCGCAGCCCGGCACCAGGTCGGCCGGCTTGAACACCACCGTATTGCCGTAGGCGAGTGCCGGCGCCATTTTCCAGGCCGGAATGGCGATGGGGAAATTCCACGGACAGATAAGACCGATGACCCCCACCGGCTCGCGGGTGACCGCTATTTCGACACCCGGCCTCACGGAGGCTACCAGATGGCCCTCGATCCGCAGCGCTTCCTGCGCGAAAAACTTGAAAATCTGCGCCGCCCGCATCGTCTCGGCGATACCATTGGCGAGCGGTTTACCTTCCTCGCGCGACAACAGCCGGCCGATTTCGTCCTTGCGCGCCATCAGTTCCACGCCCGCGGCTTCGAGAATGTCGGCGCGCTGCTGCGGCGTCGTGCCGCGCCAGGCGGGCAAAGCCGCTCCGGCGGCCGAGATCGCGGCCTCGGTCTGGGCCTTGTCCGCCTGCGCGTATTCGCCAACGATGTCGGTCAGATCGGACGGGTTGACGTTTTCGCGAACGGACGCGCCGGCGACCCATTCACCATTGATGTAGTTCTTGTTGAGCGCCATGATGCTGTTTCTCCGCTTTTCGGGCGCGGAACCTAGCACGGGCAAACCAAAGGGCAAGCATGCACATTGCACTGATCGGGGCGGGAATGATGGGGCACGGCATTGCCGTGAGCCTGCTGAAACATGGCCACGAGTTATCGGTGCTCGCGCATCGAAACCGCGCTCCCGTGGACGACCTGGTCGCCAGGGGTGCGACCGAGGCGAAAGTTCATGGCGAAATCGCGCGGGCGGATCTCATCGTCCTTTGCGTCTCCACTTCGGAAGTGGTGGCCGAGAACATTGATAGGCTATTGCCCCATCTCCGCGAGGGTTGCGTTATTATTGATTGCGGTACGTCAGCGCCCGCCGCCACGCGAGACCTCGCCCGAAGGCTGAGTGCAAATGGCATTGCTTATGCCGATGCGCCCTTGACCGGGGGCCCGGATCAGGCCGCCAAAGGCGAGCTCGGCGTGTTGTGCGGAGCGCAGGACGATACGTTTCGCAAAATCGAGCCCGTGCTCAAATGTTTCGCGTCCAACGTCCGCCATTTCGGCCCGCCCGGTTCGGGACATACGGCCAAGCTCATTTCCAATTACCTGGTGACCGGCATGATCGCCCTCGTGACCGAGGCGTTCACGGCGGCCCGGCGCGCCGATCTGGACTGGCGCGATCTCTACGACGTGATGCAGAACGGGTCCGGCAATTCCGGTGTGCTGCACAAGATGTTGAGCGGAGCGTTCGGCGACGGCTTCGACGGTTACCGTTTTTCCGTCGCCAATGCCGCCAAGGACATCGGCTATTACCGCGACATCGCCGGCGAGCTCGGCTGTGCTTCGGAACTCAGTGAAGCGGTTGCCTCCCGGTTCGCGAACGCGCTAAAGGCGGGCCGCGGCGCCCAGAATGTCAGCCGCTTTCTGGAAAATGTGACCTGATGCTAAAGCTCAATCCTTTTGTAACCGCGATCGAGGAGGAAACCGCCTTCACGGTTCTGGATCGTGCCAACGCGCTGAAGGCGGCAGGCGCTCCTGTCATCAATCTCGGCATTGGCCAGCCCGATTTCTCTCCGCCCCGGCATATCCTCGAAGCGGCCGAGAAGGCTGTGCGCGACGGGCCGCACGGTTATACCTCGCCACAAGGGTTGGCGCCGTTGCGCGATGCCGTGGCGCGGTATGTGGGAAACCGGTTTTCCGTGCCTGTCACCGCCGAGGAAGTGGTGATCGTGCCCGGTGGCAAGGTGACGTTCTATTTTGCTTGCCAGCTGTTCGGGGGCCCCGGAACGGAAATCCTCTACCCCGATCCGGGCTTTCCACCCTATCGTGACGCGGCGCGCTCAAGCGGCGCCAAGCCGGTGCCCTATCCCATCCGTGAAGATCGCGATTTTGGCTTCGATGCGGCGGAAGTTTTGTCGCTCATCACGCCCGCCACCAGGCTTATCATCATCAACTCGCCCGCCAACCCGACCGGCGGCGTGGTGGCGCGGGCCGAGATCGAGAAACTGGCCGAAGGTCTGTTACGCCATCCGCAGGTGGCGATCCTGTCGGATGAAATCTACAGTCACCTTATTTTCAAGGGAGCGGAATTTACGAGCTTCCTCGCCTTCCCCGAGCTTCGTGACCGGACCGTCATTCTCGATGGCTGGTCCAAGACCTTCGCCATGACGGGCTGGCGCCTGGGCTTCGGCATCTGGCCGCGCGCCCTGATCGAGCATGTCAAGAAGCTGATCACCGTCGATCATTCGTGTACCAGCGTGGCAACCCAGATGGCGGGCCTTGCCGCGATCACCGGGCCCATGGACGAGATCGAGCATTTCCGCCAGAGCTTCGAGCGCCGCCGCGACATCGTTGTTGGCGGCCTCAACGCCATCAAGGGCATCACCTGCCGCATGCCGGGTGGCGCCTTCTACGCCTTCCCGAATATCACCGGTACGGGCCGCGACTCGGGCCAGCTTGCACGTGACCTTTTGGAAAAGGCCCACGTCGCTTTGCTGCCGGGTGAAAGCTTCGGGGCGAATGGCAAAGGTTATCTCCGCGTGTCCTACGCAGCCAGCGAAGCGGACATCAAAGGTGCCTTGCGGCGAATCGAAGAATTCCTGCGCTGAAGAGGTTGCCATGCCGGGGATAGGCCGGTGGGGGCGGGGAAGGCGCTATCGCCGCGGCATGGCTGACCGTCGGAGTGTTGCAGGGTTGAACCGGCCTGCAGAAACACCATCGCTTGCTCGCGTGACAGGCCAGTGACAAAGTTATCCACAAGCCTCACGCCAGGCGCAGCAGTACCGCGCCGCAAACGATCAAGGCCGCCCCCCCGATGCGGGTCAGCGTCATCGGCTCCTTGAGCAGCCACGCCGACATCAGCATCACAACGAGGATGCTGGTTTCGCGCAGCGCCGCCACCGCAGCGATATGTGCATGCGACATCGCCCAGATGACGATCCAGTAGGCCGAGGCGGAAAGCACCGCGCCCACCGCTCCGCTTTTCCAGAAGGGTGCCACCGCGCGCAGGACCGAAGGCCCGCGCAATGCGACAGCCCAGCCGAGCAGAAAAACCGCGTCGAGAACAAACACCAGCGCCGCGTATCCCGATGGTGAGCCTGACACCCGTCCGCCCAGGCCATCGACCACGGTATAGGCGGCGATGAACACCGAGGTGCCTAGTGCGAAGAACAGCGTCAGGCCGTCGAGCCTGAGTTGGCCCCGCCCCGCAAGCCCGACAAGCCAGATGCCGGTGACGAGCACGCCCACGCCGATCCCGCCTGCCACACCGATGCGTTCGCCGGCCACGAACCATACTGCGATCAAGGTGAGCAAAGGTGCCGTTCCCCGGGCGATGGGATAGACCTGGCTCAGGTCGCCGGTGCGATAGCTTCGCGCCAGAAAAAGGTTGTAACCCGTATGCAGCACACCGGAAGCAAGCGCATAGGGCCAGCTCGCCCGCGATGGAAACGCAAATACCGCCAGCATCGCAATGCCCATGACCCCCATCAGCGTCTGGATCAGGAACAGCGAGAGGAAGCGGTCGAGCTTGAGCTTGACCATCACATTCCACGCCGCATGCATGAACGCGGCGGCGAGGACAGCGAGAAAAATCGTGATTTCCAAGAAGCCAGCTCCGGGAAGGGAGCAAACCTCTTAAATCAAGTGGAATCCATCCGCATGTGATTCGGCGCCTGGCCGATCAGCAGCCTGTGCAGGCGAGAGTTGCCGATTGCCGTGGCCGCAAGGCGATCTGTTCGCTCAGCGAGAAAGTCGTGGCGCCCAGGATGTTGGTGCCGAGGAATGTCGCAATATAAGGCTTGTAGGTCATGCAGACCCGCGCCACGATCACATCGTTGCCGTCGGTCATTAGGTCGCTCATGCCGGTGGTGGAAGGCGTCGCACCGCAGGACGTGCCGCTGGTGCTGGTTTTTTTCCATTGGTTGGTAATGGCGGCCCCGACTTTTCGGAACTGGTAAATTTCGACCCTCACGCCGCTTATCGGCGTTGGCTTCATCACCATTTCCGCAGCGTTCATATAGTCCGTGATGTCGGTGGCGGTTACCGTGGAATCATTCTGCGTGACCAGGTCTGCCACGACACTGGCGGCATAGGTGACCTTGCGATTCATTGAAATCATCGCGGTGAGATCGACGAGCCCGAAATACAACAGCAGCAGCACCGGCATGATGAAGGAGAATTCAATCGCGGCGACGCCGCTCCGGTCGGCGAACAGGCTGGTCAATTGACGTTTCATTGTTGATTCCCAGGCTCAGAACGGTTCATTACGGAAAATTGCCAGACCATACAGCCGGCGCTTGCTGCCGCCATTGATGTTTCCCAGAAAATCCATGAAGGGAAAGGTGAAGTCCCAATCATAGGTGGCGATCACCCCGGCAGGCTTGAGCTGGCCGCCCGGCGTAAACGTCACGGGATCGGTTGTGCCGTCGCTCTTGGGTCCCACATACAGCGGGTTGGCCATCGCTGTCTTGAGCGTCGCGAACGTGTTGGCGCTGTTGACATACACCGTGACATAGGCGTTGCAGTTGATGATGATGCTGACATTCTGGCAGACAAGTGCCTTGAACTGGGCATCGGTGAGCTTCTTGGTGCCGTCGGTCATCGTGACTTGACCGGTGCGGATGAACCGCGCTGCTTCCTGAACGGAATTCTGCAGAACATACTCGCTGAACAGCATCAGTCCGGTTTCGGCGATGCAGCCAAGTAGAAAAAAGAATGGGCCGCCGACAATGGCGAATTCGATCGCTGTCGCGCCGCCCGATGATTTCAGAAAACGATGGAGCAGACCGCGTCGCAGCTTGCTTCGAAGACCCCACATGACTCTACTCCCATGCGGAGGATGCGTATCGGGAAGGTATCCCGGTCACTCCGCGCTGGAGCGGACACTATCAAGAGAGGCTTGATTCAGCGTGAAATGTATAAGTAAAATTTTAACGAATTCGCCGTTGCAAATTACTGCGCCGGGGGTGGCGGCGCCGCTTCACTCGAGGTTTTGCCTGTTGCCAAATTGAGTTTAACTTTAGCCTCGGATGTCCAGTTGTCGAAAGCAGACGTGTTGTCGCCGACATGGAAAGTGGTTTCGCAATCGGGCGCGCAAACATAGGAATAGCGGCCCAGGGGCTTCCACATTGCCACGTCGAAGGAGCCATTCTTCATCACCGTCACTTCGAAGTCCGCCATTCTCGTTCCAGCGGCGTCCATGATGATGATGTTCGTGGTGCCGAAGGCCTTGCCATGCAGGAACACTTCTTTACCCTGGATCGTGACATCGGCGAAACTTGGATTGCCGATCACCACGGTGGCCGGCGTGCCGGGCAGATCCAGGAGCTGCGTTTGATCCGCCATCAGAACGAGCGTTTCCTTGGCCATGACAGGCCCGGCCAACGACATAATGAGCAGGGCAGCAAGGCTTGTCGCAATCTTCATGGCAAAAGCTCCGGAGTTGAACGGTTATTTTGACTGGCGAATGGTGAATGTTCCGTTACCAGGTTCAAGGCAGGACGAGTGCACCCCCACTGAAAGCAAAATTCGCGGTTTGTCTTCAGATCAGCGTGTTGCGGCAGGCCTATGCAACACATAGCCACCAAACGAGTACTAATAGCCCCCCTCGATCACAAAGTATTATTTCGGAATTCTAGGTATTGACCTTGCAGAAGAACAAATAAATAGACCGAAGCAAAGCAATCAACTAGTAATTTACCATCATCTATTTGAATGGTTCTAATTTTAATTAGTATTTGTGGCCATTGAAAACCAAGTTGCGGGGTGAGTTTGCAAATTAACAATATGATCCCGCAGATTTACTTGGTCTTAAATGTCACCGCCTAGTGTGCAGTAATGGTTCACGGGAGACGGCGCATGACGCACCGCTTAAGAATGGACCAGGTGCTGTTAAGTTGGAGTGTAATATGACCAAGTTTGTGCGTTTCGTGAAAGATGAGTCGGGCGCTACCGCCATCGAATATGCGTTGATCGCCGCCGCCATGGGCCTCGCCCTCGTCACCGCGATGCCCTGGCTCGCAGGCGCCATCACCGGCAAATTCTCAAGCCTCGCCGGCCACATCTCGTCCGGCACGTAATCGATTGAACAGGACGGGAGTAAAAAACATGAATCAGTTTCTCAGGCTGTTGAAAGATGACTCCGGCGCAACTGCAATCGAATATGCGCTGATCGCCGCTGCTATGGGCCTGGCACTGGTCACCGCGATGCCGTGGCTCGCCGGCGCCATTACCGGCAAGTTCTCCAGCATCGCCGGGCACATCTCGTCCCCTTGAACTAACAGTGCATTTTCGGTGCTGATACGCCAACAGACCACCGGCCTCCAGCCGGTGGTCTTTTAATTTGGACGTGTCTTTAAACGTTGTGTTTAACCGGCTCTTAACACGGCGCATGTGAATCTGCTGCAACCGCAGAGCGAAGCAGTTAGAGCAGGGATGTCCATCACACAGTTTTTGTCAACGTCGCTTCTCCCCTTGCTGCTGATCGTAGCGGGAGCGGGAGATGCACTATCGTTGCGCATTCCCAATTGGCTCACGGCGGCAACTGCGATTCTTTTCGTTCCCATGGCAATCGCTACGGGCATGCCGTTCGACCTGTTCGCCATCCATCTCCTCACCGGCTTCATCCTGTTTGTGGCGGGTTTCGGTCTCTTCGCCGCCGGACTATTCGGCGGCGGTGATGCGAAGCTCCTGGCCGCTGCGGGATTGTGGTTCGGCTGGCCCCAGACCGTGCCGTTCCTGGTCTTCACGGTGATGGCGGGCGGCGCGCTGGCGCTCATCGTCTTTATCTGGTCGGCACTCGCCATGTCCTCGGAAATTCACGAACTGTCATGGGCCAAGCGCCTTGTCCGGATCAAACCCGACGTCCCCTATGGCTATGCCTTCGCGGCAGGCGCCATCCTCGCATTTCCAGAAAGCTGGTGGATGCAATGAGACGGCCGGTTAACGCAAATTTGACCATTAACGCCGAAAGTGAATCGTCACCGCTTCGGCGGCTCTGAGAGGATCGACTATGGGTAAAATGCGGATTGTCATTCTGGGTCTTGCGGTGGGATCGGCGGTTCTCGCCGGAATTCTCGCCAAGGGGTTCATCGGCAAGAAGCCCGACGCCGAAGTGGTCGAAATCAACAAAGTCAAGATGACGCAGATCCTCGTGGCGCAGCGTGATTTGCAGATGGGTGAGCGCCTGGTCGAAGGCTCCGCCAACTGGCACGACTGGCCAGCCGCCAATGTCGCCGCGACCATGATCACCAAGGACGCCAAACCCGATGCCCGGGAATTCTACCAGACCGGACGCGCCCGCGTGACGATCTATGAGGGCGAACCGATCATCGAGAAGAAAATGGTTCTGCCCGGCCAAACGGGATTTATGAGCGCCATGCTGCCCAAGGGAATGCGCGCCATCTCGGTCGCCATTTCCGAGCGCTCGAGCGCCGGTGGCTTCATCCTTCCCAACGACCGCGTCGATGTCATTTTGACCCGCAAGATCGACGATCCAGCGACCAACCAGAAAATTGTGAAGAGCGAAACCGTGCTTACCAATGTCCGGGTGCTGGCCATCAACCAGACCTATCGCCAGGAAGCGGGTGAGGAGAAAGTCACGGTCGCTGAAGGCAAAACCGCGACGCTCGAACTCGATCCCCGGCAGACCGAAGTCGTCTCCATGGTCGAATCGGCGGGCGAACTTTCGCTGGCACTCCGCTCCATCGCGGAAAATGGTGACAAGGGGCTGGAAGACGGTGGCCCGATTCTCGCCGAGCGCTTCACCAAAACCGGCCCGACCGGGAGTGATCGGCTGTTTGTGCGTTACGGCATCGAATCAACTTCATCCACCCGCTGAGGCAACCGCGCCATGCTCTTTAAACTTCCCCTGATCCTGCGGGCACTCTCGAAGACCGCGCGGCTTCCATCTCTCCCCGCCGCCGCTCTGGCCCTCGCCACCCTTTCCAACGTTGTGTCGGGCCCGTCGATGGCCGGCGACCTGGAGGGTTACGCCGATGCCGACAACGGCCACTTCATTCGCATTGCCCTGCACAAGTCAGTCGTCATCAAGCTGCCCGCCGATGCGAAGGATGTGATTGTCGGCGAACCCGATATCGTCGATGCGGTGGTGCGCACCAAGAACACCGCCTATCTTTTTGCCCGCAAGGTGGGCCAGACCAATATCTTCTTCTTCGGCCCCGACGGACGTCAGATCATGAACATCGATCTGGAAGTGGCGCTTGACGGAAAAGCGCTTCACAAGTTGATCCAGCGCACCATTCCGGGCTCGCGCATCACGGTCGACACGGTGAACGAGAATGTCATTCTGAACGGCACGGCGGCCAATGCGTCCGAAGCCAAGATGGCGGAAGACCTCGCGGCGAAGTTCATCAATGCCAGCGGCGCCACGACCAATGTCGTCAACGCCATGACCATCGCGGGTGAAGACCAGGTGATGCTCAAGGTGCGTGTGGTCGAGGTCAAGCGCGACGTGGTGAAGGAATTTGGCATCAATCTCAAGGCAGCCTTCGACTTCGGAAAAATCGCCGGAAGTTTCGTGACCGCCAACCCCGTGACCGGCCTGGCCACGGGCGTACTGGGCTTCAACGGCGACAAGTTCGATATCACCGCGACAATCAAGGCGATGGAAAAGGACGGACTGTTGCGCATCCTGGCCGAACCCAATCTCACGGCGGTGTCGGGCCAGACGGCGAAATTCCACGCCGGTGGGGAATTTGCAACAGGCAGTTCCTGCTCCGGTACGGTTGTAACCGGCGGCAGTGCCACGACCTGCAAAACCGATTTCAAGCCCTTCGGTGTCTCGCTCGAGTTCAAGCCTGTCGTGCTGACCGAGGGCCGTATCAGTTTGACCATCGCCACGGAAGTCAGCGACATCAATTTTGCCAACAAGGTCGGAAATATTCCAGGCGTCGATACCCGCAATGCGGAGACGACGATCGAAATGCCGAGCGGCGGTTCAATGATGCTTGCGGGTCTCATCAAGGATGTGACGGGACAGCAGATCGACGGTACGCCCGGCCTTAAGAACCTGCCCGTCCTGGGCGCGCTTTTTCGCAGCCGCAGCTATACCGCCAACGAAACCGAATTGGTGGTGATCGTCACGAGCTACATCGTCAATCCCGTGCACGAAACCGATCTCGTGACCCCGGCCGACGGATTGAACATGCCCACCGACCGCCAGACCATTCTCTTTGGCCGGTTGAACAAGGTTTACGGCACGCCGGGCAAGCATCCCGACGGCGTCTATCACGGCAATGTCGGCTTTATCGTTGAGTAGCGGTCAGTGGAGAATGTGATGAACGCGAAACTGAAAACATCCGCTGCCGCGGCGCTCCTCCTCCTTGCCGGCTCGGCACTCGCCGGCTGCCAGCTCGACGATGCGGCCCTCGAAGACAACTATGTGCCCCAGGCCCATTATGAGCGCTATCCGATCAAGGTGGTGACGGCTCCAGTGAGCGTCGGCGTATCGGCACGCCTGGGCCGGCTGGGGACGGGCCAGATCAATGCCATCGCCAACTTCGCCAGCCAGGCACGCAGCAATTCCGCCTCTCGGATCAAAATCAGCTATCCTTCCGCCACCGCGAGTGGCCGGAAGGTCGCGCACGAAATCGCCAGTCTCGTGGCCGGGCAGGGTATCGCGCCGCGCCACATTGCGGTGACGTCCTACCGCGGCGCCGGCCCGATCCGTATCAGCTATGTTCGAAAAGTTGCGGTCACCCGCGAATGCGGTGACTGGTCGGAGAACCTCGCTGTAACCTCGCGGAATGAGCCATCCCCGAACTTTGGCTGCGCTCTCCAGCACAACACCGCCGCGATGGTTTCCGATCCGCAGGATTTCGAGACGCCGCGCGCCATGACGCCGGTTTGGGGTCCAGCGGCCGCCAATCGCACGGCCGCCATCCTGATCTACATGACGGGCGATGCCAGCACCACCGTCGGCGGTAGTACCAGTTCAACCGGTGGCACAACCGCAGCCGCTCCATAAGAGGCGACCCGACCGATGATGAACCTTGCCACTCTTGCCGAAACCGCGGGCGAAACCAGCAACCTGGTCGCCATGGTGCCGCGCATCCACATCCACGCCTTCTGCGACAGCCAGCAGACCGCCGAAGCAATGCAGGCGGCATCGGCCGACCGGCGCATGTCGAAATCGCATGTGACGGTGCAGATGGGCGGCATCATGGCCGCGGTCCAGATTTATCAGTCGGCCGCCACTCCCAACACCTTGTTGGTCGAGTCGCATGGTTCGCGCGAGCAGATTCTGTCCGAACTGGGACAACTCGCCCAGGTCTGCCAGCCCAATACCAAAGTGATCGTTATCGGCCATCTCAACGATGTGATCCTCTACCGCGAACTCATGCGCCAGGGAGTGAGCGAATATCTCGTGGCCCCCTTGCATCAGTTGCAGATCATCGAAACCATCGCGACGCTGTATCAGGATCCCAATGCCACGCCGGTCGGTCGGGTCATCGCTTTTGTCGGCGCCAAGGGAGGCGTGGGGTCCAGCACCTTGGCGCACAATTTCGCCTGGCAGATGTCCAACCGCTATGGCGTCGATACGGTGATCACCGATCTCGATCTTGCGTTCGGCACGGCCGGGCTCAATTTCAACCAGGACTCATCGTCCGGTATCCTGGACGCGCTGGGCCAGCCCGACCGCATCGATTCAACCCTCCTTGACCGCATGCTGACCAAGCTTGGCGACAAGCTGAGCCTGCTCAGTGGCCCGGGCGGTGTGGACCGCGACGTCAATATCGAAGCGCATGCGGTCGAAACCATTTTGAGCGCATTGCGGCAGAGTGTGCCCAGCGTGGTGGTTGACGTGCCGAACCTCTGGGCTCCCTGGATCAAGTACACCCTGGTTCATGCCGACGAAGTGGTGATCACCGCCACTCCCGATCTGGCGAGCCTCCGCAATACCAAGAACCTGGTCGAGATGCTCAAGCAGGCGCGTCCCAACGACAAGCCTCCGAAGGTCGTCCTCAATCAGGTGGGCGTCCCGAAGCGTCCCGAAATACCGCCCGCTGAATTCGGCAAGGCGATCGGCATCGATATCTGTTGCGTCATCCCCTACGATCCACAGACATTCGGCACGGCGCAGAGCAATGGCCAGATGGTGTTTGCCGTCGCACCAAAATCGAAGGCGGCGGAGGCTGTTGCCGCGATGTCCAAAATCTTTGCGCCCGCCGACAAGCCGGCGAAAGCCGAGAAGTCGGGCTCGACCTCGCTGTTGAGCAAAATGCTGAGGAAAAAATAATGTTCGGAAAGCGCACCGGCGACGGGGCGGCAAAATCGGCGGTCCCTCCGGTCAACCAGCCACCGGCGCAGATGCCGGCGGCCTTGTCCGCTCCGGCCTCCACAATCCCCGATCTCCCCATGCCGCCCGGAAATCCGCAGTTCGGCGCGCAATCAGGTCAGGTCCGCGCCACGCAGGCCATCGCTCCCGCCGCACCGGCGTCAAAGTCCGACACCGGTTTCAACAGCCGCAGATCGGACAACTATTACGACATCAAGAGCACGATTTTCAACGCGCTGATCGACGCCATCGACCTGACCCAATTGGGCCAGCTCGACCGCGATGCCGCGCGCGACGAGATCCGCGATATCGTCAACGAGATCATCACCCTCAAGGACGTGGTGATGTCGATCGCCGAGCAGGAAGAACTGCTCGAGGACATCTGCAACGACGTTTTGGGCTATGGTCCGCTTGAACCGCTGCTTGCCCGCGATGACATCGCCGACATCATGGTCAACGGCGCGAACACGACATTCATCGAAGTCAACGGCAAGATGCTGAAGACCAACGTGCGTTTCCGCGACAACTCGCAGCTTCTCAACATCTGCCAGCGCATCGTCAGCCAGATCGGCCGGCGCGTCGATGAAGCCAGCCCGCTCTGCGACGCCCGCCTGCCCGATGGCTCGCGCGTCAACGTTATCGTCCCGCCTCTGGCGATCGACGGTCCGACGCTGACCATCAGAAAATTCAAGAAAGATCGCCTCAAGCTTCCCGACCTTGTCAAATTTGGCTCGATCACCCCCGAAGGCGCGACGATCCTCGAAATCATCGGCCGGGTGCGCTGCAACGTTCTGATCTCCGGCGGTACCGGCTCGGGCAAGACCACGTTGCTCAACTGCCTGACGGGTTATATCGATCTCGACGAACGCGTCATCACTTGCGAGGACGCCGCCGAACTGCAGTTGCAGCAGCCTCATGTCGTGCGCCTTGAAACCCGCCCGCCCAATCTCGAAGGCGAGGGCGAAATCACCATGCGCGACCTGGTCAAGAACTGCCTCCGCATGCGGCCCGAACGTATCATCGTCGGCGAAGTCCGCGGCCCCGAGGCTTTCGACCTTCTGCAGGCGATGAACACCGGCCACGACGGATCGATGGGCACGCTCCACGCCAACAGCCCGCGCGAAGGCCTGTCGCGTCTTGAATCCATGATCACCATGGGCGGTTTCGCGCTGCCATCGAAGACCATCAAGGAAATGGTGTGCGGCTCGATCGATGTCATCGTGCAGGCAGCACGTCTCCGCGATGGCTCACGCCGGATCACCCACATCACCGAAGTGATCGGCATGGAAGGCGATGTGATCATTACCCAGGATCTCTTCCTCTACGAGATCGTGGGAGAAGATGCCAATGGCAAGATCATCGGGCGGCATCGCTCGACCGGTATCGCGCGGCCGCATTTCTGGGATCGCGCGCGTTATTACAACGAGGAGCGCCGCCTGGCCGACGCCCTTGAAAAAGCCGAGCTGCGCAACGACGATTGAAACTGACGGCGCGAGGGTTCCATGTTTTTCGGCGCGGATCTGATCCAGATCGCCTTCATTTCGATGATCGTAGTCGCGGTGGGCGGCGTGGCGGTCGCCATTCTATACCCGTTTCTCACCGGCGACTCCTCGACGTCCCGCCTGAAGTCGATGGCCGAGAAGAAGGGCAAGGATGGCAGCAAGCCGTCATTCACCTCGCGCATCTTCGAGAGCCAGAAGGACACCCGCCGCAAGCAAATTCAGGAGTCGCTCAAACAGATCGAGCAGCGCGAGAAGCAGCGCAAGAAACGCATCACATTGCGCATGCTCATCATGCAAGCCGGGCTCGACGTTCCCATCCGCGTGTTTTGGCTGTTTTCGATTGGTGCCGGGATTGCATTCGCGGCCGGTGCATTCATCGCGGGTCTGCCCTGGTACATATCGATCGTCACCTTCATTATCGGTTGCTTCGGCTTTCCCCGCTGGCTTCTCTCCTATTTGCGCAAACGCCGGCAGAATGTCTTCATCAACGACTTCGCCGATGCCATCGATGTCATGGTTCGTGGACTTAAATCGGGTCTCCCGGTGTCTGACGCCATGAAAATAATCGCGGCCGAATCGGGTCCGCCCGTCGGGCCCGAATTTGTCGAAGTAGTGGAAGGCCAGCGCATCGGCATCTCCATCGATCAGGGTATCGAGCGCATGTACGAGCGTATGCCGCTTTCGGAAGTGAACTTCCTCGGCATCGTCATGGCAATTCAGCAAAAAACCGGCGGCAATCTCTCCGAGGCTCTCGCCAACCTGTCCAAGGTGCTGCGCGATCGCAAGAAAATGAAGAACAAGATTCGCGCCGTCAGCCAGGAAGCGAAATCTTCCGCCGGCATCATCGGCTCGTTGCCCTTCTTCATCATGGGCGCGCTCACGATCCTCAACCCGGAATACCTCAACCCGCTATTCTACACCAGCACGGGCAATATGCTGTTGCTGGGTTGCGGGCTGTGGATGGGAACGGGAATTCTCGTCATGCGTAAAATGATCAACTTCGACTTTTAGGCGGAATCACATGATCGAACTCGTTGGAAGCCTGATGCAAGTCGAAATGATCATAACCATCCTCGTGGGGATGGCGGCTTTTGCAACGGTGCTTACCGTGGCATCGCCGTTTTTCGAGACCGATCAGCTCCAGGCCCGGATGAAATCCGTGGGGCAGGAGCGCGACAAGCTCCGCGCCGCTCAGCGCGCGCAACTCATGGCAAACGACGTCAAGCTGCGCGACAAGTCAAAAACCGGACTGGTGGCCCAGCTCGTTGAAGCGCTCAACCTCAAGCGGATTTTCGAAGCCGAAGGATCACGCGAAAAATTGCGTCAGGCGGGACTTCGCAACGAGCGGCACCTGGTGACGTTTCTGGCGGCCCGGGTCATAGCGCCCATCATTTTTTCGATCATCGTTTTCGTCTATTCCTCGACGGTCTTCGCCGACCGGATTGCACCGCCAATGCGCATTGCCGCGACCGGTATAGGGCTGGTGCTCGGATACTACCTGCCCAACATATTCTTGAAAAACATGATCACCCGCCGCCAGGCTTCGATCCGTCGGGCTTGGTCGGATGCCCTTGACCTGCTGCTGATCTGCGTTGAATCCGGCATGGCGATCGAACCGGCGCTGCAGCGCGTGGCGCGGGAAATCGGCTCGGCTTCGGTGCCGCTGGCGGAAGAACTGACACTCACCGTGGCGGAACTCTCCTACCTGCAGGATCGCCGCAAGGCATATGAAAATCTGGGCAAACGGATCGGACTGCCCACCGTGCGTTCGGTGGTGACCAGCCTGATCCAGTCGGAGCGCTACGGCACGCCGATCGGCTCGGCGTTGCGCGTGCTGGCCCAGGAAAACCGCGATCAGCGCATGTCGGAGGCCGAAAAGAAGGCGGCCGCTTTGCCACCCAAACTCACCGTGCCGATGATCTTGTTCTTCCTGCCGGTGATCTTCGTGATCATCCTGGGGCCGTC
This sequence comes from Hyphomicrobiales bacterium, assembly GCA_031365765.1. Lineage (GTDB taxonomy): Bacteria > Pseudomonadota > Alphaproteobacteria > Rhizobiales > Aestuariivirgaceae > Aestuariivirga. The sequence continues at coordinate 12,004 of JANLYR010000157.1, read as the reverse complement.
GCTCATCCTGGTGATGAAGCTGGAATAGCCAAGCGCCGCGTCGAGCCTGCGCCTGTTATCAATCTGGAAGTTCCGCAGGCAGGTCAGCCTTGCGAATCCGAAAGCTGTTGCCACGTATTGGGCTGCGACAGCATTTTCTTGAGATACGCCATATTGGCCTCGACGTCGGCCGGTGGCAGGTCCTCGCTGGCGACTTGCCGGGCTTCTTCAAAGCGGCCTTGCAGGCCGACCACCAGCGCAAGGTTCTGGCGGATACGCGGCTCGGACTTGGCCTTCGGCAGAAGCGATGCCTGGCGCAGTGTCTTCTCGGCCTGTTTCAAGTCGCCTTCCAGCGCATGCGACATGCCGAGATTGTTGAGGACGGGCAGTTCATCCGGGCTCAGCGCCAGCGCCTTCTGATATTGCACCCGGGCTTTGCCATGTTCGGCCTGCTGATCGTAGGCCGATCCCAACGCCGAATAGACGCGCCAGTCTGCCGTGCCCGCCGCCGCTGCCATTTCGAGAACCGGCACCGCCTCGCTCGTGCGCCCCGCCGTGAGCAGCTTCTTGCCGTACAGCGAATTCACTTTCGCATCGGAAGGATGGGCCTGCACCAACTGTTTCAGCACGTTCAATTGCTGGTCGGTCTGGCCGTTTGCTTCGAGACCGTTGGCATACGCTATGCCGGTTGGGATGTTGGTGGTATCGCTCTCCCATTTGGTGGCGAGCGACGCCGTCGCGATGGACGAAGCCGGCGCCGCCTGCGTGGAATCCGTGGCACTCAGGCTGGCGGTCGTCCTTTGGCAGGCGGAGAGCGCCACCGCCGATGCCACGAGAAGCAACGGCCCAAGCATGCGAAGCTGCTGGTGGCGGAAAGACGCGCGATACATGGCCTTGACCCTTTGGCTGATGGAAGGGGGATCATCAGCGCGACTGGTCAATAAAGCATTAACCATGCATTGCTTGTTGTAATGATGGGTGGAGGAACAAATGACGCTTCTGGAAGAATTGCTTGTCGCGCCGGCCGGCAGAACCAAGGCCGTGCCGATCACGGTCGCCGCCGCTAAAAACTGGGATGGCGTCCTCGCATCGCTAACCGGAGGTGAAGCCAGATGGGTTGAGGCCCACAAGCTCGAGGCGGGCTCTGGCGGGCATCTCATCCTCCCGGATCCGGCTGGCGGCATCGCCCGCGTCCTGGTGGCGTCAAAAGAAGATGGGATGACCGATCCGTTCATGCTGGGAAGCCTGTCGCGCCTCCTGCCCGCGGGCCGCTACCGGCTCGTGGGAGACGTGACTGACTTGCGCTTGGCCGCCCTCGGCTGGTGCCTCGAATCCTACCGTTTCCCGAAGAAGGCTGCTGCTCCCGTGGCGGTTCTTGTGTGCCCTGAAGGCGTGGACCGAGCCGATGTACTGCGCGCTGCCCAGTCGGTATGGCTGGTGCGTGACTTGATCAACACATCGGCCGCCGATTTGGGGCCCGAGGAACTCGAGACCGCCGTGCGGATGGTGGCGCGGCGTTTCAAAGCAAAGCTGACCGTGGTGAAGGGCGCCGCTCTCATGCGCCGGTTTCCGCTCATCCACGACGTCGGCAAGGCAAGCCCCCGGGCGCCACGCCTCATCGATTTTACTTGGGGGGCAGCGCGCGCTCCCAAGGTCACTCTGGTGGGCAAGGGCGTCTGCTTCGATACCGGTGGGCTGGATATCAAACCCGCCTCCGGCATGGCGCTGATGAAGAAGGACATGGGCGGGGCCGCCACCGTCCTGGGCCTTGCCCAGATGATCATGGCCGCCAAACTTCCCATTCGCCTTCGCGTGCTCATTCCGGCAGTCGAGAACTCGATCGCCGGCAATGCCTTCCGCCCGGGCGACGTGCTCAAAAGCCGGAAAGGATTGACCGTCGAGATTGGCAATACCGACGCCGAAGGCCGGCTCATCCTCGCCGACGCGCTGGCTCTGGCCGATGAAGAATCTCCCGATCTGCTGATCGACATGGCAACTCTCACGGGCGCCGCGCGGGTAGCACTCGGGCCCGACGTCCCGCCTTTTTTTACCGACGATGAGGCACTAGCCGAAGACATCGCGAAACACGCCCGCAACGAGAACGATCCGCTGTGGCGCTTGCCGATGTGGCGTCCCTATTACCGCTTGTTCGAATCCCCGGTCGCCGATCTGAACAACAGTTCAGACGGCGGCTACGCTGGCTCGGTGATTGCTGCCCTGTTCCTCCGCCGCTTTGTCGAAAACGCCAGGTCCTACGTCCATTTCGACATTTTCGGCTGGACGCCCTCGGCCCGCGCCGGGCGGCCCAGGGGTGGTGAGGCACAGGGCATGCGAGCCCTTTTTACCTTGATCCAGCAGCGTTATTTATAAAGCCTTGTATTCGCCACAGGCTGCGGCCTAAATGATACGGAACCGAAACGATCAGTTTGCCGGTCCCGATGTTGGCACTAACTCCAGCCCAGGCGCTGAACCTGTGGCACGATGTACACCTGGCTTTGGTCGGCGACGACGAGCCTGATCTGTCGGTCCGCCAGATAACCCTTCTGTTGACCGTCTATCTGGAATCGCCCCCGCATACCGTACGGCATCTGGCGCAAAAGCTGGGCGTGTCGAAGCCGGTGATAACGCGGGCGCTGGACACCATGGGAAAATTCGATCTCGTGTCGCGGCGCCGCGACGACGCCGACCGCCGCAACGTATTGATTCAGCGCACGGTGGGTGGCGCGCTCTATCTCGAACGCTTGGCCGACCTCATCGGCAACCGTTCGAAGAGCGTGTAGAGGCCGGCCATGAAACTGCTCGATCCGCGACTCAATGCCTGCCGCCCCGATCTTGCGGACGCGCGGCTTCGGACAATGGTGGAGGCGGAGCGTTTCGCGGATGGGCAACTGATGCAGGTCGTCGCGCCGCTGACGGGGGTTTACCGGGAACCTGGTTTTGACGCGCGACAACTGACCCAGGCCCTGATGGGCGAACGCGTCCGGGTTTTCGATGTGCGGGAAGGCTGGGCCTGGGGACAGCTCGCAACCGACGGATATACCGGCTATCTCGCGCAGCTTGCTTTGTCGGATACAGTGACGGAGCCAACCCACCGGGTGATTGTGCCATCGACTTTGCTTTATCCGCAACCCGGCCTCAAGTCACAACCTGCTGTCCCGGTTACCATGAATGCAGCGGTGACCGTGATCGGTGTGGAGGAAAAATTCTCAAAGCTGGCCGATGGGCGATTCATAATCACGGCCCATCTTCGGCCGGTGAGCGAGTCGCTGCCGGATTTCGCCACGGTCGCCCAGATGTTCCTGCATGCGCCATATTACTGGGGCGGAAAATCCGTTCACGGGCTCGATTGTTCCGGCCTGGTGCAGGTTGCGTTGCAGGCTTGCGGCATCGCCTGTGGCCGTGACAGCGATATGCAGGAGCGCGATCTGGGACAATACCTCCGCATCAACGATCTTGACGGCCTGCGCCGCGGTGACCTCGTCTTCTGGACAGGTCATGTCGGCATCATGCTAGATGCCGAAACGCTGCTCCATGCCAATGGCCATCATATGTTGACCGTGGCGGAGCCACTGCGCGAGGCCGCGGCCCGCATTGCCGCTGCATCGGGTGAAATCACCGCAGTCAAAAGGCTTCAGTAACCACGCGCCCGGTCCACGACATTGTCGAGTGACAGCCCCGCTTGCTGACGTTCGATCTGGCGCAAGACATAGGCGCAGATCACTTCGGGTTCCGAATCGGCCGCTGCATGCGGCGTGACGGTAACCTTGGGATGGGTCCACAGCGGATGGTCTGAGGGAAGCGGCTCGACCTGGAACACATCGAGCGTCGCCGCATGGAGTTCACCCGCATCAAGGCACGCGATGATGTCTTCCTCCACCTGCTGCCGTCCGCGACCCGCATTGATCAGGATCGGCGCACCAAACGGTCCCTTGCGCGACAGTTTCCGGATGAGATCGCGATTGATGATGCCGTCGGTTTCCGGTGTGGCCGGGAGAAGCGACACCAGCACGTCCGTACGGCGCAAAAACGATTCGCGTTCCGCCGCCCCGGCATAACAATGGACGCCTGCGATCCGTTTGCGGTTGCGGCTCCATCCCGCCACCCTGAAACCCAGATCCCGCAGTCGCTCCGCCGACTCCGTGCCCATGACGCCCAGGCCCATGATGCCGACAGCAAGATCGGACGCTGCATGCGTCGGAAACGAATCCCATATCCTGCGCTTCTGGTTGTCGTCGATCCGCCGCTGCTGGCGGTGGTGCAGCAGTACATGCAGCACGACATACTCCGCCATGCGTGCGGTCAGGTCGGGCTCGTTGACACGCACGATCGGAATTGCATCGGGCAAAGTGGGATCGCTGATAATCGCGTCCACGCCCGCGCCCAGTGAAAAGATGACTTCAAGTTTGGGAAGGCTGCGCAGCACACCCGGCGGCGGCAGCCAGGCTGCGGCGTAAGTGATGTCTTCGACCCGGCCAACGTCCGGCCAGGCGCGGATATCGAGGGACGGCGCCACCTTGCGCATCGCCGCCATCCACACTTTGACCGGCCAGGTCGGCAGGATGAACAGGAACGCCATGCCTACTGCCTCACGATGTTTTCCGGAGCGGGCCTGAGGTTGAGCGCAGCGGCGATCAGCGCCTTGGTATAATCGGTTTTCGGATGGTCGAAAATTTCAGCCGCGGAGCCTCGTTCCACCGCGATCCCGTTGCGCATCACGATCACCTCATTGGCCAGCGCCCGCACCACGCGGAGATCGTGGCTGATGAACATATACGCAAGATTGTGCTTGATCTGCAGTCCGCGCAACAGGTCCACGATCTGTGCCTGCACCGACATGTCGAGTGCCGAAGTCGGTTCGTCCAGCATGATGAATTTGGGCTCGAGCGCCAACGCCCGCGCGATGGCGATGCGCTGGCGTTGTCCGCCGGAGAATTCGTGCGGATAGCGGTCCATGGTCGTGGGGTCGAGCCCCACCTCCGTCAATGCCTGCGCGACCCGGCTACGGCGCTCCTCGCCGTTCATCTCCTTGCCCTGAACGAGAAGCCCCTCTTCCACGATCTGCTGGATCGACAGGCGTGGGCTGAGAGAGCCGAACGGGTCCTGGAACACGACCTGCATCTGCTTGCGCAAGGGCCGCATCATGCGGCTGTTATAGCCGTCGATCCGCTGACCCAGGAATGTGATAGGGCCTTCGGAGTGAATAAGGCGGAGCACCGCCAGCCCCAGCGTTGTCTTGCCCGATCCCGATTCGCCGACCACACCCAGCGTCTGCCCGGCCCGCACGATCGCATCGACCCCGTCGACCGCCTTGATATGGCCGATGGTCTTGCGAAAGAATCCGCGCTTGATCGGAAACCAGATCTTGAGTCCCGTGGTTTCGAGAACGGCCGGCGCGGACGGATTGCTTTTCGGCGGCGTTCCCTTGGGCTCCGCCTTGAGCAGCATTTGCGTATAGGCGTGCTGCGGCTTGCCGAAGACCTTGGCCGTTGGCCCCGCCTCGACGATTTTTCCGTTCTGCATGACGGAGACGGTATCCGCCATGTGCCGCACGATCCCGAGATCGTGGGTGATGAGCAGCATTGCCATGCCGAATTCCGCTTGCAGGTCCTTCAGCAATTTCAGGATTTGCGCCTGCACCGTCACGTCAAGTGCGGTCGTCGGTTCGTCGGCGATGAGCAGATCGGGATTGTTGGCCAGCGCCATGGCGATCATCACGCGCTGGCGTTGTCCGCCGGAAAGCTGGTGTGGGAAATCGAGAAGCCGGCTGGCCGGATCGCGGATGCCGCATTTCTCCAGAAGCTCGACGATGCGCGCGCGCGCCTTTTCGCCGGTCAGCCCCTGGTGGATGTCGAGAATTTCGCCGATCTGCCGCTCGACCGTGTGCAGCGGATTGAGCGACGTCATCGGTTCCTGGAAGATCATGGTGATGTCGTTGCCGCGCACGCGCCGCAGATCGCGCTCGTCGGCATCAAGCATTTCCTCGCCCTTGAACGTGATCGAGCCCGACGGATGCTCGGCCGGCGGATAGGGCAGGAGCTTCAGGATCGACAGCGCGGAGACGGACTTGCCCGAACCCGATTCGCCGACCAGTGCCAGCGTTTCGCCCTTGGCGATGGAGAACGACACGCGATCGACGGCAAGTGTCGTGCGTTTCCCCTGACGGAACAGAACCGACAGGTCCTTGACCTCCAGCAGCGGCTCGCTCATGCGAAGGTCTTTCGCGGATCAAGCGCGTCGCGCACCGCTTCGCCGATAAACACCAGCAGCGCCAGCATCACCGAGACCACGAAAAAGCCGGTAAGCCCCAGCCACGGCGCCTGCAGGTTGTTTTTGCCCTGCGCCACCAGTTCGCCCAGCGACGGCGATCCCGGCGGCAGGCCGAAGCCCAGGAAATCGAGCGCCGTCAGCGTCGTCACCGACCCCGACAGGATGAACGGCATGAAGGTGATGGTCGAGACGACGGCGTTGGGGAGAAGATGCTTGAACATGATTTTCGTATCGCTCAGGCCCAGCGCCCGGGCCGCCCGCACATACTCGAAATTCCGCGCACGGAGGAATTCGGCGCGCACCAGCCCGACAAGTCCCGTCCACGAAAACAGCACCAGGATGAACAGCAGGATCCAGAACGACGGCGTGATGAAGGCGGCAAGGATGATGAGCAGATAAAGCGTCGGCATCGAGGTCCAGATATCGATGAAGCGCTGGAACAGAAGGTCCGTCCACCCTCCGAAATAACCCTGAACAGCGCCCGCCCCCATGCCGATCACCGATGATAACACTGTCAGGATAAGCCCGAAGGCGACCGAAATGCGGAAGCCGTAGATCAGCCGTGCCACCACATCGCGCCCCTGGTCGTCGGTGCCGAGCCAGTTCATGTTGCCGAACGTGCAGTTGGGATCGCTGTCCTTTTGGGCATATTTGGAACAGGCCTCGGCCCGCGTCAGGCTCGAGGCCGGGGGCGACGGCGCGGGGAATGGCAGCTCGTTATTGACGGTATTGTAGGAATAGCGGATCGGCGGCCAGACCATCCAGCCATTGGCGATGATCTCGTCCTGGTTGACGGGATCGCGGTAGTCGGTGCGCGCCAGAAATCCCCCGAATTTCGCTTCCGGATAGTCGACCAGAAACGGAAACAATAGCTCCCCCTTGTACGACACGAGGATCGGCCGGTCGTTGGAGAGAACCGGCGCCAGCAGCGACAACACGAACAGCACCGTGAATATCCAGAACGACCAGTAACCCCGCCCGCTGGAGCGGAAAATCTGCCAGCGCCGCGCGTTCAGTCCGGAAAGTGTGGGCCACCGCATGCGGCTCAGACCTCCCGGCGCTCGAAATCGATGCGGGGGTCGATCCAGGTATACATGAGATCGGAAATCAGCGCGACCACGAGGCCGACCAGCGTGAAGATATAGAGATTGGCGAAGACGATCGGATAGTCGCGGTCAAGGGCGGCCTTGTAGGTAAGATAACCCAGCCCATCGAGCGAGAACACCGTCTCGATCAGCAGCGCGCCGGTGAAGAAGGCGCCGAGAAACGCGCCGGGAAAGCCGGAAATCACCAGCAGCATGGCATTGCGGAACACATGGCCGTAGAGAACCTGGCGTTCGTTCAATCCCTTGGCGCGCGCCGTCGTCACATACTGCTTGCGGATTTCATCCAGAAAGGAATTCTTGGTCAGCAGCGTCATGGTGGCGAACCCGCCGATGCCCATGGCCAGCAGCGGCAGGACCAGATGCCAGGCATAGTCGGCGATCTTCCCGAACACGCTGAGCTGATCGAAATTGTCGGAGGTGAGACCGCGCAGCGGAAACAGGCTCCAGTAGCTGCCGCCGGCAAACAGCACGATCAGCAGGATGGCGAGGATGAAACTCGGAATGGCATAGCCGACAATGATGACGCTCGACGTCCAGACATCGAAGCGCGATCCGTCATGCACTGCCTTGCGGATGCCGAGCGGGATCGACACCAGATACTGCACGATGGTGAGCCACAGGCCGAGCGAGATCGACACCGGCATCTTTTCCACGATCAGGCTGACGACGCTGCGGTCGCGGAAATAACTCTCGCCGAAATTGAAGGTCAGATAGTTCTTGATGAGCAAAAGAAAACGTTCATGGAGGGGTTTGTCGAAGCCGAACTGCTTTTCCAGCGACTTGATGAATTCGGGGTCGAGCCCCTCGGCGCCGCGGTATTTGAGCGTGGTGCCACCGCCGCCGCCGCCCACCTGGTCCTGATTGCCGCCGCCCGCCTCGTTGCCGCTGTTGCCGCTGATCCGCGATGTGGCATCGGTATCGGTGCCCTGCACCTTGGCGATAATCTGCTCGATGGGGCCACCCGGCACGAACTGGATGACCGCGAAATTGATCAGCATGATTCCAAGCAGTGTCGGAAGCATGAGCAGCAGTCGTTTGACGATATAGGCGGCCATTGTGCCTGTCAGTTGCCGCGGGTGATTCTCGCGGCTCTGTCCGCGTCATACCACCAGGTATCGACGATGCCACGATCGTATTTGGGCTTGATGGCGGGCCTGCCGAAGACATCCCAGTGGGCGACCCAGTGGCTGCCCTTGTGCCAGTTGGGCACCCAGAATTCCTCGGCCCGCAAGACCCGGTCGAGCGCCCGGCCCGCGACATTGAGTTCGGCGCGCGTTTTGGCCGACACTACCTTTTCGATCAGCGCATCGATCTCCGGGCTGGCGACGCCGGACATATTGTAGGTGCCCTTGCCATTGGCCGAAGCCGTGCCGAAAAACACCCGGAGATCGGTTCCGGGCGTCACCCCCGAAGCAAAGCGGCTGGACACGATGTCGTAGTTGAAGTCTTCCGTGCGCGACTGGTACTGCGCCTCATCCACCGCCCTGATCGTGGCATCGATACCGAGCAGCCGGAGATTTTTTACGTAAGGTGCCAGGATGCGCTCGAACACCGGGCTGTCGATGAGGAACTCCGCCGATAATGTTTCGCCACTTGCATTCTGGCGAAGCGTGCCTTTGACCGTCCATCCGGCGTCGTCGAGCAGCCGGGAGGCCTGCTGCAGCAGCTTGCGGTCCTGTCCGGAGCCATCGCTTACCGGTGGCAATTCGGGAGCGGCGAAAACCTCGGGCCGCAGTCTTGCCCGCATCGGTTCGAGGATCGCCAGTTCATCGGGTGGCGGTGGACCCTCCGCTTTGAGCGGCGACATTTCGAAGAAGCTGGCTGTGCGGTTGTACAGACCATAGAACAGGTTCTTGTTCGACCATTCGAAATCGAAGACCAGGCCCAACGCCTTGCGCACCCTTATATCGTGAAACTTGGCCAGCCTGAGGTTGAAGAAAAACCCTTGCGCGCCCGACGGCGTCTCGTCGGGCAGCACCACCTGCTTCACGCGGCCATCGTCGAGGGCGGGAAAATGATAGGCGGTGGCCCATTCGCGCGAGGTGAATTCCTCCCGGAGGTCGAGGATGCCCGCCTTCAGCGCCTCGAATCCCGCGATCCTGTCACGGAAATATTCGAACCGCACTTCATCGAAATTGTAGCGCCCCTTGTTGACGGGTAGGTCCTTCGCCCAATAATCCGCGCGCCGCTTGTAGGAAACAAATTCGCCGGCCCGGAAACCGCCCACCGCATAGGGCCCCGATCCCAGCGGCGGCACAAGGCTCGTCTTGGAAAAATCGGCTTTGGCATAGTAAGCCTTGGAGAAGATCGGGAGCTGCGCCACCGTCAACGGCAGGTCGCGGATATTTTCGCCTTCGAATGCGTAGCGGACCCGTGAGGGAGACAGGACGTCGCAGGTTTTGACGTCCTTTATTTCAAGCTTGATGCGCTCATGGGCGAGCGTCGAGAGCAGCCGGAAACTATCGCAGACATCCTCGGCGGTAAGCGCCGTGCCGTCCGCGAACGTGGCCTCGGGCCGCAAGTCGAAAGTAACGCTCAGGCGATCGGCGGCGACATCGGCCGTTTTGGCCACCAGGCCGTAGATGGCGTCGGGCTCGTCCATGGCACGTTCCATCAGCGTGTCGAACATCAGGGCATAGCCCTGGACCGGGTCACCCTTGAGAATATAGCCGTTGAAACTGTCGAAGGTTTCGATCGGAACCGGCCCGATCAGCGCCATCCGGCCGCCCTTCGGCGCGCCTGGATCGACATAGTCGAAATGCGTGAACGAGGCCGGATATTTGAGATCGCCAAAAACCGAAAGCCCATGCCGGGGCTCAGCCTCCGCGCCTCCCGCCAACAGAAAGAGCGAAAGCAGAGCGGCCGCAAACCGCCGCATCAGCTCTTCGCTTTCTTCGCTTTTTCTGCATCCCACCACCAGATGGTGGGAAATCCGAGCGAATAATCGGGAAGCTTGGCGGGCCGGCCGAAGCGATTCCAGTAGGCGATACGCTCATACGGGATGAACCACATCGGCACGCTGTAGTGGTTCCAGATGAGCGCCCGGTCAAGCGCCCGGCAGGCGGCGATCAGGCCCTTTCGGTCCCTGGCGTAGATCACCGCCTCGACGATCTTGTCGATCGCCGGGTTGCTGACGCCCATGAGGTTGCGGCTTCCGTTCCGCTTGGCCGCGTCCGCTCCCCAGTAATCGCGCTGTTCATTGCCGGGCGACAGCGACTGCGGCCAGTTGCCGACAACCACATCATAATCGAAAGTCTGCGTCTGCCTTTCGTACTGCGCGCTGTCGATGGTCCGGATTCTGACAACAACGCCGAGCAGTTCCAGCTGCTGCTGATAGGGAATGGCGATCCGTTCAAACAACGGCGAATCGAGCAGGAACTCGACGGTCAGCGTCTCGCCCTTGGCATTTTTCAGCACCGACTTGTCGCCGTCGCGCGTGACGTTCCAGCCGGCCTCCGCCAGCAGCTTGGAGGCCTCGCGCAAATTCTTTCGACGCTCTTGCGCATTGCTGCTGACCGGGTTGACATATTCGGTCGTGAACACCTCGGCCGGCAATTGATCCCGCAGCGGCTCGAGGATGGCCAGTTCTTCGGGGGACGGCAATCCTTTCGCTTCCATCTCGGAATTGTTGAAATAGCTCCGTGAACGGATGTATTGGCCATAGAACAGGTTGGTATTCGCCCACTCGAAATCGAACGCCAGGTTGAAAGCGCGCCGCACCCGCGCATCCCTGAACTTTTCGCGGCGCGTGTTGAAGGCCCATCCCTGCATGCCTTCGGCCTGCTTCAGCGGAATCTCCTCCTTGATGGCGCGGCCGTCGCGGATCGCCGGAAAATTATAGCCGGTGGCCCAGTTGCGCGAACTTGTTTCGGCGCGATAGTCGTACTGGTCGCCCTTGAAGGCCTCGAAGGCGACGTTGGCGTCGCGGAAGAAGATGTATTCGATCTCGTCGAAATTGTTCTGACCGACGCTCACGGGCAAGTCTTTGGCCCAATGATCGGCGACCCGCTTCATCTTCAGGGATACGCCGGGTTTCACGTCGGTTGCAATGTAGGCACCTGAACCGAGCGGTGTTTCGAGTGTCGTCTCGGCAATGTCCCGCTGCTTGCCGTTGGTATTTATTGCGGTCCACCAATGCTTCGGGAGTATAGGCAGTTGTCCGGTGATGAGAGGCAGTTCACGGTTGCCGGTTTGCGAAAATGTAAACGTGACTTCGAAGTCACCGGTCTGTTCGGCTTTTGCAATATTCTTGTAATAGGCATTGTAGAATGGGTTGGCGTCACGCAATGCCTGCATGGACCAGATCACATCGTCGGGCGACATTGCCTTGCCGTCATGGAAGCGAGCCTCAGGGCGAATGCGATAGACAACCATCGAGCGGTCTTCGGGATGCCAGACAGAACCCGCTACCAGGCCGTACTCGGTGGATGGCTCGTCGAGCGATGATGTCAGGAGGGTCTCGTTGCTCGCAGCACCAACTGACTCGCCCTTGTAGCTGTAAGGATTGAGGCTGTCGAAAGAACCAACCACGCCATAACGTACTCTGCCGCCCATCGGCGCTTGCGCGTTCACATAGTCGAATTGCTTGAAGTCGGGTCCGTATTTGATGTCGTCGAAGAGCGTCAAAGCATGCCGGAACTGGCGGTCCTCGG
>JANLYR010000171.1:0-9113 GCA_031365765.1 Hyphomicrobiales bacterium | reverse complement strand
GCACGCTTTCGCCGATGACGATCGAGCCCGAGTCGGGCGTCTCCTGACCCGTCAGCATACGGAACAATGTCGTCTTGCCGGCCCCATTGGGACCGATGATGCCGACGATGCCGCCGGGCGGCAGCTTGAAGGAGAGATCGTCGATCAGCAGCCGGTCGCCATAGGCCTTCGACAGGTTTTCGACATTGATGACATTGTCGCCGAGGCGCTCGCCCGGCGGAATGATGATCTGCGCCGTGGTCGATTTGAGGCGCTCGTCATTTATCTTGAGCAGTTCGTCATAGGCCTTGAAGCGCGCCTTGGACTTGGCCTGCCGCGCCTTGGGTGAGGACGAAATCCATTCCTGCTCGCGCTCGATCACTTTCTGCCGCGCCTGGTCCTCGCTCTTTTCCTGGGCGAAGCGCTTGGCCTTCTGCCCGAGATAGGCGGAGTAATTTCCTTCATAGGGAATGCCGCGGCCGCGATCGAGTTCGAGAATCCAGCCTGTCACATTGTCGAGAAAATACCGGTCATGGGTGACGATCAGGATCGATCCCGGATAATCGCGCAAATGATGTTCGAGCCAGTTCACCGACTCGGCATCGAGGTGGTTGGTGGGTTCGTCGAGAAGGAGGAGGTCGGGCTTGCGCAGCAGCAACTGCGTCAGTGCCACGCGGCGCTTTTCGCCGCCCGAAAGGTTGTCGATCGAGGCCTCGCTCGGCGGACAGCGCATGGCATCCATCGCCTGTTCGACCTGGGTTTCGAGGTCCCACAGGTTCTGCGCGTCGATCACATCCTGGAGCTTGCCGGCTTTCTCGGCATTCTCATCCGAGTAATCCATCATCAGGGCATTGTACTGGTCGAGAATCGCTTTCATGGCGGCTACCCCTTCCATGACATTGCCCAGAACGTCGAGCGCCGGATCGAGCTGCGGCTCCTGCTGGAGATAGCCGCACGTCGCACCGTCGGCCAGCCACGCCTCGCCGTTCCATTCCGTGTCGATGCCGGCCATGATGCGGAGCAGCGTCGACTTGCCCGAGCCGTTGGGGCCCAGCACGCCGATTTTGGCGTCCGGGTAAAACGACAAATGAACGTTGTCGAGCACCTTCTTGCCGCCGGCATAGGATTTCGACAGGCCCTGCATATGATAAATGAACTGACGCGCCATAAGCGTTCTGCTTCCTTGACATTCAAAGGCGGAGATATCACTTGTCCTCCGCTCCCATGGGGGAGAGGAAAAGTTCTGGCGCTTCTAGCGCGGCGGGCTACAAAGGGCAACGCCGTCAGCGCTTCTTTGGTTTTTCCTCGGCCAGTATCTTTTTCTGATATCGTCCCTGAACGATATCGACCAGCAGCAGCGCCCCGACCACGAAGTAGAAGGTCGTCTTGGCCATGGGCTCCACCGGATAGCCGAAGAAGGCCAGTTGCGCGATGTGTCCGCCCTCGGCCAATAGCATGACGCCGACAAGCAGCAGCACGAAAAGGCCCAGCACTTCGTACATGCGATTCTTCTGCAGAAAACGCGCCACATGCTCCGACAGGACTACCATCAGCACGCCCGAAATGACGATCGCGGCCGACATCACAATGAAATTCTTGGTCAGTGCCACGGCCGACAGCACCGTGTCGAATGAGAACACGATGTTCATCACCAGGATCCAGAACAGCGCCGATCCCACACTGCGATGCTTTGGCCCCTGCCCTTCCTCGTGCTCGAGATCGTCCACCGACAGCATGTGGAAAATTTCCTTCATCGCGGTGTGGATGAGAAAGGCTCCGCCCGCCAGCACGATCAGGCTGTGGCCATTGAAGTTCGCCGTGAACACGGGAAGATCGACGCCGAACAGCGGGTCTTGAAAGGCGCTGATCAGTTGCAGGACAACGAACAGCAGCACGATGCGGAGTCCGATGGCGAGGATGGTGCCGATGCGGCGCACATATTTCTGCCGCGCCGGTTCAACGCGCTTGGCCTCGATCGAGATGTAAAGCAGGTTGTCGAAGCCCAGCACCGTCTCCAGCGCGGTCAGCACCAGCAGTGTCACCATGTTCTCGGCGGTAAAAAGATCGGCCATTTCCCGTCCTTGCGAAGTGTATTGCGGACCGTCTAGCCCGACTTCCGGCGCATGGATAGCCACCACACGATGAGGCCCACAAGGAACGGCGGCCCGCCCAGCATCGCGATCGCCTGCCATGACACGTAGTTATTGCTGGGCGCGCCATCGGCGATCCACGCATAAAGGAAAACGAGGGAACAGCCACCGGCGAAGATCGTCAACAACATCGCGGCCGCGGCAAAGACCAGACGGATGCCGCTGTGATTGGCCAGGCCCGCCGCGCGCCGCCGGCTCTCTCGTCGCTCGAGTACGTACCAGACGAGGCCCGTGGCGATGATGAGAAGCGCGACGAGGGAAAACGACATCAGGTGTCCTCCTTCGTAGTTGGCGCGGCCCTGGCCCGCAGCTTGTTAGACATCGACCAAGTCAGACCACCCTTGAGCAGGAATGCGAAGGTGATCAAGAGCCCCAACCACAGCATCTCGACGTCAGTCCCCGCCAGCGCCACTGTCAATCCACCAAGCAACAGCGCCAAAGCGATGTCAGCGATGGCAAGACCGATAAACACCGGGCGCATCGAACCGGAGAAGCCATACATCGCGGCGATCAGCAGGGCATTGGGCACGATCACCACGAGGTTGATCAGGCCGATGGCATCCATCCCACCGCCCCCGGCGATGACGCATCCGCCGGACAGCAGAATCATAAGACCGCAGAGGATCGTCAGAACAACTTTCACGATGCGGCCATCGAAACCTTGAGCCGGGCCCGCGCCGCCTCGTCTCGGTAAAACAGGTTGTAAGTTTCAAAAGGTATGATCTGGCCGTTCGGCGTCACGAAATGGATGCAGCTCCGTTTCACCCGTCCGACGCAGAAGTTATGGGCATCCATGAATTCGACGATGGCGATCCGGAAGATGTTTTCATAACCCATGCCTTCAGGCACCGGAATCTCCGGCAGGCAGCACAGCAGCGCGTCGAGCTTTTCGGGATGGTTGCATTCCGCCGTGGCGAGCGAGAAGAACCCCATGATCTGCTTGTGGAGTGCGGGGAATTTTTCAAACGTGATGGCGTTGGGCAGCGCCTCGACCAGCATCTCGCGGGGAAAGAACGATGTGATGGGAGCGATCCTGTCGCCCCGGCGCAGTGCATAACCGATGGCGATCGATTCCGGGTTGCACGGCAGCGGGATTATGTCGCCTTCGCCGAAAGGCGTTCCAGCCTCGATGATCCGGCGCCGGATGTCCGAGAGAACGATCCGGTCGCGTTTCGCCTCGAAATTCTCGTTGCGGCCGGCATCCTGAATGGGTTGGAAGGTGATGCCGCGCACGCATTTCCACTGCAGCGCGAAATTGATGATCTCGCCCAGTTCGTCGTCATTGACCCCGCGTTTCACCACCACCACGAGGGTGGTCGATATGGCGTGTTTTTCCAACGCCTCCAGCGCCTGCCGGCGGATGCGGGTGAGGTCGGCGCCGCGCAGGTTCTTGAGTGCTTCGGGGCGGAGTGAATCGAATTGCAGATAGACTTCGAAGCCCGGCTTGAAGCCCGCAAGCTGTTCTACAAATTCCGGCTCCTGGGCGATGCGGATGCCGTTGGTGTTGAGCATGATGTGGCGGATCGGGCGGCGTTTCGCGGCGGCGATGATGTCCAGGATTTGCGGGTGGATGGTCGGCTCCCCGCCCGAAAGTTGCAGGAGGTCGGGCTCGCCCTCGCTTGCCACCAGCGCATCCATCATGCGCTCGATCTCCGCCAGCGGCCGATGCGCGGTCTTGGCCGTCGACGAATCGGCAAAGCACACCGGGCAGGTCAGGTTGCAGGCCTCGTTCACATCGATCAGCGCCAGGCACGAATGCTGCTCGTGATCGGGGCACAGTCCGCAGTCAAAGGGGCAGCCATGTTCGGTCCGGGTCTGCACCTGCAGCGGCCGGTCGCCGGGCTTGAGATAGTCGTGGCACAGTTTGTAATAGGCGGGATCGGTCGAGACGAGGGATTTCTGCATCCCGTGCGCGCGGCAGCGCTTCAGATAATAGACTTGGCCATCCTCGATGATGATCTTGGCGGGAACGAGCCCCAGGCAGGTTTCGCACAACGAAGTGGTCTGGCCGTAGAAAACATAAGGTGTGATCTTACGAAGTGGCGCGTTCATCGGCCTTCCCCATCATTACAAGACTGTAACAGATGAGTGCGGCGCAAACCAAGTGGAAGAAGTTGAAAGGCCCGGCAAGGCTGCCATAGGGTTTCAGGAATTCCCATAAGAAGCGCTGACCGGCATAAAACAGGACCAGCAAATAGAAGCCGTTCCGCATGAAGTAAGGCGATCGGCGGCCGATGAGGACGAGAGCGACGGCCAGAAATGCGCTCATCGCCAGCGATTCATACAGTTGCACCGGGTGCCGCGCGATCCCGTCGCCGAAATCCCAGCCCCACGGCAGCGCGGTCGGCGTCCCATAAGTATGATCGTCAAGTCCCGACAGTAAACAGCCCCAGCGGCCCACCACGACACTGGTAGCGAAGGCCGGAACGAAAATCAGACCGGTCGATCCGCTGATACCGCGCACGCGCTTATACAATTCAATCGCCAGAATCGCACCCGCAAGGGCACCGGCAACGCTCCGTCCGATGGCAGGAATTCCGGTCAGCCAGAGATTGAGCGTTCCCGCGCCGTATCCGCCGATGACGGCACCGGCGACCAAAGCCACCGCGTAATACGCCCCTGCCTGTTCGATTTTCATGGCGGCGGCGCCGAGCCGCCAGCGATAAACCGCCAGCGTCATGGCCATGGCCGACATCGCGGCCAGGAGATCGAAGATCGTGTGGATGATCACGAAGGGGCTTGCAGGGCTTCCTCGATAATTTTCTTCAAATCGTCGCGGCGGTACGGCTTCATGATGATGTACCCATCGCGGAAACGTGGCTCTTCCTGGTGCACCATGGCGCCCTTGGGATAGCCTGAAGTGTGAACGATCTTGAGCGAAGGACGCAAGCCCTTCGCCGCCTGGGCCAGGTCAAAGCCGTTCATGCCGCCCGGCATCACGACGTCGGAGAACATAAGGTCGATATCGGCATGCTCCTGAAGCTTAGCCAGGGCCTGGAGGCCGTCTTCGGCCTCGATCAGCTCGTAGCCGAAATCGGCAAGAAAGCCGCAGGCCACGGCACGCACCGCCTCCTGGTCCTCGACGACGAGAATTTTCGGCATACGCGCCGGTAGCGGTAACTCTTCCCCGACGACGGCGGCGTGCACGCCCTCGACCTGCGGACGGATTTCGCCGTCGGCGAAAATGCGCGGCAGATACATTTTGACCGAAGTGCCGTGACCGGGTTCGCTGTAAATGTTGATATGGCCGCCCGACTGCTTGATAAAGCCATACACCATGGACAGGCCCAGCCCCGAGCCCTTGCCCTGGCTCTTCGTGGTAAAAAACGGCTGGAACACCTTTTCCAGCAAGTCCGGCTGCATTCCCGTTCCCGTGTCTGAAACTGCCACCATGACGTAGTAACCGGGCACCACTTCGGGATGTCTCGCGGCATAGGCTTCGTCCAGATAGGCGGGCTCGGTCTCAATGGTGAGCGCGCCACCGTCGGGCATGGCGTCGCGGGCGTTGATCGCCAGATTGAGGATCGAGGATTCGAGCTGGGAGGGATCAATCACCGCCTTGGGCTCGCCTTCCATCGTCAGCGTGTTCAGCCGGATGGTTTCGCCGATCGACCTGGCAATCAGCGGCGCGATCCCGTCCACCATCTCATTGATTTGGACTTTGCGTGGCTCAAGCACCTGCTTGCGGGCAAAGGCCAGCATCTGGCGGGTCAGGCCCGAGCCCTTTCGCGCCGCGTCGATGGCTTCGCCCAGCCGGCGCGAGCCCCGATCGTCGCCATCGAAGCGGCTTTCCAGAAGCTCAAGATTGCCGATGATGACGGTAAGGAGATTATTGAAATCATGCGCCAGGCCGCCGGTCAGCTGGCCGATGGCCTCCATCTTCTGGGCCCGTTGCAAATGAATGGCGGCTTCTTTCCGTTCACTGACGTCGACAATCTCCAGCAGTAGCAGATCGAAATCGCCCCTCTCATTTCGTATGGGCGAGAGGCTGGCCAAACCGTCCACGCCAAGACCGGTGCGATCCAGAAAACGCAATTCCTGCTTGATGTTCGCGGTTTCACCGGAAACCAGCTGGCCCACAGCCTCCAGAAACAGGTTGCGATCGTCCGCATGCAGCAGATCTTCCAAAGCCAAGCCGTTGCCATCGGCCAACCCTAAAAGGTCTGAAAAGATACGGTTGGCGAATTCGATCCGGCCCTTGACCGACACGATTGCCATACCGTGGCCAGCGCCAATGAAGGCGGCGCGGAAGTGGCTCTCGGCGTTCGGGGATTGGCGCGGCGCATCTGCCCGTTGCGCCGTATCGATCAGCATGCAGACGGAGGATTCGATCCGGCCTTTGTTGCCGCGATAGGCGTTCATCGAAAGCAGCAGACTGGCCATCGAGCCATCGCTGCGAAGCACCGTCACAGGTTCGTTCCGGCAGATGCCCGATTTCATGTAATGCGGATAGACCGCCTGCACGAGGTAATTGCGGGAAGCAGGCAGCAGGAGTTCGTTAAAGGACCGGCCCGCGACTTCACTCTGAAGATAACCCAGCGACATTGCCCATTGGCGGTTGACAGACACGAGCCGCCCTGCCCCGTCCATGCAATGCAGCATGACTGGCAGATTGTGAAGCATCTGCTCATAGACCTTGCCCGTCTGCCCGGCGAAGAAGGGAATGAAATTGTCGTCGCTGCGTTCCTGCTTCTCGATTTTCCAGGTGGCGCTGCCGGTTCGAAGCTCATCCCAGCCGGTAAAGGGCTGGTTCAGGGCGGCGGCATTGGACGGCGGGTTCATGGCGGCCTTTCACGCGGGAAATGCGATCATGATTATGGACACCGCGGTTAATGGAGGCTTGCGGCAAACCATCAAACTGCCGATGCAAGATGAACTTACGAAGGCCCATGGCTAACGCGCGGTTAAAATAACGAATTGAAACCCACATGGCGGCTATCTGCGAACAGAGCCCAGTGCCCGCTGTGCAAACGCCGCAAATACCAGCACCGGCAGCACCATGACGACGGTGGCCGCCGACATATTGGCCCATTCTTCCGCCTCCCCGCCGATCTGCGCTTCCTTGAGCGAAAGTTGGCCCACCATCCAGGGAGGCAGCGTTAGGGCGTTTTCCGACGTGAGATAGGCGGCAAAGAGATATTCGTTCCAGCATAAAAGGAAGATCAGCAAACCCGCGGCCACCAGTCCCGCCCGTACCATGGGCACGAGAATTGTAAAAAATATTGTGAGATGCGAGGCTCCGTCCAGTACCGCCGCCTCCTCCTGCTCGGTGGCCGAGGCTCCGAGAATGGGAAGCAGCAACCAGGCGGCGACCGGCAGATTGACCGCCGTATAGGTGAGCAAGAGCGCCGTCCGCGTGTCGAGCGTGCCTGTCCAACTTGCCATCATGTAGAGCGGCAGCACGACTATCACAGGCGGCAGGATGCGTGTTGCAAGCAACAATCCCAGCAAACCGGCCGGCCCGACCGGAGGGCCCCGCCGGCGGAGCCGATACCCCAGCACCAGTGAAGTCGCCACGCCAAGGACACAAGCAATTTGAAGCACCGGCGCTGAGACAAAAAGGAAAGCGGACGCAAGCGCCGAGGCGCAGAAAACAGCAGTCACGCCGATCCATCGCGCGCGCGCGCGCAAACGAGTGACGCCGTAAATGGCCATCCCGCCGATAATGAGGGTAAGAAGAGTGGATAAGGTCCCGATCGCCGCCGAATTGATAAATCGCAAACCAACATTTTCGCGCGGATCGCCGAAAATAAAGCGCCAGGCATCAAGGGACGGCGTGAAATCGAAAAACGGCAGATATTCCGGAGGTCCACCGATAACGTCCACGCTTTTTATCGATGTCACGGCGACCCAATAAATCGGAAAGATACAAACCACGGTCCACAGGCCGAGAATCCCATAAATCAGAATTTTGCCGAATGTCCCGTATTGGCCGGCGGATATTCGTGTGTATCGCATTGCCAAGCGTATCACGGGATGCAAGATGGCCGTAGCGCCGTGTTTGGAGAGTGAAATGACACCTGCCCCGACCCAGAGAACGAAACTCGGCAACAGCGGCCTGTCCGTCACCCGTATTTGCTTCGGCCTGGCGCCGCTCGGCAGCATGCCGGATACTTATGGCTACGGCGTCGAGGAAGAGCGCGCGCGCCAGACGGTCCGCGCCATTTTCGACAGCCCGGTCAATTTTCTCGATACATCGCGGAACTACGGGTTTGGACGGAGCGAGGAGCGGGTTGGAGACGTCATCCGAGAGCGCGGCGGCCTGCCAAAAGGTTTCGTCATCTCGACCAAGCTCGACCGCGACATGGAAACACGGAAGTTCGACGCCGCGAGGGCGAGGCGCTCGCTGGAGGAGAGCCTCAAGGCGCTTAATCTCGACCGCATCCCGCTTTTGCATCTGCACGACCCCGAATATGCTTCGGAGCTCAGCGATGTGACAGGAAAGGGTGGGGCGCTGGCTGAACTTTTCGCCATGAAAGTGGAAGGCCTGGTTGATGCCGTAGGCCTCGCGGCGGGACGGGTCGATGTGATGATGCCGATTCTGAAAGACTGGGATTTCGACGCGCTGATGACGCACAACCGCTTCACCCTGGCTAACCGCCACGCGGAGGAAATGTTGGACCTGGCACAGCAACGCGGCATTGCGGTCCTCAACGCCGCTCCCTACGCAGGCGGCGTATTGGCCAAGGGAACCACGGTCCATCAGCGCTATGTCTATCAGGAAGCCAGTGCGGAGATGCTGCAGCCGATCGAGCGGATCGAAAAGATCTGCGCGAAATACAACATCCCGCCCGGTGCGGCCGCTTTGCAGTTCTCGATGCGCGATCCCCGAATTGCCTCGACCGCCTGCGGCATCAGCAAGCCCGAACGCATTGCACAGACCCTGGAATGGGCCAGCCAGGAGATACCCGACGCTGCATGGCGCGAGCTGATGGCGCTTCCCTTTGAAAAAGCCGACCCGGAGGCTAGCCGGGTCTACCGCCC
>JANLYR010000141.1:0-6199 GCA_031365765.1 Hyphomicrobiales bacterium | reverse complement strand
CAAAAAGCGGCGTAGCCATTAAGGCCAGAGATGCGCTTGCCAACATCAAAAACTTACCCATCATTATTCCCCTACCAATCGAATTTTGCACGTCTGTTCATGCAAATCTATTCCACAAAATTAAACCCTTACAATTTAATTACGGACCTTCAAACGAGGAAATTCCAGCTTGTGATAAAAAGGAGACAAGGGACCAGCGATGAGCCTCAAGGGCATTACGTCTCATAAACGTTAACGTGATCGCCTGCAGTGCAACCTACGAGCCTGCCGGCCGTAATCCTGTCGGTCAAGGCTAACCAACCAGGAGAACTGTTATGCCCCAGGATATCGCCACGAACGCCCTCTTGCAGAAATTCAATTCGGGAACCGTCGACTGGAAGGCGGGGCGGCGCGCGTTCCTCGGTTCACTAGGGGCGTTCGCGGGTGCAGCCATGATCGGACCCCTCATTTCGACGGACGCAAACGCTCTCACAGTCACCGATACCAACGTCCTTAACTTTGCTCTGAACCTCGAATATCTGGAGGCGGAGTTCTATCTGCGCGCTGCTTTTGGCAAAGGGCTGGAACCGTCCGACGTTACCGGCACCGGCACGCTCGGACCCGTCAACGGAGGGAGCAAGGTACCCTTCACGACTTCGGGTGTCCGTAACTACGCTGTCGAAATTGCCCGGGATGAACTGAACCATGTGCGTTTCCTGCGCTCCGCGTTGGGCGCTGCCAAGGTTGCTCGGCCAAGAATTGATCTCAAGAACAGCTTTACTGCCGCCGCAAAAGCTGCGGGATTGATCAACGGTTTTAGCACATTCAATCCGTTTGCTAATGAAACCAACTTCCTGATCGGCGCTTTCATATTCGAGGATGTCGGGGTCACGGCTTACAAGGGGGCCGCACCCCTGCTTAACAACAAAGACGTTCTCGAAGCTGCGGCTGGCCTCCTCGCTGTCGAAGCTTATCACGCCGGGACGATCAGGGCTGTTATGTATTCCCGCAGCATGTTCGACCAGGCCAGAAAAATCTCCAACCTCCGCGACAGTGTCGATGGCCCAACTGACCTCGACCAGGGGATCGGCGATGTCACCCGTGCGAATATCGTCCCCACGGATGCCAACGGCCTGGCATTCAGCCGGACAACGGGCCAAGTTCTCCGCATCGTTTATCTGGGCGGAACCGATCACGGCGGCTTCTTCCCCGACGGGTTCAACGGCGCCATTTCTTAACCAAACTGGAACCGGGGGCCACAAACAAGTGGCCTCCAGTTTTTGGTTTCGGTTACCGACCGTCGTCCAATCTATTCAGCGCACTAATTGCTATCCACGCCACACAGCGCCTGTGCGGGAGTTAACCAGGATTTGGTGGGGCCGGCCATTCCGCCAAGCCCGGAAGGTGAAGGTAATACCATTGCATTCGACGGTCCGAACGTCGCGGTAGCCTTGGTTCCGAACTTTCCTTCGGGCTTCTCCGCAACTCAGTCGATTCCGCGCATACTGATCGCGATATCGCTCCCCATAGGGGTGGTCATAATAACCGTAACCCTCATCCTCTTCGTCGTCATAGGCATAATCCGGATCATACCAACCATAGCCAGACCGATATATGTAGTCTGGGTCCACCGCGTACCCATAATGTGGAACACCGAAGTATATGTGGACGCTGGATTTCGCTTCGGCTCCTGATAGCCCGAAGACCATGGATGCGGCGCAGACACCTGCAAGAATAAGATTTTTCATAGTAACACTCCTACTTCCTGTGAATTCAACCAACCACAGTGGGAGGCTGGTTCATTCAATGCATTTTGACCAGTCGCTATGAATGGCAACTGAACGGAGAATTAAGTGATCCACACGTAAGATGCGCGGCGTTTAGTGAAGGGCAGGTCGTCGGGTTATTGAAGGAGCATGGTGTGAGCGACGCCGGCATTCACAACTGGAGGCCGGCACGGCGTCTTGAAGGTGTCCGATGTCAAGCGGCTGAGGGCGCCCAAGGACGAGAATGCCAAGCTGAAGAAGCCTACTGGCCGATGCCATGCTGGACATTTTGATGCGGAAGGACCTCAACTCAAAAGTTGACGCCCACTGGCGAGCGGAAAGCAGTGGCGCATCTTGTGGATCAGCACGAGGTGTCGAGGTAGCGAGCGCGGCGAGCGCCAGGTCGTGGGTGTTGCCGGATGACAGTCCTTTACGCTTCGGTGCGGCTCGGCGAAACGCAGGAAGGCATGAAGGCCTTTGCCTAGCGTTCGCGCCGCACTTGGCGTCGAGTGTGTTTGTAACTTGAAGGTCCGGCATCTGCACGATACAGCCTTGAGTGCGGAGTACTGGAAGCCTATCACCGTCCCTGCCAGTGCAATGCGGCCCCATGCGTGTTACTGCATCTATCTTAGCATGGGGTCACTTCTATTCGCTTGCCGCGTATGTTAGAGGCCGGGAACCCTATGCTCGGAAACTTTCACAAGGACGTCCAACCTCCCAGCTCCTCCAGCAGGATCATCTTATTCATCTGCTTTCTCATAATCGCGGGCACCGTCCTGGTCATACTGAATTTTTAATCCTTCTCCCGCCGGAGTTAGAGTGCACGAGCAGTTGTGGTCACCTTGTTTTCCTTCGTCTCCATCAGTGCGACCGATTTCGCCAATTTCTTAAAGATTGCCCGTGGCGCTTTATTTGCGCCCATCGCGCCGGGAAGTGCTAAAGTTCCCCACTCACCTATTTGCCGTCCAGCATGGGGCCGGCCTCGGTGCGACGGACACTGCCCATCACGAAACTGTCCGCGAGTCCGCTCAAATCACGCGCCCGTGTGGTTGTTGCCTCGCTCTCGGGGACGACACAAACGGCCAATAACCGTCGAACCCGCGTGGCGATCTGAAGCCGGACATGCCCCAGGTTTAGCGGTCACTTTGACATTGACGGCGCTCGACACCTCCATCACTATTCGACGGCTCACTTCTTGAGCTAACAAGATAAAATATAGTGGAGGAACATACATGATCAAACTCATCACCCGCCGTACGCTGTTGATGGCGTCGGCGGGCCTGGCGGTCGTTGGCTCCGTAAGGCCATCATTCGCGGATCTGCCGCCGCTTGTGAAGAAGGACAAATACAAGGTCGGATTTGCCCAGACCGAAAGCAACAATCCGTGGCGGCTCGCACAAACCGAAAGCATGCAGAACGAAGCCAAGAAGCTGGGGCATCAGCTGGTCTATACCGATGCCGCCGGTTCCGCCGCCAAGCAGGTCGCCGACGTCAACAGCATGATAGCGCAGGGAGTCGATATCATCTTCCTTCCGCCGCGCGAGGAGAAACCCCTGATCCCGGCCATCATGAACGCCAAGAAGGCCGGCATTCCGGTGGTCCTGATCGATCGCGACGTCGATCATTCGCTGGCCAAGCCCGGCGAAGACTATGTAACCTTCACCGGATCCGACTTCGTCGAGGAGGGGAAGCGCGCGGCCGAATGGCTGGTCAAGAAAATGGACGGCAATGCCAAGATCATCGAGATCGAGGGCACCGTCGGCTCCTCTCCCGCTAATGACCGGAAAGAAGGCTTCGACAACTATATCAAGGACTATCCAGGCATGGTGATCCTCGCCAGCCAGTCGGGCGACTTCGCCCGTGACAAGGGCCGGCAGGTCATGGAAACATTGCTCCAGGCCCATCCCGACGTAACGGCGGTCTATGCCCATAGCGACGAGATGGCGCTGGGTGCCATTTCCGCCATCGAAGCGGCGAGCAAAATACCCGGCAAGGACATCATGTTGGTTAGCATCGATGGCGAACGCGCCGCCCTCGAGGCGATCATCGCCGGCAAATTGGGCGCCACCGTCGAGTGCAATCCGCGCTTCGGGCCCGGTGCCTTCGCCATCCTCGAACGCTATGCCAATGGCGAGAAGCTGCCGATCTTCATCAAGAATGAAGACCGTTTCTTCGACGCCACGAATGCCAAGGAAAACGTCGACAGCGCATTCTGATCTTGTACGCCTTGCCGCAGCCGGTTAATGCCGGCTGCGGCTTTTCGATGGGGAACAATCCATGAGCGATGTGTATTGCCCTCAACAACAGAGTACGTTGATTTAGCTCACGAGTAGCTGCGCAACCTTTTTTGCACGAAAAGTCCTGTTCTGAGGAACGTTTCGCAATCCATCTATCAGTCGGATTAAAAGAGTAGGGTTACAGCCACTGATTCTTTCGAAAGCGCAGGTACAATCCAATACAGACTGTAAGAATTATCCCCATAATGACAAAGTATCCGTACCGCCACGAGAGCTCCGGTATATTTTCGAAGTTCATTCCGTAGATACCAGCAATAGCGGTGGGCACCGCAAGCATAGCTGCCCATGCTGCGAGTCGACGGGTAATCTGAGTTTGCTGAGCCTGTCCCGTCATCAAGTTCGCTTCAAAAGCGAATGAGACAACTTCCCGCAAAACATCGATTTCTTCCTGGATGCCACTTAAATGGTCCATCACATCTCTGTATAAAAATTGCATGGCGCTGTCGATAGGCCCTACTTCCGCATGTTCCAGCTTTCGACATACTTCAGCCAAGGGCACAGCGGCGTTGCGCAGGCGTAATAATTCTCTTCGAAGCTTATATAACCGTTCAATTTCCTTCAGCGAAAACTCTTGGTCGAATACATTTTCCTCCGCTGCTTCGACCTTTTGATTGATCGCGTCTACGACAGGGAGATAATTATCTACAATGGAGTCAAGTATTGCGTAGAGGATATAATCCTCTCCATTGGCCAATAGCTTGGGACAGGTCTCCAGGCGGGCACGGACGTCTGCAAGAGAATTGAAACTTCCGTGGCGAACAGTCAGTACATATCCGGGTCCTACGAAAATATGAATTTCCCCGAACCGGACACTGCTTTCGCTCATCTGTGCAGTGCGCACAACAATAAAAAGAGCGTCTCCATACTGATCGATCTTGGGCCTTTGATGAGGTTTGGACGCGTCCTCGATGGCCAGTTCATGGAGATTTAGCTGACGTTGAAAGCCCTCCAATATTTCTTCATTCGGTTCAACGAGTCCGATCCAAACGACGTGGTGCTTGCGCTTGGCCCATTTACCGACTTCTTCAATAGAACAATCCGCTACTCTCTTACCGCCTGCATATACCGCGCACGCCACGATACCAGCTTTCGGTCCAGCGCCCTCACTCTGAAAGTTCACTAGGTTCATCGGACCTTTTTCCTAATAGCACCACGTTGCAAAATACGCAGCTCACGATGCGCAAATGCCACTTCCCACCGAGGCCTAATTCAGCGAAAAAGCAATTCTTACGATTTTGCTTTGGCCTTCTGATTGACTGATGCGTCTGCCAAAGTCGTCAGGGCTTCATCCGTTGCTGATTCCTCTTCCAAGGTCTCGCTCAGGAGGTCTGCCGCGTCGCTCATTCCGAGTTCATTCGCCCAACGCCGGAGCGTACCATACCGGGTTATTTCGTAATGTTCGACGGCTTGTGCAGCAGACAGCAAACCGGCATCGAGCGCTGGAGTACCTTTGTATTCTTCCATAATCTCCTCTCCCTCCTCGATAATGCCGTCGATTGCGGGACATGTTTTACCGACTGCTCTCTTACCTAGAATGTCGAACACTTCCTGTAGGCGCTCCACCTGGCCCTCGGTTTCGCCCATGTGCTTTTCGAACGCTGCCTTAAGAGTGGGGGACTGTGCATTTTTTGCCATTTTGGGCAGGGCTTTGAGGATTTTACGCTCCGCGTAATAGATATCCTTGAGGGTGTCGTAGAACAGATCATCAAGGGTTTTTTCTGTTTTAGGCATGTCATCCTCCCTGTGTGGATAATTTATAATAAAAGGTGCGTCAGATTGTTCCTTCTGTTTGGAAAAAGTTCAATGATCGTGACAGCTCTCGAAATGATCGTGACAGCTCTCGATCTGCGGGATACGCCCGAAGGCGCATGCCCGACCGAAGATAGCTACGTCTCATATGGACGTCTTAGTCACGCATCCACGGTGACTCAGGGATGGCCCGTGGAGACCCGTTCTTGTTTTGGTCCCATGAGTACCAGATTTGCCGATATCGCCGCCACGGGCCACGGTTTGCCCGGGAAATGGCAGCGGTAGGGGCTTGAACCATTTATCCGTATAGGGTCAATAATCTCCACCATTGGCCCGCCTGAAGAACGGCACCAGCGGCGGCAGTATATTGCGGCCTTCGATGAGCTTGGCGTTATCACCGGGCGCGCC
>JANLYR010000138.1:0-2964 GCA_031365765.1 Hyphomicrobiales bacterium | reverse complement strand
GATCGACAGAGTCGCCGCCCCCGAGCCGGGTGCTGGGCATCTCCACGAAGCCGGGCGACGTTGTGATGAATGCGGTGGTTTGAGTCTGGGTGTTCACGAATTCCTGGGCGAAACCCTGGCATTGTGCGATGGCGCGATTTTGCGATGGCGCGGAGGTCCGCTCCTGGGCATTGGCCGCCGTCAAGGCAAGGGCGGACGCCCCCAAAACGAACCCGGCAAAAAGTATCTTGTGGCTGAAAGTTTTCATAATAGTCTAACTCCATGAGCGGGCACGGGCGAATACCGTGCACAGGTTGGCCACCCCAAGGCGCCACTCATCACTTCAAGCCAAGGCTGTCAACCGCGTCAATTCCGATAGCGTTCGCTCACACGATGAGGACGATCTTGCCGACATGCGTACCAGCTTCCAGCACCCCGTGGGCCTCGGCCGCCTGGACCAGCGGGAACGTCGCCTGGATGACGGGCCTGAGTTGTCCCGCGGCGAAAAGCGGCCACACTTTGTCTTCGAGCGCCCGGGCGATCTCGGCCTTCTCGGCAACACTGCGGGGCCGGAGTGTCGAACCCGTCAGCGTCAGCCGCTTGAGCATGATGGGAAGGAGATCGATGTCGATTTTCGACCCCTTCTGGAAGGCAATGTTGACGATGCGCGCGTGCAGCGCGGCCACCTGGAAGTTGCGCGCCACGTAATCCCCGCCCACCATGTCGAGAATAACATCGGCGCGGAGATCCAGCCGCTTCATGTCCTCGACGAAATCCGTGGTACGATAATTAATGACATGATCGGCGCCGAGCCTGGTGCAGGCCGCGCATTTTTCCTCCGAACCGGCCGTGGCCACCACCACGGCGCCGAACGCCTTGGCCAGCATGATGGCGGTGGTGCCGATGCCGCTCGATCCGCCGTGAACGAGGAACACCTCGCCAGGCTTGAGGCCGCCGCGCTCGAACACGTTCGTCCACACGGTGAAGAAGGTTTCGGGCACCGCCGCGGCCTCAACCATTGAAAAGCCAGGCGGCAGCGGCAGTGCATTGTCTTCCGCCGCCAGACAGAATTCCGCATAGCCCCCACCGGGCACGAGCGCACAGACGTGATCCCCCGTCTCGTAGCGCTCGACGTTTTCACCCAGTCCAACAACCTCGCCGGCGATTTCGAGGCCGGGCGTGAGGGGCGCGCCAGGGGGCGGCGGATAACCGCCCTTGCGCTGCACGATATCCGGGCGGTTGACCCCCGCCGCTGCGACCTTCACCAGGATTTGTCCGGGGCCGGGCACGGGAACCGGAATTTGCACGGGGACAAGGACCTCGGGGCCGCCGAATTCCCGAATGGCAATGGCCGTCATCATTTTCATGGACTGGTGCGCTCCTGCATTCGCCACTTTCCCAGCAGCGAGCGAGAAAGTACACTGCCCGCCAGGAGGTTGCCATGGACCTTGAAAACGAACCCAAGCCCAGGCCAGTTATGGTTATCGGCGAAAATCTCGATCAGGCATCGGTGGCCGAATTGGAACAGCGCGTTCAGGCTCTGGAGTCCGAAATTTCAAGGGTCCGGTCCGCACTGGAGGCAAAAAGGGCGAGCCGCGACGCCGCCGCTGCGTTTTTTCGTTGAGCCACGACGTAGCGTTAATCCTTAATTAACGGATTCCATTTATTTTTACTGACTGTAATCCAGTGTTTCTGGGTTGTTCGAGTGGCTCCTGTCCACTCTGTTTGACGCCTCCCTGTTATCAACTCAAAGCCGCGCTCAGGCGCGGCTTTTTTTGGTCCCGCAATTGCTTGTGGACCTTTTGAGCTGCAAGCGCTCGGGAACTTGACCGGAAATGAAGCACGCTTCATGATCGCCTCAGCCCGGTCCGTGCAAATCGAGGTAACCGAGTAAGGGGTAGTTAAGCATGTCCGGTTTCGCCATCCACCCGACCGCCGTCGATTTTTTCGCGAAATTCACCGCGTCCGAGCAATTCGACAAGGTTTTCAAGGAGGGCATGGGTCTGGTCGAAGAAACGGCCAATTATCTCGATGGGCCCGGCCGCCAGGATGCCCGTGTCCTCGATCGGCACGGCGCCATCGCCTATGCCACCGAAAGCATGCGGCTGACCACTAGGCTGATGCAGCTTGCCTCCTGGCTGCTGTTGCAGCGCGCCGTCGGTGCGGGCGAATTGTCGGGCGATGAAGCCAAGCGGGAGAAACACCGGATCAGCCTCGCCGATATCGGCAAGGGCAATGCGCTCACCGGTTCCGAGCAACTCCCCGTCGATCTCATGGCGCTGGTCGAACGCTCCCTCAGGCTTCACATGCGAATCCAGACGCTCGATGCCATGTTGGCGATGCAGAACAAGGCCGAGCCGCAGCGCCCAAGCCCGGTGAGCGAACAGCTCGACCGCCTCGCCAGTGTTTACAAGTCAGCACGGGCTTAGGGATACTTCCGCCCCTAGTCTCATCATGACCGTGCTCGACACGGTCATCCTCTTGGTCGAGTAAACGAAGATGCCCGGATCGAGTCCGGGCATGATGATATTTGGACAGCCTGCTCTTATTTCTTGAGAAATCCGAACTTCTGATTGAATTTCGACACCCGGCCGCCGCGGTCGAGGAGGGTCTGCTGGCCACCGGTCCAGGCCGGATGGGTGCGGGGATCGATGTCGAGCGACAGCGTGTCACCGGGCTTGCCATAGGTCGAGCGCGTCACGAATTTGCTGCCGTCGGTCATCACCACATTGATCGTGTGGTAATCGGGGTGAATGCCTTGCTTCATGGACTGAATCTTTCTGATCCGGGCGGTAGCGCCGCAGGGTTGTCTCGCTTCGGGCGGCGTCTATACAGGATGGGGCAGAGGGAGGCAAGCCACCGCGATGTACGGACTTGGTACAGGTGTTAGCCGACTGGGAAAGCAAAAATGTATGAGGAAAATCTAGCCGGGGATGGGCGCTCGCCAATACCTGCTGAAATCCGTCGCCGCGTTCTCGTCGAAGC
>JANLYR010000120.1:0-4617 GCA_031365765.1 Hyphomicrobiales bacterium | reverse complement strand
GCACCACGCCCGAGGTTGACAGCGTGATCCGCCGCTTCGACAGCGACAGGCCCTCGCCGTCGGACACGATCTCCATCGCCGCTTTCACATGATCGAAATTATACAGCGGCTCGCCCATGCCCATCAGCACCACATTGGTGATGTAGCGCGTGTCGGCGGGAACCTGATCCGGCCATTCGTTGAGGCGGTCGCGCGCCAGCATGACCTGGCCCACGATTTCCTCCGCCGTCAGGTTGCGCACCAGTTTCTGCGTGCCGGTGTGGCAGAAGGAACAGGTGAGCGTGCAGCCGACCTGGCTCGAAATGCATAAAGTTCCGCGGTCGGCCTCGGGGATATAGACGGTCTCAACCTCGTGCCTCGCGCCCCTGGCGTCGGGCGCCAGCCGCAGCAGCCACTTGCGTGTACCGTCGCTCGATATCTGTTCGGTGACGGCTTCGGGCCTGCCGATGACAAAGGCCTCGTCGAGGCGCTCGCGCAGCTCCTTGGAAATATCGGTCATCTGCGCGAAGTCTTGCGCGCCCCGATGATAGATCCAGTGCCAGATCTGGCGCATCCGCATCATGCGCTGCTTCGCAGGCACGCCCGCACGCTCCAGCGCCGAAGCCAGTTCGCGCCGCGTCAGCCCGACAAGCGAAGGGCGGGGATCGTTGGGCAGGTAGGGCGCGGGCGCCGCGCGCAGCTGGATGAGGGTGGTCATTCGCCTACTTGCAGGCTTCGTCGATCTTCTTCAGCGCCGCCGAGACGCCGTTGAGGGAATAGGAGTCGAGCGTCTCGGTGCCGCGCCACGACGTTCCCTTGACGGTGAGCGCTGTTCCCGACTTCATCGCCGCGACGATGTTTTTCTCGGTGGCACTGCTGTCGGCCCAGGCGCCATCGGCATTGGTGAACAGCTCGTAGGCGGCGTCATCGACCTTGAGTTCGACCGAGGTATCCTTCTTGAAGGGGTAACCGATGATGGTCGAGACTTCGCCCCTGATCTTGCGGCCGGGCATGTGGGTGACGAGGAAGAACACCGGATCGCGCTTGGCGGTTTTGGGTTCGGTCGATTTGGGCTGCGCCGAGATATAGCACACCTTGGTATCGGCCGCCTTGTAGGTATAGGCCGCCCAGTCGCTGAACTGGCCGAGCGATTGGGGCTCGTTGCTCTGGGCATTGGCCGGGGCCATGGCGCCCGCCACGAGAAGAAGAAGTGCCGCCGCCCCGCTTTGCGTCATCGGAATCATCTCTACGTCATTACCCCGTAAGCCCGCCGAAATCCACCGCCGGTGCATTGCGTGACGAATCCGGCCCAATTGCGGCGGAGCACCCACCGTGCTGTATGGAGCGCCACTTCAAACGGAGACAGCGTCTTGGCCAAGTCGATCCTCATCACCGGCTGTTCGTCGGGCATTGGCCTCGCCTGCGCCACGGGTCTCAAGGCGCGCGGGTGGCGGGTGTTTGCCACGGCGCGCAACGACGCCGACCTGGCGCGGCTGGAGGGCCTTGGGCTCGAAGCACTTTATCTCGATTACGCCGAACCCCTGTCGGTTGCGGCCTGCGCCGCCGAAGTGGACCGCCGCACCGGAGGCAGGCTCGATGCCCTGTTCAACAACGGGGCGTTTGGACAGCCAGGTGCGGTCGAGGACCTGTCACGGCAGGTTCTCGAGGCGCAGTTCAGCTGCAACGTGTTCGGCTGGCACCAGTTGACGGTTGCCTGCCTGCCATTGCTGCGCGCCAATGGCGGCGGCCACATCGTCCAGTGCTCCTCGGTGCTGGGTCTGGTGGCGCTCAAATGGCGGGGCGCCTACAACGCGTCCAAATTCGCCATCGAAGCGCTGGCCGACACGCTGCGGCTGGAACTCCGCGGCAGCAACATCCACGTCGTGCTGATCGAGCCGGGACCGATCGACACGCGCTTCAACGCAGCCGCGCTGGCCGCGTTCGACCGCAACATCGACGAGGCATCGTCGCACTACCAGGCGTCTTACCGGCACCAGCGCGCCAGGCTGGGCAAGGGTGGCTCCAGCCGCTTCAAGCTGCCGGCCGAAGCGGTGTTCGATGCACTGCTCCGGGCTTTGGAAAATCCCCGGCCAAAAGCCCGTTACTTTGTGACCACGCCTACCTATATCATGGCCTGGGCACGCCGGTTTCTGCCGCAACGGCTGCTCGACGGATTTCTCAACAGGGCCTCGGACCAATGACGATTTTCGATTATCTTCTTCCCCTGGCGCTCGGAGCGGTCGCCGTGGTCCTGCTGCTGGGCCTTTGGAACATGCTGCGCGGCGGTTCCGCCAGCCGCTCGCAAACGCTGATGCGGTGGCGGGTGATCCTGCAATTCGGAGCGATCCTGATGATCATGGCGGCCCTGTGGTACACGCAAAAATGAGGACTTCGAAAATGGATCTGACGCAAAAAGAACATTTGGTGCGCCAGGGTTTCTGGCCCAAGCTGGCGCGCGTGCTGGCGCATGTGCCGTTCGCCGATACGGTGGTCGCCGCCTATTACTGCGCCTTTGATTCCGCCACGCCTCTCAAGGTCAAGGGTATCCTGCTGGCAGCACTTGCCTATTTCATCATGCCCTTCGACGTTATCCCCGATTTCATCTTGGGATTGGGCTTCACCGACGACATGGCGGTGCTCGTCACGGCGGTCAATTTGATCCGCAACCACATGACCAGCGATCATCGCGACAAGGCCCGCGCCGCGCTGGATAGAATAAGACAGGGCGAAGCCGCGGCATGACGGGCGCATCGCCTGGATGAAGGAACGGGTCCCCGGCCATCCCTCGATCTGGTCTCTGCTGATCGAGGCCGTGCAGAGGCTGTTTGCCGACGAGGCCATCCCGCTTGCCGGAAACATGGCGTTCCGCACCATCTTCTCGATCTTTCCCTTTCTGATCTTCCTGACGACGCTGGGCGGATTTCTGGGTGACGCCGCCTTGGCCGAACGGATCGTGATCTATCTGCTGAGCGTGGCGCCAGGGCAGTTGGTTCAGCCGCTGGCCCCGGAAATCCGCTCGATCCTCACGGTGCCGCGCACCGGCCTGCTCAGCATCTCGGCGGCTCTCACCATCTGGAGCGCCATGGGCGGCATCGACAGCCTGCGGGTCGGCCTCAACCGCGCCTATGATCTGAAAGAAACCCGCAACATCTTCTGGCTCTACGGAACGGGCGTCCTGTTCGTCATCGGAACCGCGGTGGGGCTCCTCTCCGTAGCGCTTCTCCTTGTCGTGGCACCGGTCAGCTTCGTCATCATCGACCGCATCGCGCCGGATTTCCGCCAGAGCTTCGCCACGCTGGACCAGTTGCGCTTTCCGGTCGCCATTCTGCTGCTGGTTGGCGGCCTGATGCTGTGCCACCGGTTTCTGCCGTCGAAACGGCTGCGCACCGTCGAAATCCTGCCCGGCGTTTTGTTGACCGTCGTCGTGTGGATTCTGTTGTCGAGCTTCTTCTCGATCTATCTGGTGCGCTTCAACACCTTCGCTTCGACCTATGCCTCGCTGTCGGGCTTGTTCGCCGCGATGTTCTTTCTTTATCTCTCGGCGCTGGTCCTCATCTTCGGTGGCGAGTTCAACCGCGTGCTGGCGGTGCACCGGATCACCCGGCCGCCGGGCACCCCCGCATCGCCGGACGAGACATGAAAGCGGCCTCGGTCCGGCTTTGAGTCAAAACCGGCACACGTTTGAAAGAGATTTTGCGCGCAGCGTTAACAGCGCGTTAACTCCTCCCGCAGCCCTTCGTTGGTTAACAGCGTAAACAGAAGTATAACTTTCAAACGCCGCCGATGAAGTGGAGTACCTGAAATGCTCGAGGACCTGTTGACGATTGGCCTGCCATCCCTGTCCGGCCTGTTTGGCGGCGGCGGGGGATATGTGGCGCCGGACACCGTCTCGCTCTCCAGCCTGTTCAGTGGTGCGGGCGCTCTGATCCTCGGAAAGTTCACCGGAACCGTGGGATCGCTCACCATGCCGCTGAACTACTCGGCGCTGTTCCTCAGCGCGCTCGCCGCCAACTGGCTGTTCCGCGGCCTCGACCTGCCGATCGACCAGCACCTCCAGCAGCCGATGCTGGTCACTTTGGGCGGCATGCTGGTTGGCGCTTTCTCCATGATGTACTGGATGCGCGCGCGCGTCACGCAGTAGGCGGTCTGCCCTTGACTTCCAGCCGCGGTCGCGCCGACTCTGCGCCACATGCTGGAATCGGAATTCCTCAAAGCCGTGGCACTGCACCAGGCTGGCCGCCTGACGGAGGCGCTGTCCGCTTATAAGCCCTTTCTCGCGCACGCCCTGCGCGGGCCCGACGCCGCCTCCAATCTCGCCGCCTTGAGCCTGCAGATGGGAGATCGCGTGGCGGCCGAGGCCTATGCCCGTCAGGCGACTTCGCGCAAGCCCGGCCACGCCAATGCGTGGAACCATCTGGGACTGGCACTCAAGGCACGCGATGCCATGAAGGACGCGGGCGACGCTTTCGCCCGGGCCGTGTCGCTCGATCCCCGCCATGCCCAGGCCTTCGCCAATCTGGCCGAAGTGCGGGTGGCCTTGAACGACATCGTTGGCGCTATCCAATGCTATGCCGCTGCCCTGGCGATCGAGCCCGAACTGACCATCGCACTGGTGGGACTGGTTCACCGCAAGCAGCA
>JANLYR010000038.1:0-1557 GCA_031365765.1 Hyphomicrobiales bacterium | reverse complement strand
TGGGATGATTCAGCCAATGTTTCGACCGACCGCTGGTATCGCGGACATCTGCACGTCAGTGAGTTCAGCCGGAGGATCTGCACTCAGACGGACAAACCCTGGGCGCATGTGATCCTCGGTGGAGTGGATACGACGAAATTTTCGCCGGATGAATCTGTGAGCCGTGATGGCCGAGTGCTCTTCGTCGGTCGCCTCTTGCCGCACAAGGGCATTGACGTGCTTGTGAACGCGCTGCCCGAAGGGATGGAGTTGGAGATCATCGGACCGCCTCACGCAGAAAATTACCTTCGCGATTTAAAAGCCATGGCTGAAGGGAAGCGCGTCACGTTCCGCCACGACTGCGAGGACGAAGACATTGTTCGTGCATACCGCAGAGCTCTGTGCGTGGTGCTGCCAAGCGTCTATCGCAATATATATGGAGAAGAAAGCGCGGCTCCGGAACTTCTCGGTCAGACACTTCTCGAAGGAATGGCCTGCGGGGCGCCAGCAATTTGCACTAATGTGGGGGGCATGCCGGAAGTGGTTGACGACGGCGTCACGGGATTTGTAGTTCCCGCGAACGATTCAGCGGCGCTTGGAGAGAGGCTGCGATGGCTACGCGACCACCCACACGAGGCGAGCACCATGGGCCAGTCAGGCCGGCAACGTGTGCTCGAAAAATTCACCTGGCCCAGAGTGGTCGAGCGTTGTCTGGAAATTTACAGCACATGAATCTGTTGCAAACAGCTGCACGGCGTACTTCAGGATTGTTAGGACGCAAGTCATGGCTGGTCCGCAGCCTGCGTCCGGCTTATGAGTCGCTGCTGGAATGGTTCAACGATGGCAGGGGAATTCCCTGGGACATCAATGGAATCACATATCGCATTGACCCGCATTATCGTCACCGGATGGGTTCCAGCTACGACTCTCCGGTGGCCGCTTTTCTGCGAGAGCGAGTTAGGCCGGGCGCAGTTTGCGTCGATGTCGGCGCAAATGTCGGCGTCTATGTGCTGCAATTTGCGGAGTGGTCGGGACCGAACGGCAAGGTGGTGGCTTTCGAGCCCAATCCGGCTGCGCGCGAAGCGCTGGAAAAACATGTGCAGATGAACGAACTTGCCGAGCGCGTAACGATAGTGGAGGCGGCTGTCGGCGCCGCGAGTGGCGAAGCTGTTCTTTATGCCGCTGATGTTGCCGGCATGAGCCGGTTGGGTGAACCGAACAAGGCCATAGCGGATCGAGTTTCTGAAATCACTGTGGCGGTGGTGACGCTGGACGAATACTGCAACACGGCAGGCCTATTGCCCGACTGGCTTTTTATCGACATCGAAGGGTTTGAGATTGCGGCGCTGTCAGGCGCACGTGACCTGATCAAGAGCCGTGGCCGGGACATGAACATCGTGGTTGAGATGCACCCGGATGTCTGGTCATCAGCCGAAACAACGCGGGCCCAGGCCGAGGCGCTGCTCGGTGAACTGGGGTTGCGCGCCGTAGCTTTGATGGGCCAGCGCGATCCATTAGCCGAGCATGGATTGGTTTACCTGGAACGCGTTGACTGAATGTCAGAACCGCCTGCGGTAG
>JANLYR010000083.1:0-19080 GCA_031365765.1 Hyphomicrobiales bacterium | reverse complement strand
CAGTGCCGGCTCCTGAAGCCCGGTCTGGTGGGGGATGGGGAGGGGACGCCGACCGGGCCTGTTCCTTGATCCTTACTTGTTGCCGCCGGCGATCAGGCCGGGATGGGTTGATCTGTCCTTGACCAGCGCCACCCACTGGCGCGGATCCTGGGGTGACTGCCGCTTGAGAAACACATAATCCGCGTCGCTCCAGCGCAAAATATCGTTGCGGCGATTGTCGAGGATGAAGTCGCCATTGGCTGTCGTCACCGTCAGCACCGCGTGGCCTTCCTTCTTCTCGTCGAGCACCACGGTGATGAGCAGCGACTCGGGCGGAAAGCCGAGGCCCTCCAGATAGCGCTTCTTCAGCAGCAGATAGTCCTCGCAGTCGCCGGCATCGGTCGGATAGGCCCAATGCTCGGGCTCTCCATAGAGGTCCTGGTCGCTCACCGGAATGATCGTGCCGTTGACGAAATTGTTCACCTGGTACAGCAGGTTCCAGCGCTCCGGCGGCATTTTCAGGCGGTTGGCGCCGCCACCCAGCGGCTGACAATCGTTGGGGTTGCTGGCACAGAACCGGACGAAGCCGACGGGCGGCAGCGCCTTGCCATATTCGGTGACGAAATTCTTGTTTCTTCCTTTCGTTTGTTCCTTGTCCGGTCCCTCGAGGGCTTGCGCCCCGGAGGTACACAGCAGAAGTCCAAAAAGTGCCGCCCCCACAGCGGATTTGATGTTCATTGTGACGCCCCTGTCTTTTTCTTATTGTCGCCACATTAGCTAACAGCGCTTGCGATGAGGTTCAGAAATGAGGCAAAATTTGAGTTAAAATAACGGCTTGTTTTAAGTGTGGGGTGTGTAGGGGTTGCTTAATCATAATCCCCCTGTTATTCACGCGGCGCTCTCATGCGGCCATGGCGGAATTGGTAGACGCACTAGCTTGAGGTGCTAGCGGGTAACACCGTGGAGGTTCGAGTCCTCTTGGCCGCACCAGGCTCCGCCCTTCGGGCTACGCCTCAGCAGTTGCAATACCATTTCGTTGTTCCACTGGTATCCCACATCTCATCATGACCGTGCCCGACACGGTCATCTTCTTCGCTGCCGATAGAGGATACGCGGGTCGAGCCCGCGCATGATGAGGGGAGATGCGTGCGTCTAGTTGACTCTGTCTCCCACGCGCGTTGCATTCGCTGCCCGCCACACCTCCACCGCACTCTCCAGCACCCCCGCCAGCGAGATCAGCAGCACCCCC
Organism: Hyphomicrobiales bacterium; assembly: GCA_031365765.1. Taxonomy (GTDB): domain Bacteria; phylum Pseudomonadota; class Alphaproteobacteria; order Rhizobiales; family Aestuariivirgaceae; genus Aestuariivirga. The sequence goes on along the minus strand of JANLYR010000083.1, from coordinate 17,852 downwards.
GTCAATTCGCGCCACCCGAACGGTTCTCCCGCCCAGATCGCCGCGGTCACCGTGCCGACGCTGATTTCCGTCATGAACAGCAGGCCTACGACCGCCGGTGACAGGAGCGGCGCCCCCCACATCGACGTATAAACCCCGGTCATCACCACGACGACGATTGTCGGCACCAGCCACCAGAGCTCTGCAAAAATCGCTGCGAATTCCGGCGCAGGTGCATCGGCGAACAGCACCGCCGCCAAAATCATCGCCACCGCCGACCATAGGAAATTCTGCGTCGTGAGTTCGAGCGCGTGGTTGGTGTTGCCAAGCCTGAGCAACACGGACGCGACCGACCAGCCGAAGCCTGAGCCAAGTGCTGCCCAGTCGCCAAAGCTGTCGGGGATGGGCCAGCCGCCGCTGCCGCCCAGGATCACCACCATGCCGAGAAGCGCGATGACGATCGCGGCGCTCCGCAACAGTGTGATGCGTTCGCCGAGGAACATCCGCCCCAGCATGGTCGACCACATGGGCGTCAGATAGAACAACAGCATGGCGTCCACCACTTCGGTGTAAAGCATGGCGAACGAATAGAGCGCCAGCGGCACCGAGGTCGAAAGCCCCAGCAGCACCAGCCACCAGCCGCCCTCGAAATGCCGCCGCCAGCGCCACGCCGCCACCGGCAGCAGCAGGATCGCCGGCACCAGATAGAACACCAGCGTCGCCCAAACACCTTCGATCCCTACCTTTTCCAGTTCGCGCAGCGGAATCCAGAACAGGCCCCAGACAAGCCCGGAATAGGCGACAGCGATTTTGGCCAGCGTTTCGGTTTTCATCATCCGCCGTCGATCGGGCTTGCATGGTTTGCGTGAATGCGATTTGACATTGGCACGGGGCCGCATCGGGGCTCAATGGGACAGGCCATGACGGAAACGCAAACCGAAGCGGCGATCCGCGACGAATGGGGTTCGATCGACCCCGAATTCGTGACGCGTGTCACGGATGCGCTGGCGGGCGCCGATCCCAAACCGGTGCGCGCGCTCACCCGCGACCTTCATGCCGCCGACCTCGCCGATATCATCGCCAGCCTTGACCAGCCGGACCGAGTCAGGCTGATCGCCGCCCTTGGCCGCTCCTTCGATGTGGAGGCGCTGGCCGAACTCGACGAGACGGTCCGCGACGAATTGCTGGAAGCGCTGCCCAACGATGTCATCGCGTCGGCCATCAGGAAGCTCGACACCGACGACGCGCTCTATCTGATCGAGGACCTGGAGAAGTCCGAGCAGCAGGACATTCTCGCCAAGGTGTCGAAGGAGGATCGCGCCACCCTGTCGCGGGCGCTGGACTATCCCGAATATACCGCTGGCCGCCTGATGCAGACGGAATTCGCCGCCGTTCCCGCCTTCTGGACCGTCGGCAAGACCGTCGATCATCTGCGCACCGAAAAGGATCTGCCCGACCGTTTCGTCGAAATCTACGTCGTCGATCCATCGTTCCATCTCGTGGGCTTCGTGCCGCTGTCGCGCATTTTGCGCAGCCCCCGTGATGCAAGGATCGAAGCCGTCATGGATGACGAGCAGACCGTGTTCAAGGTGACGGATGAGCAGGAGGAGGTCGCCTACAAGTTCGAGCAGTACAATCTCGTCTCCGCCGCCGTCACCGACGAGTCGGGCCGCCTCGTCGGCATGCTGATGGTGGACGACATCGTCGATGTCATCCAGGAGGAGGCGGAGGAGGATATTCTGAGGTTGGGCGGCGTGGGCGGTGAGGAAAGCATTTCCGACAGCGTGTGGGAAACGACGCGCTCGCGTTTTGCCTGGCTGTTCGTCAATCTGGCGACAGCGGTGCTGGCCTCCTGGGTCATCTCGTGGTTCGACGCCACCATCGAGCAGATGGTGGCGCTGGCCGTTCTCATGCCGATCGTCGCCTCGATGGGCGGCAATGCCGGAACCCAGACCATGACGGTCGCCGTCCGCGCTTTGGCAACGCGCAGCCTCGGCCCCCTCAACGCCATGCGGGTCGCCATCCGCGAAACGACGGTGGGGATCATCAACGGCCTGCTGTTCGCCGTCATCATGGGCCTGTTCGCCTGGTGGTGGTTCGGCCAGAGCGGCCTCGGCCTTGTCATCGGCGCGGCAATGATCATCAATCTGATCGCCGCCGCATTGGCCGGCATCATGGTGCCCCTGGCGCTCGACCAGTTCGACATCGACCCCGCCATCGCGTCGGGCACCTTCGTCACCACCGTCACCGACGTCGTCGGTTTCTTCGCTTTCCTTGGATTGGCGGCGCTGTGGCTGATGTGACTCAGAACAACGCTACCGCCAGCACGTAGAGGGCCATGATGACGACCACGATGGAGCCGATCGAATAGAACGCCGCCCGGGTTTCATGGCTCTGCTCCGTCGCATAGGCGAGCGTGTGGGCGAACCTTGCGGCGACGAAAGTGTACATCAGGATATTGGCCAGAAGATAGGATGGTCCCGCCGCCACGAAAAGCACGCCGCAGGCGAGAAATGCCGGAATGTTTTCGAGGTCGTTGCGATGCATGCGCCGCGACCTTTCGACAAAGTCGTTCCGTTCGAGCTGCCGTGGGTTGGGGTTTCGGTTGGCGGGTCCGGGACGGAGATCCTCCGGGTTCAGCAGTCCCGCTTCGCTGCCCATCATCCGGATCACGGTCATCCAACCCTGTCCCATGATTTTCAGGATCATCAGCGCGCCAGCGATCATGTAGGTGACGAAAACCGGGTTCTCCAAACTGAGACTGGACATGGATTTCCTCCAAAGTCTGCGATTGAAGCAGGCGACATTGTTTTATCGGCGGGGTCAAGTCCAGTCGGCTGCCGGCGCCGCGGGATTTCACCCCCTCAATCTCGACAACTGGAGCGGCGGCGTAGAGAATTTTGAAGGGTTTCCCCCACTAACTAGCCCCGAAGGTTGTTGGGATTCCCTTGATGAAATTTCGGCCGTACTGCACTTTTGTCTTTCTGCTGATTTTGCTTGGTGCCGGCGCTCCGGCCACCGTCCAGGCCGCATCGCTGCTTCAGCCCGCCGCCGGAACACCGTCAAAAGCGCCCGACCGGGTCACCAGGCGCCAGCGGCTGGTCAGCCTCGATACCGCGATCCTGGCAGCCGAAATCCACCCCGAAGGCCAGGACTTCGCTCCCGGCCGTGCCGCGAATTCCGCCGGCCGAGATGGACGCGTCTCCATTGACCTGTTCGATGGGCAGTCGGTGACCCTGGACCGCACCAGGGTCGAGCCGGGGCAGGATGGCGGCGTCATCTGGCACGCAAAGGCGCCCCGCGATGGCTATGGCATCTTTGTCCTTCTCCACAACACGCTTGTGGGTGTCATCGAAGTGGATGGCCGCCGCTACATGATCGAGCCTGCCGGTTCCCGCCTCCATGTCCTGCGCGAAGTCGATGTCGCGGCCTATCCCCAGGATCGGCACATTGACGTCCCGAGGCTTGCCCGGAAGGCGGGCGGCACATCGCCCGTTGCTCCCTCGCGCGCCGTGGCGCTCACCTATTTCAACATTCTCGTGGCCTATACCGCTCTCGCCAAGGCCGACATGATTTCCGGCGGCGCCACGGTGACGCAGGTCGTCGATCTCGACATCGCCATCGCCAATCAGGGCCTGATCAACAGTGGCGTTCCAGCCCGACTCAGGCGGGTGGGGATCGCCGCGGTCACCGCAACCTACAACGAAAATCTGGGCACCGATGCGGTAAAGCCGCTGATGGACCTGACCTCTGGCACGACCGCCAACTTTCCCGCCATCCGGGCGCTCCGCACCACCCGTGCCGCCGATCTCGTCACCCTCTACATGAACCGCACCCCCGTTCCCTATTGCGGGATCGCCTGGGTTAATTATCCGACACCCATGGAAGCCTATGCCTTCTCCTCGATTCACGCACTTTGCCGGGGCTCGCTGACCCTGGCGCACGAGCTTGGACACAATTACGGTCTTTACCACGACCGCTACGTGCAGTCGGCCGCACCCGCCTCGCAGTATGATTTTGGCTATGTCGATACCAGCGCGGGCGGTTTCCGCACCATCATGTCCTATTCCGACAAGTGCCGCGCCGTGCTGGGCAGCGATTGCCAGCGGATCAGCTATTATTCGACACCCCTCAAGCTGTTCAACGGCCGCAAGGTCGGCATTCCCAAGGGCATGCCAGGCGCCGCCGACGCCGCCCGCTGGATCAACGAAAAGAAAGCCATCATCGCCGGCTTCCGCTAGAGCGCGCATACCCCGCCGGCCCCCTTGCCTTTCCCGCCGATTCCCCCTAAACCCCGGCCAATTCCATCATTCAAGCATAGGAGAGACGAAGCCCCATGGCGCGCGTCACCGTAGAAGACTGCATCGACAAGCTGCCGAACCGCTTCGAGCTGGTTCTGCTGTCCTCCCACCGCGCCCGCATGGTGTCGCAAGGCGCTCCCATTACGATCGAGCGCGACAATGACAAGAACCCGGTCGTGGCGCTGCGCGAAATCGCCGACGAGACGGTGTCGGCCGACGATCTCCGCGAGGAATTCATCCACGCCATGCAGAAGCACGTCGAGGTGGACGAACCCGAGCCCACCGAAATGCCGTTGATCCAGCAGATAGGCGACATGCGCGTGGTCAACGATTCCGCCAGCACGGAAGACCAGCCCGAAATGGAGCAGATGACCGAAGAGGAGCTGCTGCGCGGCCTCGAAGGCATGCCTCCCGCCGAAAGCCCCGGCAGCCAGCGCAACGGCTACTGAGTCACCTTACACGACGGAAATTGCAGGCCGGACTCGCGTCCGGCCTTTTTTAACGTATCATGGGGCCGATGATACGGCAGTATGAACTGGTGGAGCGGGTGGTAAAGTACCATCCTGAGGCGGACGAGGACCTTCTCAACCGCGCCTATGTCTATGCCATGAAGGCCCACGGCACCCAGAAGCGGGCCTCGGGCGAGGCCTATTTCAACCACCCCCTCGAAGTCGCGGCCATTCTCACCGAAATGAAGCTGGACGACGCCACCATTGTCGCCGCGCTGCTTCACGACACGGTCGAGGATACCGAGGCAACCCACCAGGAAATAGAGGAAAAATTCGGCCCCGAGATTGCTTCGCTGGTCGATGGACTGACCAAGATCGCCAAACTCGATCTGGTCACCAAGGAGGCGACCCAGGCGGAAAATCTGCGGAAACTCTTGCTCGCCATGTCAAAGGATGTGCGCGTGCTGATGGTCAAGCTCGCCGACCGCCTGCACAACATGCGCACCCTCGAACATGTCAGTCCCGAAAAGCGCAGCCGCATCGCCCAGGAGACGATGGATATCTACGCGCCACTTGCAGGGCGGATGGGCATGCAGGCGGTGCGCGACGAGCTTGAGGACATCGCTTTCCGCGTCCTCAACCCCGACGCCAACCGGATCATCACCGAACGCCTCGAAAAGCTCCACGCCGAGAGCGGCGACATCCTGCGCGAAATCGAGAAGGCGCTGGCCCAGAAACTCGCTGAGAACGGCATCGAGGCCGAAGTCATCGGACGTGAAAAGCGACCATTTTCAATCTGGCGCAAGATGGAGCGGAAACATTTGTCGCTCGGCCAGCTTTCCGACATCTTCGGCTTCCGCGTCATCGCCTCGACTGTCGATCAATGCTACCGCGCCATCGGCATTGTGCATCGCACCTGGCGCGCCGTCCCCGGCCGCTTCAAGGACTATATCTCGACACCCAAGCAGAACGACTACCGTTCGCTCCACACCACCGTCATTGGTCCCCACCACATGCGGGTGGAACTGCAGATCCGCACCCGGCTGATGAACGAGATCGCCGAGCGCGGTGTTGCCGCCCATGCCCTCTACAAGGACGCGCCCGACGCCCAGGAGGCGCTCGACGGGTTCAAGGCGCCGGCCGCAGAATCGAATGCCTATCGCTGGCTCCGGCATCTGGTGGAAATGCTGCAGGAGGGCGAGAGCCCCAAGGAATTCCTCGAACACACCAAGCTCGAACTGTTCCACGACCAGGTGTTCTGCTTCACCCCCAAGGGCGAGCTCATCGCACTGCCGAAAGGTGCCACGCCCATCGATTTCGCCTATGCCGTCCACACCTCGATCGGCGACAGTTGCGTGGGCTCCAAGATCAACGGCCGCCATGCGCCCTTGGTGACTGAACTGGTCAATGGCGACGAGGTCGAGATCATCCGCTCCGACGCTCAGACCCCGCCCGCCGCCTGGGAGCATCTGGCGGTGACAGGCAAGGCGAGAGCCGCCATCCGCCGCTCGACCCGCTCGGCGGTGCGCAAGCAATATGCCGGGCTTGGCCGCGAGATCGTCCAGAAAATGCTGGCCAAGCACGACCGCAAGTTTGTGGAGAAGGAAGTGGCGGCCGCCATGCCGCGCCTTGGCCACAAGCACCTCGACGACGCTCTGGCGGGCGTGGGACGGGGCGAGCTCTCGGGTCAGGACGTGCTCCGCGCCATGGGCCTGACCGTTGAAGAGAACAAGGTTCGCGATTTTCGCCGCAAGTCACCCGCTCGGAAATCTGCCAGCGGCGAGGAAATGTCGATCCCCGTGCGCGGTGTCAACCGCAACGCGGCACTCCGCATCGCACCCGAGACGGGCGCCGTGCCGGGCGAGCGCATCGTCGGCATCATCACGCCGGGGCAGGGCATCACCATCTATCCGATCTTCGCCAAGACGCTCGAGCAGTTCGACAACCAGCCGGAGCGCTGGGTCGATCTTGCCTGGGATACCGGGGCCGCGGCCCAGCGTTATCCGGCCCGTATCAAGGTGACAGTCCTCAACGAGGTGGGCGCACTGGCCCAGGTGACGCAGGTGATTGGCGATCAGGGGGGCAATATCGATGCCCTGCAGATGGTGGCGCGGGCCGCCGCCAAGGACTTCTTCGATGTCGACATCACCCTCGAAGTGCACGACCTGAAACATCTGAACGACATCATGATGGGATTGCGCACGCGGAGTGCGGTCAGTTCCGTGGAACGGATGACAGGGTAGGGATGCTCACCCAGCAACAGGTGCTCGACGAGTTTCGCGCCGCCGGAGCGTTGCTCGAAGGCCATTTTGTTCTGTCATCGGGCCTCCACAGCGGGCGTTATCTGCAATGCGCCCGTGTCCTCATGGATGCCGGGCGCGCCCAGCGCCTGTGCGGCGCGCTAGCCGAAATCGTCCGTCAACGGATCGGTTCGCCCATCGATCTTGTCGCCTCTCCCGCCATGGGTGGCGTTATCGTCGGCTACGAAATGGGGCGCCAGCTTGGCGCTCCATCGATCTTCTTCGAGCGCGTCGATGCCCGGCTGGTCCTGCGCCGGGGATTTGACATACTCCGCGGCGCCCGCGTGCTGATGGTGGAGGACATCGTGACCACCGGCCTGTCATCGCGCGAATGCATCGAAGGGATCGCCGCCGAGGGAGGCGTCGCGGTCGGTGCCGCCTGCCTCATCGATCGCTCCGGCGGCAAGGCGGACCTCGGCGTGCCGCTCGCATCGCTGGCGCAACTCGACATTCCAGCCTTTGCGGCGGATGCCCTTCCGCCGGATCTCGCCGCGATCGCCGCGATCAAGCCCGGCAGCCGTGGGCTCAAATGATTATCGGCCTCGGCAACGACATCGTCGATATCCGCCGGGTCGAAAAAACTCTCGCGCGCTATGGCAGCCGCTTCACCGCCCGCATCTTCACCCCGATTGAGCAGAAAAAATCCGACCGGCGGGCCGAGCGCGCCGCCTCCTATGCCAAGCGTTTTGCCGCCAAGGAGGCATGTTCCAAGGCGCTGGGCACCGGGTTCCGGCGGGGCGTGTTCTGGAAAGACATGGGCGTCGTCAACGAACCGTCCGGCCGCCCCACCATGGTCCTGGCAGGCGGTGCCCTGGAGCAGCTTCAGCGCTTGACCCCCTCGGGCCAGCGCGCGATCATCCATCTCACCATCACCGACGATTTTCCCTATGCACAGGCGATTGTAATGATCGAAGCTCTCCCACTGTGACTATTGCGCAACAGTCCCGAAGCTTGAACAAGGTTAAGTTGCGACGCACAGAGTCAGCGGCTATGACGCGCTATGCTGAGCTTTGGGCTCCTCACGAATGAATAAGAAAGACTATTCCATGGCGGCCCGGCAGAGCAGGCGGAAGTCCGATGACGGACTTTGGGAAACCATCAAGGTCATCATCCAGGCGCTGCTCATCGCCTTTTTTGTCCGCACCTTCCTGTACCAGCCTTTCAACATTCCATCGGCCTCGATGTATCCGACGCTCAAGATCGGCGACTACCTGTTTGTCTCCAAGCTGTCCTATGGCTACGGCAGGTATTCCTTCAATTTCGCGATCAATGCCTTCGGCACTGAATTGGTCAAATGCTGTCCGCTCGATTTCTCCGGGCGCATTGTTCTTCCCGACACGCCCAAACGCGGCGACGTTGCCGTGTTCAAGCTGCCAAGCGATACCAATATCGATTACATCAAGCGCGTGATCGGCCTTCCCGGCGACCGCATCCAGATGAAGGGCGGCGTTCTTTATATCAACGGCGCGGCGGTCAAGAAGGAGCGGATCGAGGATTTCGTCGATCAGTATGGCGAGGGAGCAGGGCGCCCCGTGCCGCAATATGAGGAAACCCTCCCCGAAGGTGTCAAATACCACGTCCTCGATTCCACGCAGAACGGCGACGCCGACGACACCGAGGAATATATCGTGCCTGCGGCGCATTATTTCATGATGGGCGACAATCGCGACAACTCGCAGGATTCGCGTTACCTCAATGCCGTGGGTTACGTGCCGCTCGAAAATTATGTCGGACGCGCCGATATCATTTTCTTTTCCGTGTCGCCACGGGCCGCCCTGTGGGAAATCTGGAAATGGCCCATCGCCATCCGCTGGAACCGTTTCTTCAATTTGATCTGACCCGCTTGCCCGTTCGCTTCACGCAGGCAAAATACGCGGCCATCGCCGAACGCCTCGGCTACGAATTCAAGGATCGATCCCTCCTGCGCCGCGCCCTCACGCACGCCAGCAGCAAGCGCAAGTCGGGAAATTACGAGCGGCTTGAATTCTTGGGCGACCGGGTGCTGGGCCTGGTCGTCGCCGAGGAGCTGTTTCACGTCAATCCCGGCGAGGGCGAGGGCGATATGTCGGCCCGCCATTCGGCTCTTGTCCGGGGCGATACCTGCGCCGAGGTGGCGCGCAATCTGGGCCTCAGGGAATTCATCGTCGTCGGTGGCAACGACTTGGCCAAAGCCGCGCAATTCAACACCACGATCCTCGGTGATGCGATGGAGGCCTTGCTGGCCGCCATGTATCTCGATGGCGGCATCGCCGTGGTCCAGCATTTCATCCTCACCCATTGGGCGACCTTCATCGCCGACGGCAAGACCATTCGCAAGGATGCCAAGACTTTCCTCCAGGAATGGGCGCTGGCCCGGGCCCTCCCCATCCCGCAATACCGGATCGTCGGCCGTGACGGCCCCGAACATGCGCCCTCCTTTGCGGTTCAAGTTGAGGTAAGGGATACACTGCCCATCGAGGGAAGCGGTCCTTCGAAACGGCTGGCCGAACAGGCGGCTGCGGAAAACTTCCTGAAACGGGAAAACATCAGACTATGACCGGCGATGCCACACGGTGCGGCTTCTGCGCCATCCTCGGCGCCCCCAATGCGGGGAAGTCGACATTGGTCAACCAGCTTGTGGGATCGAAGATTTCGATCGTCAGCCACAAGGTCCAGACGACGCGGGCGAGGCTCCGCGCCATCGTCATGGAAGAGCGCACCCAGATTGTGCTTGTCGACACGCCAGGCATCTTCGCGCCCAGGCGAAAGCTCGACGAAGCCATGGTGGGCAGCGCCTGGAGCGGAGCGGGGGAAGCCGACGCCGTCGTCGTTCTCGTCGACGGCCGCCAGGGGCTGACCGACGACGTCCAACGCATCCTCGATGGCCTCAAGTCGGCGCGTACCAGCGCCATGCTGGCGATCAACAAGATCGATCTCATCAAGCGCGAGCGCCTGCTCGAAATCTCGGCCGGCCTCAATGCCGCCTATTCCTTCAGCGCAACCTTCATGATCAGCGCGCTGAAGGGCTCCGGCACGGCGGAACTACGCCACGCCATCGCCGGCCGGATGCCGGAGGGTCCGTGGCTTTACCCCGAAGACCAGGTGGCTGACGTGCATCTCCGCTTTCTCGCCTCCGAGATCACGCGTGAAAAGCTCTATGAGCGCCTGCACGAGGAATTGCCCTACGCCTCGACGGTCGAGACCGAGACCTGGGAGGAACGAAAGGATGGCGCCGTCCGGATCGGCCAGATCATCTTCGTCGAGCGCGACACGCAGAAAGCCATCGTGCTGGGAAAGGGTGGCCAGACCATCAAGCTCCTGGGCCAGCTTGCCCGCGCCGAAATGGAAAAACAGTTCGGTCACAAGGTCCACCTGTTTCTCTTCGTCAAGGTCCGCGAGAACTGGGCGGATGATCCTGAACGCCTCCGCATGATGGGCCTCGGCACGTAAGGGTCGCCGATGGAATGGCACGACCAGGGCATCATCCTCTCGCTGCGCAGGCACGGCGAGACGGCGGTCATCGCCGAACTGCTGACGAGCGAGCACGGCCGCGCCTTGGGCCTCGTCCACGGCGGGCGCTCGCGTCTCAAGCGCCCGATGCTGCAGCCCGGAAATTCCGTCGATGCAAAATGGCGCGCGAGACTCGATGAACATCTGGGCGTCTTCACCCTCGAACCGTTGCAGCTCAACGCCGGCTTCATCATGGAGGAGCCGTTGCGCCTCGCTGGACTAACCACGCTTTGCGCCTTGGCGCAGCTCCTTCCAGAGCGTGAGCCGCACCGTCCGCTCTACGACGCTTTTCACATCGTGCTGGCCTCGATAGCCGACGACTCGGTCTGGCCGGCACTCCTCGTTCGCTGGGAAATGGGTCTGCTCGAGGAACTGGGCTTCGGCCTCGATCTCGCGGCCTGCGCCGCGACGGGGACACAGAAGGATCTGGCCTATGTGTCGCCCCGGTCCGGCCGCGCCGTCAGCCCCGAGGCGGGCGACCCCTGGCGCGACAGGCTTCTGCCGCTCCCCGCGTTCCTCCGCAACGGCAGCGAAGCCACGGCCGGCGACATCCTCGACGGCCTCCGCCTGACCGGCCACTTCCTGGAACACCGCGTGTTCGAACCCAGAGGACTAAAACCCCCCGAAACCCGTACTCGCATCCTCCGTATCCTCGGCGAAAGCGTTTCAAACCTCCCTCCCTCTTTGCGGGGAGGGTGGCGCGCAGCGCCGGGCGGGGGCAGTAGATTGTGATACTTGGCAGGATAGGATACTCCCAACCATGCTCGGCCGCCTCAACCACGTCGCCATCGCCGTGCCCCAACTTGACCGCGCCATCGATCTCTATCGCGGCACGCTGGGCGCTGCGGTTTCAGCGCCCCAGGCACTTCCCGATCACGGTGTCACCGTGGTCTTCGTCGATCTGCCCAACACCCGCATCGAGCTTCTGGAACCGTTGGGTCCGGCCTCGCCCATCAGCACCTTTCTCGCAAAGAACCCTTCTGGCGGCATCCACCATCTCTGCTTCGAAGTCGCCGACATCATCGCCGCGCGCGACCGCCTGATCGGAGAAGGCGCCCGCGTTCTCGGTGACGGCAATCCCACCACTGGCGCCCACGGCAAGCCGGTGCTCTTCCTCCATCCCAAAGACTTCCTCGGCACCCTGATCGAGCTCGAACAGGCATGAAAGTAACGAGCGCCTTTGCCATCTATTTCGTCATCTGGTGGCTGATGCTGTTTCTGGTGCTGCCCTGGGGCATCCGCAGCCATCACGAATCGGGCACACCCTTGGGCGACGGCCACGAGGCGGGCGCCCCCGTCGACCCCATGCTGCCGCGCAAGGCGCTGATCACCACGGTGCTCGCTACCGTGGTTTTCACGATCGTTTACGCGGTCGTCACGCGAGGCTGGATCGGCTTCGACGATATCCCCTGGCTCCGCGACATGCCGGGCCGCTAGCGCAACGGCCTATCAAATGCGAATTGTTGCGCCACACTATGCGCCCAAGAAAAAAGCAAGGCTTTCGCCTTGCTTGGGTCAGTTCTGTCTGTTTCTCTTGACCTCACCGTTATCCGGTGGGGGCTGCTGCGCTTGCAGGCTTTAACACCGGGCGCGCGCCGGAAACGTCCTCCCCAGACCTGGGTTCACCTGAGTAAGGGACCGTGATCTTGTTCTTATGACTTTACGCTAACACACTTTCCATCACTGTCACGTTACAAATTGTCGAGCGCCACCCCGCCTTGTGTTCCCGGGACTTTCCCTTAAAAGAGCGCGGGAACCTCATCCGCCCAGGGATTCCCATGCGTCTTTCGCAATATTTCATGCCAATTCTGCGCGACGATCCGAAGGAAGCGGAGATCGTCTCGCACCGTCTCATGCTGCGCTCCGGCATGGTCCGCCAGGAGGCGGCGGGCAACTATTCCTGGCTGCCCATGGGCTTTCGCGTGCTGAAGAAGATCGAGGGGATCGTGCGCGAGGAACAGGATCGCGCCGGCGCCATCGAGGTTTTGATGCCGACGATCCAGCCCGCCGATTTGTGGAAGAAGTCGGGGCGTTACGAGGCCTACGGCAGGGAGATGCTGCGAATCAAGGACCGCCACGATCGCGAAATGCTCTATGGGCCGACCAACGAGGAAATGATCACCGACATTTTCCGCCAGGGCGTCCAGAGCTACAAGGACATGCCGCGCAACCTCTATCACATCCAGTGGAAATTCCGCGACGAGGTGCGGCCCCGCTTCGGCGTCATGCGCGGCCGTGAATTCCTGATGAAGGACGCCTATTCCTTTGACGTCAGCCGCGAGGCGGGCCAGCATTCCTACAACAAGATGTTCGTGGCCTATCTCCGCACCTTCGCCCGCATGGGGCTCAAGGCGGTGCCGATGCGCGCCGAATCGGGCCCCATCGGCGGCACGGACAGCCACGAGTTTCTCATTCTCGCCGACACCGGCGAAAGCCAGGTGTTCTTCGACAGCGATTTTCTCCAGATGGATCTGAAGGATATCGACTACGACGATGTCCAGAAAGTCGCCGCCACGGTGGACCACTTCACCTCCGCCTATGCCGCGACCGACGATAAACACGACCAGAAGGAATTCGAGGAGCGCGTGCCCCAATCGCGCCGGGTCATTGGCCGCGGCATCGAAGTCGGCCACATCTTCTTCTTCGGCACGAAATATTCGGAACCCCTCGGCTGCGAAGTGCAGGGCGCCGACGGCAAGAAGGTGTTCGTGCAGTCGGGTTCCTACGGCATCGGCGTGTCGCGCCTGGCCGGCGCTATTATCGAGGCGAGCCATGACGAGGCGGGCATCATCTGGCCCGAACCCGTGGCGCCGTTCCGCGTCGGCCTCCTGAACCTCAAGGCAGGTGATGCCGAAACCGATGCCGCCTGCGCAAAAATCTACGATAGCCTGCAATCGAAGGGTCTCGAGGTCCTCTACGACGACCGCCCCGGAACGCCTGGCGCCAAGTTCGCCGTGATGGACCTGATCGGTCTTCCCACCCAGGTCATCGTCGGCCCCCGCGGCCTGAAGGAGGGGATCGCCGAGGTGAAGGACCGCAAGACCGGTGCCCGCGAAAACGTGGCGCTCGACCGGCTGCTTGAACGCTTCGCGGCCTGATGGACAACACGGTATCCGGCACGCGTCCCTTCGCGTCCTTCGAATGGATGCTGGCGCTGCGCTATCTCCGCGCCAGGCGCAAGGAAGGCTTCATCTCCGTCATCTCGCTGTTCTCTTTTCTGGGCATCCTGCTCGGCGTCGCCACCTTGATCGTGGTGATGGCGGTGCTCAACGGTTTCCGCGCCGAACTGCTCGACAAGATTCTCGGCATGGCCGGTCACGCCACGTTCTACCGGCAGGACCTTGGCCCCATCACCGGCTTCGAGGACGTCCGCCTGCGTCTCGAGAAAGTTCCGGGCGTCACCCGTGTCACCGCCTTTGTCGAGGGGCAGGCGTTGGCCTCATCGCTCCGCAACAACACCGGCGCTCTCATCCGGGGCGTATCCGAGTCCGACCTGATCAATCTGCCCAGCATCAACAACGCCGAACTCCGCACCGCGCTCAGGCAGCCAGGCGTGCCCGACGAAGTGCCCTCGCTCAAGGGTTTCGAAAAATCGGGCGGCGTCGCCATTGGCGAGCGCCTGGCGTGGCGCCACCAGTTGGGTCTCGGCAGCTCGCTCACCATCGTCACCCCCGACGGCGCCGACACGATCGTCGGCACGGCACCCCGCATCCGCGATTTTCCCGTGGTGGCGATCTTCAAGATCGGCATGTCGGAATATGACGAATCGATTGTCTATATGCCGCTCGCCGAAGCGCAGGAATTCTTCGGCTCGGAAGCGGGCGTCACCGGCATCGAGGTGATGGTCGACAAACCCGACGCCGTCGATGACATGGCGCTGGCCTTGGAGGACGCGGCCGGTCCCGAGCTCCAGCTCCAGACCTGGAAGCAGCGCAACCTCGCCTTCTTCAACGCCCTCGCCGTCGAGCGCAACGTCATGTTCCTCGTCCTCACCATGATCATTCTCGTAGCGGCGCTGAACATCGTTTCCGGTCTCATCATGCTGGTCAAAGACAAGGGCCACGACATCGCCATCCTCCGCACTATGGGGGCGACGCGGGGCTCGATCCAGCGAGTCTTCTTCCTGACCGGTGCGGCCATCGGCGTTACCGGCACCATCGGCGGATTTCTCCTGGGCCTTGTCATCTGCCTCAATGTCGAATCGATCCGCCAGGCGATTCAGTGGCTCTCGGGCGTCGATCCGTTCAATCCGGAACTGTATTACCTGGCCCAGCTTCCCGCCGACATGGATTCAGGCCAGACCATCCTCATCGTCCTCCTTTCGCTCGGTCTCTCCTTCATCGCCACGCTCTATCCCTCCTGGCGCGCGGCTAAGCTCGATCCGGTGGAAGCGCTGAGATACGAGTGATGAGCGAGAGAGAGCCTGTTCCAGCACTCGAACTCCGGCACGCGGCGCGCTCCTATCCGGAAGGCAAGGGCGTGCTCGAAATTTTCCGCGATATCAATCTCAAGGTCTATCCGGGCGAGATCGTGGCGCTCATCGGCCAGTCGGGCTCGGGCAAATCCTCGCTGCTCCATATCGCCGGCCTCCTGGAAGCGCCGACCTCGGGCGAAGTG
This sequence comes from Hyphomicrobiales bacterium, assembly GCA_031365765.1. Taxonomy (GTDB): domain Bacteria; phylum Pseudomonadota; class Alphaproteobacteria; order Rhizobiales; family Aestuariivirgaceae; genus Aestuariivirga. The sequence continues at coordinate 2,717 of JANLYR010000083.1, read as the reverse complement.
TGGATCGCGGGGCGAAACTGCGGCAATCTCGATGACGCGGCGCGCACCTCGATCCGCCGCATCGGCATCGGCTTCGTCTATCAGTTTCATCACCTGCTGCCGGAATTCTCGGCGATCGAGAACGTCGTCATCCCCCAGCTCATCGCCGGCGCGACGAAACCTGCGGCGGAAACGCGCGCCCGCGACCTCCTCACCCGCATGGGCCTTGGCGCCCGTCTCGACCACCGCCCGGCCGAGCTTTCCGGCGGCGAGCAGCAGCGCGTCGCCATCGCGCGCGCCATTGCCAACCGGCCTTTGCTGCTTCTTGCGGATGAACCCACCGGTAACCTTGATCCGGGCACGGCGGCGCGTGTACATGACGAACTCATGCGGCTGATCCGCGAAGAGGGACTGGGCGCGCTCGTCGCCACGCACAACCACCAGCTCGCCGCCGGCATGTCGCGCAGCGCCAGGCTGGAACAGGGAAAGATCATCGAGGACTAGGATGAAAGTTGTCTTTTCCGGAGCCCAGTTGGCCCATGCGCCCGAGAACTTTCTCAGGCTGGGCCGGATCGTGCCCTATCCCGATTCGCCTGATCGTGCCCGCGCCCTCCTCGAAGGTGCGCGTCAATCCGGCGGCCAGATCTATGCGGCTCGCGGCTATGATCCCAAATCCTTCAACATCGTCCACGCCGTGCCCTATCTGAAATTCCTGCGGACCGGATATGAATCCTGGTCGAAAATCGAAGGCGCCGGCCCCGACCTCCTTCCCAGCATCAGGCCCATGCACCGCCCGTTCGCGCGCAGCACGCACATCCTCGCCTCGGCGGGAATGTTTCTCATGGATAATTCCTGCCCTATCATGGAGGGCACCTGGAAGGCGGCGATGGCGTCAGCCAATACCGCACTCACGGCGGCGGATTGCCTGCTCGGCGGTGACAATGTCGTCTATGCGCTGTGCCGCCCGCCCGGCCACCACGCCTATGCCGGGCGCGCCGCGGGCTTTTGTTATCTGAACAACGCCGCACTCGCCGCCCAGCAGCTTCGCACCGGCAAGGAACGGATCGCGGTGCTCGACATCGATGTCCATCACGGCAACGGCACCCAGTCGATTTTCGCCACGCGCCCCGACGTCCTGACCGTCTCGATCCATGCCGATCCGGCGGAATTCTATCCTTTTTACTACGGCACGGCGGCGGAAACAGGCGAAGCCGAAGGGCAGGGCTACAATCTCAATCTGCCCGTGCCGGTTGGCAGTGGCGACGATGTATGGCTCACCGCCCTCGACACGGCACTTGCCCGCATCCAGGACTATGCACCGGGAGCCCTCGTCATCGCCCTTGGCCTCGATGGCCACGAAGCCGATCCCCTGAAGGGCGGCGCCCTGACCACCGCCGGGCTGGCGCGCCTTGCCCACCAGATCGCCTCGCTCGGCCTTCCGACGGTGATCGTGCAGGAAGGTGGCTATCTGACCGAGCATCTCTCCGACAACCTTGCGATGTTCCTCACAGCCTATGAAGGCGCCCTCGAAGTGCCTGTGAATATCGTGAGCCCGGAGGCTGCGTCCGAGGAGGTCTCCAGCTACACTGAGGCATGACAGACCCGGGCGCCACAAGCCACGTCACCTTCATCCATCTCCGCACCCACTCCGCCTATTCGCTGTCGGAGGGTGCGCTCAGGATAAAGCAGTTGGCGGCGATGGCCCGCTCGATGGGCATGCCCGCCCTGGCCATCACCGACACGGGAAATCTTTTCGGCGCACTCGAATTCTCCGAAACGCTGGCGGAGAAAGGCATCCAGCCCATTATCGGCTGTACCCTCAAGGTCGATCTCGCCGCTGCATCACCGGGCGGCGCCCGCCAGCAGCAGGGGCTCCGCACCTTTCCCGCGCTGGTGCTTCTCGCCAAGGATGAGCAGGGCTACCGCAATCTGATGCGGCTTTCGAGCCGCGCCTATCTCGATTCGCCAGAACACGCCGAACCGCATTGTCCCTGGAGCCTGATCGAGACTCACCACCAGGGTCTGATCTGCCTGACCGGTGGTCCCGACGGTCCCGTCAACGATGCCCTCGTCCAGAACCAGCCCCAGCTTGCGCGCCAGCACCTCGAACGACTTGCCGCATTGTTCGGCGATCGCCTCTACGTCGAACTGCAGCGCCACGGCACCGACAACGAGCGCGCCGCGGAACCGGGCCTGGTGGAATTGGCGTACGACATGGACCTGCCGCTGGTTGCCACCAACCAGGCTTATTTTGCCACGCCCGACGACTATGCCGCCCATGACGCGCTGATCTGCATCGCCGGCGGTGAGGTGATCGCCGCCGAAGACCGCCGCCGCCTCACGGTCGAGCATTACTTCAAGCCGCAGGAGGCGATGGCGGCCCTCTTCGCCGACCTTCCCGAAGCGATCGACAATACCGTTGAAATCGCAAGGCGCTGCGCCTTCCGGGTTAAATCGCGCGATCCCATCCTGCCGCGTTTCGCCGAGGGCGACGAAGCGATCGAACTTCGCCGTCAGGCGGAGGAGGGGCTGAACATGCGCCTCGCCACGCTGGGCACGATCGCCGGCTATGACCAGGAAGATTATCGCAAGCGCCTCGCCTTCGAGCTTGGCATCATCATCTCGATGAACTTCACCGGCTATTTCCTCATCGTCGCCGATTTCATCAAGCATGCGAAATCGCAGGGCATTCCCGTGGGCCCGGGGCGCGGCTCAGGCGCGGGATCGATGGTCTCATA
>JANLYR010000313.1:0-10246 GCA_031365765.1 Hyphomicrobiales bacterium | reverse complement strand
ATCTCGAGGGCCAGCTCAAAATCCGCGAACACTTCTCGCAACCCGGCATCGACTGGCTGTCGGCACTGCCGGTCAATGCCTCGCTGGAGAAATTCCACAAATATGTGTCGGGATACCTGACCTCCGACTATGATAACGCCGCCAAGATCATCCATGTCCATGCGCAAGCCTTCGACCGCGAATTCTCGCAGTCAATGCTCAAGGCGGTGATCGCCCGAAGCCAGGAATTCATCGACAAGCTCAATGCGCGCGTCACGGGAGAACAGATGCTGTTCTTCGAGAAGCAACTGGGGCTGTCGGAACAGCGCATGCGCGAGGTGCGCGACGAGATCCTGAAATTCCAGCGCGACCACAAGCTGCTGACGACGGACTCGGAAGCCGCCTTCATCATGGGAAACATCACGGACCTGGAGCGTCTTCTGACGTCGAAACAGGCGGACCTGTCGTCCAAGCTCACGGAACTCTCCATCACCTCGCCCGCCATCCAGAGTCTGAAGCTCGACATCGCGTCGATCCAGAAGCAGATCGCACGGGAAAAAGAACGGCTCTCAGGCGGTTCCGGCCAGGGGCTGAACGAACTCGATTCGCAGTTCCGGGCGCTGCAGCTCAACCTCGAATTTGTCACCAATATCTACAAGTCGAACCTGGCCCAGCTAGAACAGGCCCGGATCGAAGCGATCCGCCGGCTGAAATTCCTGGTGGTCGTGACGCAACCGACTCTGGCCGACAGCTCGCAATATCCAAACCGGCTGTACATCATCGGCTCGGCGGCGATGGTTCTGCTGATGCTCTATTTCATCGTGGCGCTGATCGTCGCCATTATCCGCGAACACTCCTGAGGCGGGGAAGCGGGTTTAGGCGAAGCGCCATTCGATACGGTGGCGATAGGTTTCTCCGGGCCGCAGCACGGCGGAGGGGAAGTTCGGATGGGTGGGAGCGTCGGGAAAATTCTGCGGCTCCAGCGCGATCGCCGCATGCAGCGCCAGCGGGCCGTTCTTGCCCGGCATCTGCGGTCCCCAATGGTCGGCGGTATAGAATTGCAGGCAGCCTTCGGTGCAGAACACTTCCATGGCGCGGCCCGACCCGGGGTCCGACAGTCTGATGGCGCGTTTCAGTTCGCCACGCTTGCCGTTCAGGATGAAGGCGTGGTCGTAGGATTGTCCCACCGCGCGTTCCTTGCGGAAGTCCCACCGTGTGCCGTCGACTTTACGAATTTCGCCCGTGGGCAGTTTCAAATCGTCGAGCGGCAGGTAGGAATGGGCGTCGATCACAGCGAGCTGGCCGAGGGCGCTGCCTGTGCCCGCCATGTTCCAGTAAGCATGGTTGGTGAGATTGACCACGGTCGGCTTGGTGGTCCGCGCTTCGAGATCGAGTGACAGCACGTTGCCTTCGATGCCATAGGTCGCCGTAGCGTCGAGGGTGCCGGGATAACCCTGGTCGCCATCGGGGGAGTTGATTTTGAAGCGCACCGATTTCGAATCCGCCTCCACCGTCCAGACGCGGTTGGCGAAATTGCCGGGACCGCCATGCAACTGGTGCCCCTCCATATTCGGAGTGAGGGGGTAGGTCTTGCCGTCGAGGGTGAATGTCGCATGGGTGATGCGCCCGGCGATCCGGCCGCACACGGCGCCCGCGTAGATTTCACCCGCTTCGAGATCGGCTTGCGTCGCCGCGCCCATCACCACGTCGGTATCGCCCACGAACAGCGATACGAGGCGCGCGCCGAAAGGATTGAAGACGGCCCGGATGCTGTCGCTTTTCAGTTCGAGCATCAGTGATTGTCCCGGGGGATTCCCTTGAGCTTGGCGATGCGCTGAAACTTGACCGCGCCCTTGATCACCATGCCCTGGGCCAGCTGGTCGGTGGTATCGCGGAAAATTTCCTGCCATGGCGTCTGGCTTTCGGGAATCTTGTAGCCGCCGCTTTTCTCCAGTGCGTCGCGGCGCTGCTTCAGTTCGGCTTCCGGCACCAGCATGTTGCAGGTGCCCTTTTCCAGATCGATGCGCACGCGGTCGCCGTTCTTGAGGATGGCAAGACCGCCGCCGGCCGCCGCTTCCGGCGAGGCATTGAGGATCGAGGGCGAGCCCGAAGTGCCGGACTGCCTGCCGTCGCCGACGCAGGGGAGCGAGCGGATGTTGCGCTCGAGGAGATAGTTTGGCGCGCGCATGTTGACCACCTCGGCTGCACCCGGATAGCCAAGCGGGCCCACGCCCCGGATGAAGAGGACGGTGTTTTCGTCGATGCCGAGTTTCGGGTCGTCGATCGAGGCGTGATAATCTTCAGGTCCGTCAAAGACGATGGCCTTGGCCTCGAAGGCATTGGGGTCTTTGGGGTTCGACAGATAGCGCTGGCGGAATTCCTCGGAGATGACGCTGGTCTTCATGATCGCCGAATCGAACAGGTTGCCGGTCAGCACCTTGAAACCGGCATGGGCCTTCATGGGCTTGCCGAATTCCTTGATGACCTCGCGGTTCCACGAGAACTTGCCTTTGCAATTCTCGCCGATGGTCTTGCCGTTGGCGGTGATGGCGTCTTCGTGGATGCGGCCGGCTTTTATCAATTCGGCAACGACCGCAGGCACGCCGCCGGCGCGATGATAGTCTTCGCCCAGATATTCCCCGGCGGGCTGCAGGTTGACCAACAGCGGCAGGTCGAGACCGTGGGTTTCCCAGTCGGCCACTTCAAGCTCGACGCCAATGTGGCGGGCGATGGCGTTCAGATGATTGGGCGCGTTGGTCGAGCCGCCGATCGCGGTGTTGACGGCGATGGCGTTCTCGAACGCCTGGCGTGTCAGGATTTTCGATGGCGTCAGGTCCTCGAGCACCATTTCGACGGCACGGCGGCCGGTTTCGTAGGCCATCTGGCCGCGTTCGCGATAGGGTGCCGGGATTGCCGCATTGCCGGGCAGCGACATGCCGAGGGCCTCGGCCAGGGAGTTCATCGTGGTGGCGGTGCCCATGGTGTTGCAGAAACCGGTCGAGGGGGCGGAGGTAGCGACCAGTTCAATGAAGCCCTCGTAGTCGAGTTCGCCGGTTGCGAGTTTTTCGCGGGCGATCCAGGCGATGGTGCCGGAGCCGGTGCGCTGGCCCTCGAACCAGCCGTTGAGCATGGGGCCTGAAGAAAGTGCGATTGCCGGGATGTCGACGGTCGCTGCCGCCATCAGGCAGGCGGGCGTGGTCTTGTCGCAGCCGATGGTCAGCACCACGCCGTCGATGGGATAGCCGTAAAGCACTTCAACCAGCGACAGATAAGCCTGATTGCGGTCGAGATTGGCGGTGGGGCGCTTGCCGGTTTCCTGAATGGGATGGATGGGGAATTCAAGCGGTACGCCGCCCGCCGCGGTGATGCCGTCGCGCACCCGTTTCACCAGATCGATATGGGCCCGGTTGCAGGGCGAGAGGTCGGAGCCGGTCTGGGCAATGCCGATGATGGGTTTGCCGCCCTGCAATTCGCCGCGGGTGAAGCCGTAATTGAGATAGCGTTCGATATAGATGCCGGTCATGTCGGCATTGGCCGGATTGTCGAACCAGTATTGCGAACGGAATTTGAGCGGCTTCTTGGTTGCGTCGGTCATGGCATCCCCTGGGAAAGTATTGTCATACAATAAAACGATTAGGGCGCGCCGTCCATTCCCGCCTGCGCTGAAATTTGATCGCAGGAACGAATTCTGCCATGCTCATTGTAACGCAGCGCAGCATGGGGAAATGGCATTGGCGGCAGACAAACGCTCAGGGGCTCAGGCCAATCCGCTGTATCAGTCCAACTTTACCGATCTCCACCCGCCTTACGACGACCATGAAGCGCTGGTCGAGGCTGACCGCTGCTATTTCTGTCACGATGCGCCGTGCATGATCGCCTGCCCGACTTCGATCGACATTCCGCTGTTCATCCGTGAAATCGCCACTGGCCATGCCAAGAGCGCGGCCAAAACCATTTTCGACCAGAACATTTTCGGCGGCATGTGCGCCAGGGTGTGCCCAACGGAAACGCTGTGCGAGGAAGTGTGCGTGCGGATGGTGGCGGAAGGCAAGCCCGTGAAGATCGGGCACCTGCAGCGCTATGCCACCGACGCGCTGATGGCGGAGTCGGCGCATCCCTATGGGCGCGCGGCGGCCACGGGCAAGCGGATTGCCGTCGTGGGAGCGGGTCCGGCGGGGCTGGCCTGCGCCCATCGTCTCGCCATGCACGGCCATACGGTCAAGGTTTTCGAGGCGCGCGAGAAAGCGGGCGGGCTCAACGAATACGGCATCGCCGCCTACAAGACGGTCGACGATTTCGCGGCGCGCGAGGTTGACTTCATTCTCGGCATCGGCGGCATCGCGGTCGAGCACGGCCGGACGCTTGGCAAGAAGCTGAAGCTCGAGAACCTGCAGCGCGATTACGACGCGGTGTTCCTCGGGGTGGGATTGCAAGGGGTGAATGCCCTCGGCGCCAAGCACGAGGATGCGGATGGCATCGAGGATGCGATCGGCTTCATCGCCGAACTGCGGCAGGCGAAGGATCTGTCCAGCCTGCCCATTGGACGCCGCATCGTGGTGATCGGCGGCGGCATGACGGCGATCGATGCCGCCGTGCAGTCAAAGCTGTTGGGGGCCGAGGATGTGACTATCCTCTATCGCCGCGGCCAGGCCGACATGAAGGCCAGCGCCTACGAGCAGGACCTGGCGCAGACCAAGGGCGTCAGGATCAAGCACCGCGTGGCGCCGAAGAAGGTGCTGGTCAAGCATGACCGCGCGGTGGGACTTCGCTGCGAATATATGAGCGAGGTCAATGGCAAGCTGATCGGCACGGGGGAGAGTTTCGACATCGAGGCCGACATGATCTTCAAGGCGATCGGCCAGACCTATGTGGATGTGCTGGGCGGCGCGCTTGAACTCGACGGCGGGCGATTGAAAGTGGATGAAGAGCGGCGCACCAGTGTTGCTGGCATATGGGCTGGCGGTGATTGCGCGGCGGGAGGCCCGGACCTGACGGTGGCGGCGGTCGATGACGGCCGGCGCGCGGCGGAATCGATCAACTCTTACCTCTCATCTGTCATCCCCGCACCAGTTGCGGGGACCCAGGCTTCAACCGGATGAGGCGGTAGAGTGATTGCACGATGGGTTGCCGGGACAAGCCCGGCAGTGACAGATCAAGGAAAGACATATCATGGCCGACATCCGCTCGAACTTCTGTGGCGTCAAGTCGCCCAACCCGTTCTGGCTGGCCTCGGCGCCGCCGACCGACAAGGAATACAACGTGGTGCGGGCCTTCAAGGCGGGCTGGGGTGGCGTCGTGTGGAAGACACTCGGCGAGGAGGGTCCGCCCATCGTCAATGTCAACGGGCCACGCTATGGCGCCATCCACGGCGCCGACCGGCGGCTCCTCGGCCTCAACAATATCGAGCTCATCACCGACCGCGCGCTCGAGGTCAACCTGCGCGAGATCAAGAAAGTGAAGCGCGACTGGCCGGACCGCGCCATGATCGTGTCGCTGATGGTGCCGTGCGAGGAAGACCCGTGGAAAAAGATTCTGGCCCGCGTCGAGGAAACCGAGGCGGACGCGGTCGAGCTTAATTTCGGCTGCCCGCATGGCATGTCGGAGCGCGGCATGGGGTCGGCTGTCGGCCAGGTGCCGAAATATATCGAGATGGTGGCGCGCTGGTGCAAGCAGCACACGCGGATGCCGGTGATCGTCAAGCTCACCCCCAACATCACCGATGTCCGCAACGCGGCGCGCGCCGCCAAGCGCGGAGGTGCTGACGCCGTGTCGCTGATCAACACGATCAACTCGATCGTCGCCATCGACCTCGACAATTTCGCGCCCGAGCCCACGATCGACGGGAAGGGCAGCCACGGCGGCTATTGCGGGCCGGCGGTCAAGCCGATCGCGCTCAGCATGGTGTCGGAAATCGCGCGCGACCGCGAAACCTTTGGACTGCCCATCTCCGGCATCGGCGGCATCACCACCTGGCGGGACGCGGCCGAGTTCATCGCACTGTCGTGCGGCACCGTGCAGGTGTGCACCGCCGCCATGACCTATGGTTTTCGCATCGTCCAGGAAATGCAGTCGGGCCTGTCGCGCTGGATGGACGAGAAAGGCTATGCCACGCTCGACGACTTCCGCGGGCGCGCCGTTCCCAATGTCACCGACTGGCAGTATCTCAATCTCAATTATATCACCAAGGCCAGGATCGACCAGGACCTTTGCATCAAATGCGGGCGCTGCTACGCGGCCTGCGAGGATACCTCGCACCAGGCGATCATGAAGGAAAAGGCGGGCTTGCGGCATTTCGAGGTGATCGATGCCGAATGCGTGGCCTGCAACCTGTGCATCGAAGTGTGCCCGGTCGAAAACTGCATCACCATGGAGCGCCTGACCGACGGCACCGATCCCCGCACCGGCAAGGCGATCGACCCGGCTTATGCCAACTGGACAACCCATCCCAACAATCCGATGGCGCGCGAGGCGGCGGAATAGTCGTGGGTCCGATTGACCCTTGACCGCGATCATGGACTTGCCGTTAGTCATGGAAGATCGAGAGCCATAAGCGATCGCGTGGAGCAGGCACAGGGAGGACGCACCGTGGGCTACAAGACCATTCTCGTATCGCTGAATGAGATCAGCCGCCTGTCGCAGGTATCGGCCGCCGCCGCCGCCATCGCGGGTCTGTCGGGTGCCCATGTGACGGGACTCTATGTCGTTCCCGCCGTCCAGGTCTACCCTTCTGTCGGCTTCGAGGCGGCACCCCAGGTGTTCGAGGGCAACCGGAGCTATTTCAAGGATCACACCGAGATGGTGCGCGGCAGTTTCGAAGGTGCCATGCAGAAGGAGGGCTTGAACTTCGACCTGCAGGTCATCGATTCGCGTACCCCCATCATCGCCGACGAGGTGATCGCCCAAGGGCGGAGTGCCGACCTGGTGGTTGTCTCGGCGACAAATCCGGAAGAAGTGTCGGGCGTGGAGCGCGATTTCGTCGAGCAGGTGATCATGTCGGTGGGGCGCCCGGTCCTGGTGCTGCCGTTCGCTGGCACCGGCGGTGTCAGCTTTGAGGAAGTGGTGCTGGGCTGGGATGGCGGACGGGAGGCTGCGCGGGCCGCCTTCGATGCGCTGCCGATCCTTAAGGCCGCCAAAAAAGTCCGCGTCGTGGTGGCCGATCCGCAGAAGGACCCGGCGCTGCGCGGTGCCATTCCGGGCGCCGATCTTGCCGCGACGCTGGCCCGGCACGGCATCAAGGCCGAGGCCGAAGGTTTTCCCACTGATGGCGGCGATGCCGGGCAGGCGCTGCTGCGCTGTGCCGAGGATCGGGGCTGCGGCCTCATCGTCATGGGCGCCTATGGCCACAGCCGCCTGACCGAGTTCATCTTTGGCGGCGCCACCCGCTTCGTGCTGTCTCGCCTCAACCGCCCGGTGCTGATGTCGCATTGAAATAGCCCGTCGACGTTGGGTCAATCACGCGGCGTGATTTCCGGTTGCCTCGCCTGTGGCTTGCCGCTACCCATCGCGGCCTCGCTCTCAACTTGATGGAATGCCGATGGCGTCGTTCAATCTGCTGCTCCTTCCCGGCGATGGCATCGGGCCCGAAGTCATGCGCGAAGCCGAAGCTATTGCCGGCTGGTTCAACGCCCAAGGGATCGCCCGGTTCGAGATCGAGCGCGGCCTGGTCGGGGGCTCGGCCCACGATGCGCACGGGCAGGCCATCTCCGAGGCCGATATGGACAAGGCGCTGGCCGCCGATGCCGTGCTGTTCGGCGCGGTGGGCGGTCCCAGATGGGACAAGGTGGCTTACGATGTGCGGCCGGAAGCGGGACTGCTGCGGCTGCGCAAGGACCTGGGCCTGTTCGCCAATCTCCGGCCCGCCATCTGCTATCCGGCGCTGGCGGATGCCTCGTCGCTCAAGCGCGAGATCGTCGAGGGCCTGGACCTGCTGATCGTCCGTGAACTGACGGGTGGCGTTTATTTCGGCGAACCAAAGTCGATCACCGATCTGGGACAGGGCCAGAAGCGCGCCATCGATACGCAGGTCTATGACACCTATGAGATCGAGCGTATCGCGCGCGTTGCCTTCGAGCTCGCGAGGACGCGCAAAAGCAAGGTCGCCTCGGCGGAAAAGCGCAATGTGATGAAGTCGGGCGTATTGTGGCACGAGGTGGTGACCCGCATTCATGGCGCGCATTATGCCGATGTGGCGCTTGAGCATGTGCTGGCCGACAACTGCGCCATGCAGCTTGTGCGCAATCCGAAACAATATGACGTGATCGTCACCGACAATCTGTTCGGCGATATCCTGTCGGATGTCGCCGCGATGCTCACCGGTTCGCTGGGCATGCTGCCGTCGGCGTCACTCGGCGCAATTGACGCTACGACGGGGCGGCGGCGTGCTCTCTACGAACCGGTCCATGGATCGGCGCCGGATATCGCGGGGACAGGTGCGGCCAACCCGATCGCCATGATCGCCAGCTTCGGCATGGCGTTACGTTACTCCTTCGGCCTCGGGGACTGGGCCGACAGACTGGACCGCGCGATTGCCGCCGTTCTGGCCCGGGGTCTGCGGACGCGCGATATCGCCGGGGAAGGCGGCGCCGCCGTTACGACAACCGCAATGGGAACCGAAATCCTCGCTGCGCTCCGTCTTGAAGGGCGCAGTTAAATCGCCGCAATCGGCCGCTAAATCGATCGCCACGGAAGCGGGACGGGACGTTGTGGGGCTTGGCAACGAATGTGCGGTTGCGACGTTGTCGAGGGACACTTCGCTCCCTGAACTTCATGGATTGGGATTCATATTGACTCTAAGTTTGCGTATCGATTCGCGTGCCCCGCATTTTCATGGCAGGCCACCAAACCATGGATGACGTTTTCAAGCGCGCGTGGAAGTACTATCGGCGCAACGGCTGGCAGCGCTCAATGAAAATGCTGCGCCGGAAAATCAACGGCTCGGCGCCGGTTCCTTCCAGAACTTATATCAATGCGTTCGATGCCGTTGCCTCCGCCCGGGTGGCCGGAATGCCAACAGTGCCGCTCGATTTACCCGCCCGCGTGAATATTGACGGGGATGCGGCGATTTTTTCAAAGGGTTCCGTGGCGATCATCGGCGACCTCAATCTTCCCCAGTGCAAGAAGTACCGCGTACTGCAGAAACTCGAATCGCTCGGGGCGATCGCACTCGAGGCCGATTATTCCTACTGGGCAGACATGCCGCGCGCTCTGAACATCATGCAATGCGCAACGGCGGTGATCTTCTACCGGATGAAAGACAACAACGAATTCAGGGCCTATCTGGCGGAGGCGCAGCGCCTCAATATCCCCGCGGGCTACGACATCGACGATCCGATCTTCGACAAGGCGGTGTACGGCAGCAACCGCAACCTCGACTTCCTCAACCCCGAAGAGCGCGCCAGCCTGCTTTCCGAAACGGAAAGCTACCGGCACGCCATGTCGCGCTGCGATTTCGTCATCACCAGCACGCCCGCCATGAAGGACCTGGCGAGCAATTCAGCGCGCGCGGTCTATATCTGGCGCAACGCGGTCGATGCGGAAACGCGGCACTGGGCCGATATCGCCAGAAAGTCCCGCTTGCCCAACGCCCAGGGCACGGTGGTGCTTGGCTACGCTTCGGGATCGCGCGCCCATGAGGCCGATTTTCGAGTCATAGAAAAACCGCTCGGAGTCATCTTCGAGCGCTTCGGCGCGGCGCGGCTGGCGGTCAGCGGGTATCTGACGCTGCCTGCTTCGCTCGCCGCCTATGCCGACCGGATCACCGAAGTCCCGTTCACCCATTATGGCGGCTATCTGGCCAATATGGTGCAAACCGACATCAATATCGTGCCGCTGGTCGCCGACCAATTCAACGAATGCAAAAGCGCCATCCGCTTTCTCGACGCGGCGGTTGTCGGCGTGCCGACAGTTGCATCGCGGGTGGGAGATTTCGTCAATGTGATCGCGGCCGATCGCACCGGCGCCCTGGCCCAGGGCGACGACGAGTGGATCGAGACTCTCTCGCGCCTCATCGGCGACGTACCGCTGCGCCGGACCATGGCCACCGCGGCGCGCGAGGCGGCGATTGCCGGTTATGCGACCGAGGTGATCGCGCGCGGGCTCGATCCGACATTGCAGCAGCGCTTGCGGAGACTGGGTGCATGACCAAACCGAGACTGCTTCTGGCCAATGTGCATTACGAGCCGTGGTCCTATGGCGGCGGAACGATCGTCGTTCAGGCGATGGCGACAAGGCTGGCGCGCGATCACGGCTGGCAGGTGCTGGTGGTCAC
>JANLYR010000292.1:0-13036 GCA_031365765.1 Hyphomicrobiales bacterium | reverse complement strand
CCTGGCTGTGGCCGCAGCTCGAATGCCCCATCTACTGCACGCCCTTCGCCGCCGCGATCCTTGCCAACAAGCTGCGCGAGGCGGGGCTTGCCGAAGTCGTGCCGGTGCATATCCAGGAGGTGGGCTCGCGCTTCAAAGTGGGCTCGTTCGATCTCGAATTCGTGGCGGTTACCCATTCGATCCCCGAGCCCACCGCGCTGTTGATCGAGACAAAGCAGGGCAGGGTGCTCCATTCCGGCGACTGGAAGATCGACCGCACGCCCGTTCTGGGCCGCGCCATGGACGAGAAACGGCTGCGCCAGATCGGCGACATGGGCGTGGACGTGCTGGTGTGCGATTCGACCAATGTGCTGCGCGAAGGGTTTTCGCCGTCGGAAGCGACAGTTGCCGAAAATATCCTCCGTATTGTGGAGGGTGCGAAGGCCCGCGTGGCGATCACCACCTTCGCCTCTCATATCGACCGCATTTCAAGTGCGGTGAAGGCGGCGCGCGCCAGCGGCCGCGAGGTTGTCGTCGCAGGGCGCGCCATGCGTCAGACGATCGAGGCGGCCAAAGGCTGCGGCTATCTGCGCGATGCGGGTGATTTTCTCGACGAGCAGGCCTTCGGCTATCTGCCACCCGCCAAAGTGATGCTGCTGTGCACCGGCAGCCAAGGGGAAGCCCGCGCCGCTATCGCTCGCATCGCCGAGGACCAGCATCCGCATATTTCGCTCGATCCGGGCGACCTTGTTATTTTCTCGTCGCGCACGATACCGGGGAACGAGAAGGAAGTGTCCGCCGTCCATAACAATCTGGCGCGGCTCGACATCGACATCATCACTTCGGACGAGGCGCTGGTGCACACGTCGGGCCATCCGCGCCAGGGGGAACTCCGCACCCTTTATGAGTGGTTGCGGCCCCGCGCGGTGGTGCCGATGCATGGCGAGCCCCGGCATCTGCGGGCGCAAGCGAAATTCGCGGCGAGCTGCGGCATCACGGAAACGCTTATTCCGCTTGACGGCTTTATCGCCAGGCTGTGCCCAGGCCCGGCGCAGAATGTCGACGAGGCGCCTTCGGGACGCCTCCATGTCGACGGCAAGCTCATCGTGCCTGCCGCCGATGGCCCGGCGAAACAGCGGCGCAAACTGTCGTTCGTCGGCATCGTGTTTGTGTCGGCAGCACTTGATAACCATCTTCAACTCGCCGCCGATCTGCAATTGCTGGTGGATGGTCTCCCCGCCGGGCTCGACGGCGATCTGCTGGAGGCGGCCGAGAACGCCTTTGACGCGCTGCCCAAGCCGCGCCGCCGCGACGACGCACAGGTGGCCGAGGCGATCCGGGTGGGCGTGCGGCGCGCCGCCGACCAGATCTGGGGCAAGAAGCCCATTGTCAAGGTGGCGGTCACGCGGGTTTAGTGGGCCGGTGATCCGCGCTGCTAACTAGTGCTCCGCAACAGGATCACCACCTTCATGGAGCGCCGCCTCAGCAATGGCACACGCGGACTTGTCGAGGTCTATCTGGGCAATCCGCTGGCGGCGATCCCCTATATCGAACGTGCCATACGTCTCGACCCGAATTTCGCGCAGCAATACCTGCCTGCCTTTCGAGATTCAGGCGGACGCCGACAGGATCGGCGCGGGTCTCGTAAGTGCCGGCCTTATCGACTGACGGAAGCCTCGAAGCACCCATGCCGCAGCCGACCCTTCGAGGCCCGCCTTCGGTGAGCGCCTCAGGGCGAGGAAACCGCTATACTCCCCCCGAATCATGAGCAAACTCGTTCCCCCGCCCCAGGCACCGCGCGATATCGAGCGCATTGAACTCAAGGATGCGCTGGAGGAGCGTTATCTCGCCTATGCGCTCTCCACCATCATGCACCGGGCGCTGCCCGATTTGCGCGATGGCTTGAAGCCGGTGCATCGGCGGCTCCTCCATGTGATGCGCCAGCTCAGGCTCGATCCGGCGGCGGCGTTCAAGAAATCGGCGAAGATCGTGGGCGACGTCATGGGCTCGTTCCATCCCCATGGCGACCAGTCGATCTATGACGCGCTGGTCCGGCTGGCGCAGGATTTCTCCTCGCGCTATCCGCTCGTCGACGGGCAGGGGAATTTCGGTAATATCGACGGCGACAGTGCCGCCGCCTATCGCTACACCGAGGCGCGCATGACGGAAGTGGCGCGGCTCCTGCTAGACGGGCTTGACGAGGAGACGGTCGATTTCCGCCCCAACTACGATGGCTCGCTGGAAGAGCCCATCGTATTGCCCGGTGCTTTCCCCAATCTGCTGGCCAATGGCGCGTCGGGAATAGCCGTCGGCATGGCGACCTCCATTCCGCCGCACAACGCCGCGGAAATCTGCGATGCCGCATTGCATCTCATCAAATTTCCGAACGCCGGACTGGAGAAGCTGGCGCAGTTCGTTCAGGGTCCGGATTTTCCCACCGGCGGCATCGTGATCGACACACGCGAGTCGATCATCGAGGCCTACCGCACGGGACGCGGCTCCTTTCGCGTGCGGGCGCGCTGGACAAAAGAGGAACTGCCGCGCGGCGGCTGGCAGATCGTGGTCACCGAGATTCCCTATCAGGTGCAGAAAAGCCGCCTGATCGAAAAGATGGCGGAACTGCTGAACGCGAAAAAGCTTCCCCTGCTGGGCGATCTTCGCGACGAGTCGGCCGAGGACGTGCGGGTCGTGATCGAACCCAGAAGCCGTACCGCCGATCCTGAACTGCTGATGGAATCGCTGTTCAGGTCGACCGAGCTGGAAGCGCGCTTTCCGCTCAACATGAATGTGCTGTCGCATGGCAAGGTGCCGAAGGTGATGGGGCTGCGCGATGTCCTGCGCGAATGGCTCGATCACCGCAAGGATGTGCTGGTCCGGCGCTCCGAGTTTCGCCAGCGCGAAATCGCCAGGCGGCTTGAGGTTTTGGCGGGCTATCTCATCGCCTATCTCAATCTCGACGAGGTGATCCGCATCATCCGGCAGGAGGACGAGCCCAAGCCCGCGCTGATAAAACGTTTCAAGCTGACCGACAACCAGGCCGAAGCCATTCTCAACATGCGGCTGCGCGCGTTGCGCAAGCTCGAGGAAATGGAAATCCGCCGCGAGCATGACGGATTGAAGAAGGAGCAGGCGGCGCTTGGCAAGCTGCTCAAATCCGAGGACGAGCAATGGCAGCGCATCGCCACCGAAATCAAGGATGTGAAGGAGAGGTTCTCGAAGAAAACCGAGCTTGGCAGGCGGCGCACCGATTTCGCCGAGGCGCCCGAGATCGACATGGATTTCGAGCAGGCGCTGATCGACCGGGAACCAGTGACGGTGGTGTGTTCCGACAAGGGCTGGATCCGGGCGGTCAAAGGCCATCTCGATGACGCCGGCGGTCTGACCTACAAGGACGGCGACCGCGGCCGTTTCGTGGTGAAGGCGCTGACGACCGACCGGATCATGCTGTTCTCGTCATCGGGGAAATTTTTTACCCTCGATGCTTCCAAGCTTCCCGGTGGCCGGGGTCATGGCGAACCCGTGCGGCTGATGGCGGACCTCGATTCGGCCGAACAGGTGGTGGCGCTTTTCGTCCACCGGCCGGGTGCGAAACGTCTCGTCGCCTCGAGTGAGGGCGACGGATTCATCGTGTCCGAGGACGAATGTCTGGCCAATACGCGAAAGGGCAAGCAGGTACTGAACGTGAAGGCGCCGGCCGAGGCCCAGGTCTGCATCGCCGTGGAAGAGAGCGACGATCATGTCGCGAGCGTTGGCGAGAACCGCAAGATGGTGATCTTCAAGCGGAGCGAACTTCCCGAAATGTCGCGCGGCAAGGGGGTTCGGCTACAGAAATTCAAGGACGGCGGTCTGTCGGATGCGCGGAGCTTCAAGCTGGCGGACGGATTGGGCTGGAGCGACACCTCGGGGCGCAACTGGACGGTGACCGACCTCAAGGAATGGCTGGGCGAGCGGGCCCAGGCCGGCCGCCTGCCGCCCAAGGGATTTCCAAAAACAAATCGCTTCGGAGATTAGAGCCTACTGGCGGGTGATCCAGGCATATCCCTGATCGTCCACGAGAACCGACAGCACTTCGCCCTCATCCACCAGCATTTCCTCGGGCAGGGGATGGAACGCCTGGTGCCAGTGGCTGCCGCTCGACGGTTGGTTGGAGACGGACGCGGCGCCGAAATCCGCCGTGAACCAGCTCAGCAGTCCATGCACCGTGCCGGTTTTCTGAACCTTCACGGTTACCGTCCGGGGAGGCTGAATATCGCGATATGAATAGGTTCTGAGGATGTCCGGCGCACTGAGCGCGCGATGACGATGCAGTTCCGCGTGGACGGGAAAATAGTTTCCGGTACTGAAGGTGTTGAGCAGCCGGAGATCGAAACCGCATGCCATGCCGGCCCGATTGAGATCGCACAGCGTCGCGGATTCAATCAACATCCCGGTCTGCGCAATGGTGTGTGGCATAATCACGGTGTCAGGACCGGCCAGGCGCTGAATATCGGTGGCGATCGGAAAAAAGCCCTCGCCCACCACGCCGCAATCCAGGGTCTCGGTGAAAATCACATCCGGCTCGCGCGGCAGCATTCCACGCGTGATCGCCGTCGTTGAGCTTTCGTTGATGATGGTGATCCGATGGGCGTATTGCGTCGTGGCCACGATCCTCGTCGCCATGGCCGCCAGGTTGGCGTTCATCTCGCAGGTGATGACCCGTTCGGCGCCGTGGCGCGCGAAGAGGAGTGCTATCAGGCCCGTACCGGAACCGATCTCAACCACGGTCTTGCCCTTCAGGTCGAGGGCCGCGATCGAGTTTTCGATTGCAATGTTGCGTGGGCCATCGTTGACCATGCTGAAATGCCAAACCGGGAAGTCCCGCCTGGGCACAGGCAGATACTCCGCTGTATGATTTATGCGGGCTGATCTGATCGGCTGGACAACACTCATGCAACTCTCCCCAACCCAAGCTGGCATTCAGCCTGCCTTTGGGATTAACCCAAATAGTTTCAAATTTGAATTGAATCGTTAACTAGTGGTTAATTAAAGTCGCAGACATCCCTTGAGTTCCCTTTTTATTTGGAACTTCGCTTCTTAGATCCTTGTCGCATGTGCAAACGTTATTGCATTGCGGCGAGCAATACCGCTCAATTCATTAAATTTAGTCTTTGTTTGTGAACTTCGTGCGAAGTGATCACGCGTACAGCAAAATATGCTGGCAGGAGAAAGTATCGGCTAGATGAGTTTCGGGCAATCAGGCGACCAGCTAGAGTTCTGGATCGAGAATGGCGCTCTGGTGGCGAAACCGGAGGCCGCATCGACGCCTGGGATGACCGAGCGGACTCTTTTGGATCGTGGAAACCTCGTGCGGGTCACCGTCGGCGAAACCGGAGTCACGGTGAAGTGGCATGCTTTCGGAGCAAACTGGGCCTCGCTTTATTTCGCCAAGGAATGGATCGGAACGTTCAGCGGACCGTATCGCCTGCAATATTTCATCTCGGGCTGGTTTACCGAAATGATCGACGATCCGGTTTCCGCGCGCAATCGCATCGACCAGTTGATCGCCAAGAGCGATCTGCATCTTTCGTCGCGCATCTATGTTCGCCCGTTGGACCCCACAACGCGCGTGCTGCCGGAAAATCTCCGTCGCGCGCTCGAAGGCGGGAAGGTGCCGCAGGAAACTTCGGTCGATTGCTCGGTCGATGAGGAGACGGGCCGGGTGAAGGTTGAGCGGATCGGCGCCAATTCGGCGATCGCGAAATTATGGGGCATGTCGCCTGTCACTACGCCGTGCCTCTCGGGCACGAGCTATGACAAGGCGGTGTCGCTGGCTTACGGCGAAGTGCTGCGGACCGGGCGTCCGCACTATGACCACATCTATGCAGCAATGATGGGACCCGATGGCGATGTCGCCTGGATACCCTATCAGCGCCTCGTTACGCGTCATCCCGAAAGCAACGGATATCACAAGCTGGTGTCGGTCGTGAGCGAGCTCACCCCGGTCGAGATTGCTGTGGTGTAGTGCGCATTTCCTCGACGATCTGTTCGAGGCCGCTGCGTTCGGCGATCACCACCCATTCCACCGCGTCGATCCCGTCGGCTTCACCATGCCAGCGGAAGAATCCCCGCTCGAGATAGCCATAGCCCATCCGGGTAAAATGACCGTGGGTGGCCATCTGCTGGCTGGCCAGTCCCCACACGGCATCCGGATTCCAGCGGATCAAGGCCAGCAACATGCCGAGCCGGCCGAAAACCTCGAAAATGCGGCGGTTGCGGATCGCTTTATTGATCCAGATTTCGCCGTGATAAACCAGCCGGCCGTTGATCCGTTCCGAGATGCTGCCGCGCGGCGGGGAAGGGTGCATCGGCACGAGAATTTCCTGGCGCCGCATGTACAGGCCGATGGTGTAGGATGGGGCCCATTCGGCCAGACTTGAATCGACGCTGTCGATGCGAAAGGCCTGAAGGGCGACGGTCGCGCCGGATTGATCGGCGAGGCTCATCCAGAAAAAGCGGCCGGTGGCGGAAGCGTTGACGGCCGAATCGAAATAGGGAGACGCGCGCTCGTCGCGCACTGCCTGTTTCACCGCGCCGAAGGCCGCCAGGTCATCGTTGGTGGATGGCGTGTAGCCCAACAGTTCGAGCTCATCCGCCAATGCGGCGATGACCTTTGCGGTGCCCAGCGGATCGCGTAATCCAGGCGTTCTCATGGTGCTATTCGGCCACGGCTGGCGCAGCCCGGTCGTGGGCCCGCATGGTCTGGGCCAGGCGCCAGAAACTGTGCGCCATGAGCGTCAGGATGACAATCGATCCGCCCAGCAGGACCGAGCCCGTCGGCACCTCGCTGAAGATCAGCCAGATCCAGATGGGTGTGAGCACGGTTTCAAGTAGGAAAAACATGCTGACGTCGGCCGAGGGCAGAAAGCGGGGACCGTTTGCCAGCAGCGTCGAGGCGAGGGGGATGAAAACCAGTCCGTTGAGGGCGACCCAGAAGAGGCTGGGCAGGCCGAACGATCCTCCCGACAAGAGTGCTGCCGGCGCTGTCGGAAAAAACATTATGGCGATGAGGGCGGATACAAGGCTGCCGATGGCGAGGCTGGTCGCCACATTCTTGCCGCTGGCCCTGACAATGGTGAAAGCGGCACCGGTGCACATTGCAGACACCAGGGCCAGCAGGTCGCCCACCAGTTTGCCGCCGCCGATGCCGTCCCACACGATGATCGCGACGCCGACCAAGGAAAAGGCGGTGGCGGTCCAGGTGAAGGGGTGGACCCGCTCACCGATGAACAAGCGCGACAGGATCGCGGTGAAGACGGGAATAAGCGCGGTGATGAAAACCACGTTGGCGGCTGAGGTTTCGACGATGGCGCCGATATAGGAGATATTGGCCACGGTATTCGTGGCCACCACCGCGAGTCCCGCCGCGCCCGCGATATAAGGGGTGCCGCCGCCATTTTTCTTGCGCACCAGATACCATGCCACGGTGATCGCCAGGAAGAGGAACATGCCGCGGGCAAATACCAGGGTCCACTTGTCCGACTGGGCCAGGCGCAACAGCGGCAGATCCAGCGTGAACAGAAGACCGCCAAGGGTGGTGATCACCAGCCCTTTTCGGATCGATTGTCGGTTACTCCAGCTGGCAGGCATTGTGGCGCGTCACGTCCGTTCGTTGACCGCATTTACGGCCGATTCATTTTCATGTCAGAGCGCACCATCGCCCCGTCTGTCGCTGCGGTTTACTCTTCCACAACCCGAGTCAACGTTACGTTAACATTTTTGTTTTGTGCAGCACCCAGCCCTCCGGCGTGAGGCGTTCCTGCGGCATGAATTGCGACTTGTAGGTCATCTTGCGCGAGCCGTTTACCCAATAGCCAAGATAGACGTAAGGCAGGCCCAGTTTCTGGGCGCGTGCGATATTGTCGAGTATCATCAGGTTGCCAAGGCTTCGGCCGGCCAGATCGGGATCGTAGAAGCTGTAAATAAGGGAGATTCCATCGCCCAGGATATCGATGAGGACAGCGGAGGCGAGGTTGCCTTCCAAGGGCGATCCGGCGGCGAAACGGTATTCCACCAGACGGCTGTCGACGAAGCTGTCATCCACCATGGCCGCAAAGTCGAGGACGGACATTTCCGCCATGCCGCCGGCCCCGTGGCGGGCCTCGATGTAATCGCGGAAAAGTGAATAGTGCTCGCCGGTCGCCTTGGTCTTGCTGACCCGGCTTTCCAGATCGGCGTTCTTTGCCAGCACCCGACGGAAGGAGCGGCGCATTTCAAAACCGTTGACCGGCACGCGGACCGAAACACACGCGGTGCACCCGTCGCAGGCGGGGCGATAGGCGATGTTCTGGCTGCGGCGGAAGCCCCCTTGCGAAAGCTGGGTGTTGAGCGAGCGGGCTTCGTGCCCGATCAGGTGGGTGAACACCTTGCGCTCGACCCGGCTTGGAAGATAAGGACAGGGAGCGGGCGCCGTGATGAAAAACTGCGGAAAATTGCGGCGTTCGATGCTCACGATGACGGACCCGGTTTCATTTGCAACATAATGCCAAGGCCCTTGAACGGCGCAAGAGGATAATCACGGTGAACACTTTTCGAAACGGAATCAAACAATGACGTTGCGTGCGGCCTGGATCGGGCTGGGTGTCATGGGATTTCCGATGGCCGGACATCTGGTCAAGCGGGGCGGCATCGACGTGACGGTTTATAACCGCAATCCGGCCAGGGCGGACCAGTGGCTCAGCGCCAACAAGGGCCGCAAGGCCGCGAGCCCGCGCGAGGCCGCGGCGGAGGCCGACGTGGTGTTTGCCTGTGTCGGCAATGACGACGATCTTCGCCAGGTGACAACAGGCCCCGACGGGGCTTTCCAGGGCATGAAAAGGGGTGCCATCTTTGTCGATCACACCACGGCCTCGGCACTGGTTGCGCGCGCGCTTCATGGCGAAGCCAAGGCCCACGGGATTGGTTTCATCGATGCGCCGGTGTCGGGCGGGCAGGCAGGTGCTGAGAACGGCATCCTCACCGTCATGTGCGGCGGCGACGCGGCGGACTTCGCCCGCGCCGAGCCTTTGATCGCGCCTTATTCGCGGATGCGGAAACTGCTGGGGCCTCCGGGTTCGGGCCAGCTTGCCAAGATGGTGAACCAGATCGCCATCGCGGGCCTGGTTCAGGGGCTTGCCGAAGCGGTCAATTTCGGCATGGCGGCGGGCCTCGACATGATGGCGGTGGTCGAAGTGATCTCCAAGGGTGCGGCCGGTTCGTGGCAGATGGAGAACCGGCACAAAACGATGATCGAAGGCCGGTTCGATTTCGGTTTTGCCGTCGATCTGATGCGCAAGGATCTGGGCATCTGCCTCGATGAAGCGCGGACCAGCGGAGCGCCATTGCCGGTGACGGCGCTGGTCGATCAGTTTTACGCCGAAGTGCAGAAGCAGGGCGGCAAGCGCTGGGACACGTCAAGCCTCATCGCGCGGTTTCAGAAGTAGCCGTCAGCCGCGCAACACGCGCGCGATGTCCATCGCGAAGTAGGTGAGGATGCCGTCGGCTCCGGCGCGCTTGAAGGCGATGAGGCTTTCGGGGATCACCTTTTTCGGATCGAGCCAGCCTCGCTCGCAGGCCGCCATCAGCATCGCGTATTCGCCCGACACCTGATAGGCGAAGGTGGGGACACCGAAGGTTTCCTTCACCCGCCTGACGATATCGAGATAGGGCATGCCGGGTTTTACCATCACCATGTCGGCGCCTTCGCTCAAATCGAGGGCCACTTCGCGCAGCGCCTCGTCGCCGTTGCCCGGGTCCATCTGATAGGTGCGCTTGTCGCCGGTGAGGGTGGCGGAAGAGCCTACCGCGTCGCGGAATGGTCCGTAGAAGCCCGAGGCATATTTGGCGCTGTAGGCCATGATGAGCGTGTCGACGTGGCCGGCTTTTTCGAGCGCCTGGCGGATGGCGCCGATCCTGCCGTCCATCATGTCGGAGGGGGCCACGATATCGCAGCCGGCCTCGACCTGTACCAGCGCCTGTTTCACCAGGATTTCGAGCGAGGGGTCGTTGACGATCTCGCCTCCTTCCATCAGGCCGTCATGGCCGTGGCTGGTATAGGGATCGAGGGCCACGTCGCACATAATACCGAGTTGCGGCACCGCCTTCCTGATGGCGCGGACGGCGCGGCACACGAGATTGTCGGGATTGAGGGCCTCGCGCGCATCGGCGGTGCGCAGGGAAGGTGCCGTGTTGGGAAAAAGGGCGATGACCGGAATGCCGAGTCTGGCTGCTTCCTCGGCTGCGGCAACCGCCAGATCGACCGAATAGCGGCTCACGCCGGGCATCGAAGTCACCGGTTGGGTGACGTTCTCTCCGGCGATCACAAAGATCGGCCAGATCAGATCGCCGGCTTTCAGGGTGTTTTCCCGAACCAGATCGCGCGACCAGGAATAGCGCCTGGTGCGGCGCAAGCGGGCTGCGGGGAAACTGGCGTGGGCGAAAGAACCTGTCATGGAATTCCGCATAGCAGGCCGCTTGGCGCGGTTCCAGTGCGCGTCCTTAATCCGCGCTTAACCATACCGGACAAATTCAACTCGAATTTTAGGGAAGTTTAAGGCGGATCGTTAACGATGCGGGCCATGCGTGAAATTCTTGTCCGAATGTCCAACCTGATGATCACCCTGCCGGTGCTGGCCCTGCCGCTGATGGCGTGGGGTCCGCGGCCGGCCACGGCGGAGACATTGGCCGTTCATCGGGACACAGTTGAAATGGCGTTGTGCCGCAGCGAAAATTCTTGCGCTGCCAGCACGAAAGGAAGTGCCGCACTCACCGGCCATTAAACATGGGCGGGGGCGCCCCATGGGGATGGGGCGGGTCGCGCGGGCAAACGGGTGGGGCCGTTGCCCGCGCGATCTTTTTTAAGGATCTCCCTTCGCACCCGATTAAGCGTGCCTCCTCGCACTTCATAAACCGTGGTCCAATTTGTCTAAAATCATCAGCAATATAGGGACAAATTTACCGAGCCGGTTGATCCGATTTTAAGTGCCGATCCCTAGAGTTGGACCTATCGCAAGGAACGGACACGGTCAGAAGCCGTCCTGCGCAACAGGGTAAGGTGGATAACATGGGTACTGAAATGATGGGGGCCTTGCGCCAGCCCGTAACCGAGACTGCCAGAAATCCGATCAAGCATCGCTACATCGAATCGCTGACCTTGATCGAACGCCTGCACCGCCGGCTGCTTGACGTCATCAAGGACGATTTCGACCGCTCCGGCGAATCGGAGGTCAATCCGGTCCAGGCGTTGCTGCTGTTCAACATCGCCGATGCCGAACTGACGGCGGGCGAACTCAAGACCAGGGGCCACTATCAGGGCTCCAACGTGTCCTACAACCTCAAGAAACTGGTCGAGGCGGGATATGTCAACCACGAGCGCTCGAATTCGGACAAGCGCTCGGTTCGCGTGCGGCTGACGCCCAAGGGCCAGGCCATCCGCGAGCGCATCGACGGGCTGTATAATCGCCAGCTTCAGGCGGTGGAGCAGGTTGTCGGCTTGACCCCCGATGAATTCGACCGCCTCAACAAGGCGCTGACCCGGCTGGAACGGTTCTGGACCGACCAGATCCTGTACCGCCTGTAAAATTTGCAAATCCGGCGTCCGGCGCTGTGGCTCAAATGCCGCAGCGCCGTTTTATGTTGCAAAGCCTCATTGCCTTCCCAATTCCCGCCCCGATTGACCGTGATGAGAAGCGTGTACCGTGCTTCGGCTTTTGACGGGCCGCGACAGGGCTGATAGATTGCGCCCAACTGATTTGGGCGCGTTCCCGGGCAGGGGAACGGCGAAGGGGTAACAATGTTGCGGGGTTGGATGAATAACAGCGCGATCGGGATGTCTCTCGCCAAGGCCGCGAGCCTGGCGCTGGTGTTGTTGATTTCAGCGCCGATCGGACTCGACGTATCGGCCTGGGCGGAGGGTGAAAATCCCGTGCTCTTTGGCAAGAAGAAAAAGAAGGCCGAAGAAAATGCCGTGAGCTGGAAGGCCTCGGCCGGGGGTGGCAAAGCCACGACCGACACCGAGATCGTGGCGAGCGATGCGCGGGGACCCATGCTGGCGCCTGACAGCGCGGCGCGGCTCACCGCGGCACTGTCGAAATATCAGGCGATCGTCGATGCTGGCGGCTGGCAGAAAGTCAGCGGCTCGAAGCTCAAGAAGGGTGCTGAAGGGAAGGCCGTGGCCGCCCTGAACCAGCGGCTTTTCGCCGAAGGCTATGTCCGGGCCGAAGCGGCGGAAGGCGAATTCGCGGCGATCTTCACCTCCGCTACCCAGGACGCCCTGCAGCGCTTCCAGCGCAACCACGGCCTGGCGGTGACGGGCGTTGCCGATACGGCGACCTTCAACGAACTCAATGTTCCGGCGGAACGCAGGCTTTCGGCCATCCGCGCCAACATCGCCCGCATGGAGGCCTATTCCAAGGACCTGGGCAATCGCTATGTCGTCGTGAACATTCCCGCCCAGCAGATCGAGGCGGTGAGCGATGGCCGGGTTTATTCCCGCCACAACGCCATTGTCGGGCGGCCCTCGCGGCCAACGCCGGTGGTCATGACCGCATTGGCCGACATCAAGTTCAATCCCTACTGGAACGCCCCGGCCTCGATCGTCGAGCGTGACATCATTCCGCGCATGCTGTCGGGCGGCAGTTCCAAGGTGATGGACGAAATGCGGATGAAGGTGTTCGACGGTGTTGGCGGTCCCGAGATCAATCCGGACACCATCAACTGGCGCCGCGCCATTCCCGACAACTACCATTTCCGCCAGGAGCCGGGTGGCGAAAACGCAATGGCCACGGCGAAGATCGAATTTCCGAGCCCGTTTGGAATTTATCTGCACGATACGCCGGAACGGCATTTGTTCGCGACGGGCTCAAGGTTCTACAGTTCGGGCTGCGTCCGGGTGGACAAGGTGGCGGTTCTGCTGAACTGGATCCTCAACGGGCAGGACGGCATCAATTCCAGCCGCATCGGCCAGCTTGCACAGTCGGAGGAGCGCCTCGACGTCAATCTGGTGAGCCCGCCGCAATTGCGCGTGGCCTATCTCACCGCCTGG
>JANLYR010000280.1:0-3360 GCA_031365765.1 Hyphomicrobiales bacterium | reverse complement strand
CGACGATTGCGAACGTGTGACCAAATTAGTGTCGAGCGTGCTCGCAGAGTTTGGTCTGGCAGTTGAGCCGGATGGAATTGACGGCGATCTGCGAGATATCGAGGCAAACTATCTGCAACGCGGCGGCGCATTTGAAGTAATCGAAGACGGCCACGGGAAGCTGCTGGGAAGCTTCGGTCTCTATCCCGTCGACAAAACAACCTGCGAACTGCGGAAGATGTATTTCCTTCCGAGTGCTCGAGGCTTGGGGCTCGGTAAGCACGTACTGGAGAGCACAGTTGCTCGGGCAAGAGCGCTAGGGTTTAAACAGATAATCCTGGAGACTTCAAGCAAGCTCATCGCCGCGAACCGGCTCTATTCCAGGTTTGGTTTCAAGCCGATGGAATCCGACCACCTGGCATCAAGAGCGGATCAAGCCTACAAATTGGATTTGTAATCCCAACTGATCGCGCTGTCTTCCTTCATCTCAGGTGCTGCACTCACAAGAAAGGAGCCGAAAGCCGCGCGCGCGAGGTCCCTGCCCATGGTTAGAAAGTTCTTGCTCTACAGCTATGTAGTATGCTATACAGGATATTAAAGGACGGTCGATGTGACTCGAAAAATGAATCTTTCCTTCTCGGGCGCGGCCATTTTACAGGCCCTAGCTCATGACTACCGATACGGTTTCGACATTATGGACGTGACCGGGCTACCCAGCGGCACCGTGTATCCAGCTTTGAGAAGGTTAGAGCAAGCTGGCTTGGTCGTATCAAAGTGGGAAGACGAGGATACCGCCCGCAAAGACCAGCGACCTGCCCGCAAAAATTACAAGTTGACTAATGGTGGGCGCGAAACACTCTCTGAAGCTGTTGGCAGATATCGGGGATTAGAGCGCGCGATAACAAAGTCGGTTAAAGGCGTGAAGCCTTCGCGGGCCTGAGTCCCGGAGACAAGTCATGGCAGTTCGTATTCAAACTCCAGGGGTTTACCTCCGGATCATAACGGCGATCAGTCTGTTGCTGCCGAGGCAATCCCGGCTCGAATGGCGTCGAGAGTGGGAAGCGGAAATTGTCAACCGTTGGCTGCTATTAGAAGAATGGGAATTACTCAACGCGCGTAGCAAACGTGATTTGTTCAAGCGGGTTCAAGGCGCATTTTTGGATGGCCTGTATTTTCAACAAAGCAGGACTCGTTTGGTGCTCGTGGTGCTCAACCTGCTGGTCGCAGCATTAACCGGTTTCGGCGCCGTACAAGAGTTCATCTTCGGGGGAATTCGCACCCGGCAGATGCAACCATTTCTTATCAGCCTGGCGGGCATTATTGTCAGCATCCTATTCGTCACTTCTGGAATAGCGTTGTTACGGCAGTGGGCTACGGTCCGCCGTCTAATCACCTTAACAGGCACCTTGTCAATTCTGCTGCATGTCTATGGGGCACTACCTCCGCACCGGATCATGGGTTTCCCCGTGCTAATTATCGGAGCGGGATATGGATTGGTGATGCTGGTTGTCTTCGATTGGAATGGAAAGCGCAACACGGTTTCGTGAGTCAAACAATGAGGAGGTTCATATGACAGTCGTAGTGCTCAACATAGTAGTCGCGTTATTAGTCGGCTTCGGCGCGGTACAGGAGTTTGTCGTTCGGGGCATTCTGGACCGAGAGGTGCAACCATTCTTCATTGGCTTCGCCGGAATAGTCGTAAGCCTGCTGTTCGTCACGTCCAGCGTTGCCCGGTGGCAGAAGTGGCCCAGCGCGCGCCGCCTGGCCATCGTCACGGCCACCTTGTCTATCCTGTTTCATGTCTATGCGGCATTGCCTCCGCACCGAACCGTGGGATTCCCTGCCTTGATTATTGGGGCGGGATACGGTTTTGTCCTTCTGATCATCACCCTCAGCTCGCCTGGAAAGAAAGCAGAGACAGCCATCAGCTAACTTCGTCGCCACACTTGTTACCAAACCGAGACCCGTAGCGTCCCCACATACGGAAATCCGTTCGCTCTCGGTTCTTTTATCCATCAGCTTCCCTCAAAGCGACGATTAGTTTCGCTCGGAACAAAGCCTTCCGTAGAGTTTCTGCGTTAGAATCAAATTGCACTGACTTGGTACCGCCCTGGTTTTCAGCTCTGTGCACCCTCCACGGGGGAGGCAAAGAGGTTTCTCAAATCAGGATACTACTTAACACGCCTGTTGCTTAGGACAAACAATGCCAGACGCTGAAGGCTTGCCAACAACTATGGAGACTGCTGCTGTCGTCACCGCTGCCGAGTCCCAAGGATTTTGGAGCGCGATCCGCGAATCTTTGCGCGGCAGCCATCGCGATTACACCAGCGGCCCGATCGGTCGCGCCATAATTTTGCTCGCCATACCGATGGTGCTCGAAATGTTCATGGAGAGCATTTTCGTGTTGGTTGATATCAAGTGGGTTTCCTATCTTGGTGCAGACGCTATGGCCACGGTCGGCATAACCGAATCACTCATGACTTTGGTATACGCGCTGGCGATTGGACTAAGTATTGGCGCGACCGCCACGATCGCCCGGCGAATTGGCGAAAAGAATCCTGAGGGTGCGGCACGTGCGGCGGTACAGGCAATCGCGCTGGCGTTCATAATTTCGGCCATCATCGCGTTGATTGGCGCACCGCTCGCCCCGAGATTGCTTTCATGGATGGGCGCAGCGCCAGCCGTCATCGCCAGGGGTTCTGGATTTACCCGCGTCATGCTCGCCGGTAACGCCACCGTCGTGCTGCTCTTCATGATCAACGCAGTATTTCGTGGCTCAGGCGACGCAGCAATTGCGATGCGCGTGCTCGCTCTGGCAAATGCCATCAACATCCTGCTCGGTCCATGTCTCATCTTTGGTTTGGGGCCTTTTCCAAAAATGGGAATCGTGGGCGCTGCGGTCGCCACAAACATTGGCCGCGGCACCGGAGCGCTGTATGCGTTGAGCCGGCTGGTTCGCTCTGGTGGACGATTTGATATCCGGCGTCATCATTTGCGACTTGAGCCGGCCATCATGGCGCGTCTCGTGCGGCTGTCTGGCACCGCGACTTTCCAGGTATTTATTGGAATGGCAAGTTGGGTTGGTCTGGTACGCATTATCTCGAGTTTTGGTACGCATGCCGTTGCCGGTTACATCGTCGGCATGCGTGTGATCGTGTTTGCTTTGTTGCCGTCATGGGGGATGTCAAACGCCGCGGCTACGATGGTGGGCCAGGCACTGGGCGCGAAGAAACCGGAACGTGCCGAACGAGCCGTGTGGACGGCAGGTTTTTACAACCTCATCTTCCTCGGCTCCATAGGACTGGTCTTCGTTCTTTTCGCGAGAAACATCATCGGATTGTTCACGCACGATCTAAACGTAGTGCCTTACGGCGTCGATTG
>JANLYR010000235.1:0-2043 GCA_031365765.1 Hyphomicrobiales bacterium | reverse complement strand
GACCCATCCCAGGCCGGCCAGGCGCAGGCTCATGCCGCCAGCGCCTCGATCACGATGGAAGCGTTCGTTCCGCCGAAGCCAAACGAATTGGAGAGCGCCGCGTTGGCGGTGGCGCTGCGCACCTGGTTGGCCACGATGTCGAGATCGAGCCCGGGATCGGCCACCCGGAAGTTGATGTTGGCCGGCAGGAAACCATGGCGCAGGGCGAGGATGGTCAGGACCGCCTCGATCGCGCCGGCTGCGCCTAACGAGTGACCCATCATCCCTTTGGTCGAACTGAGGGGAACGCGGCCGAACAGTTCCGCGATGGCGCGGCCTTCGGCGGCGTCATTGAACGGGGTCGCCGTCCCGTGCGCGTTGACGTATCCGATCGCTGCCGGGGCCAGCCCCGCGCTTTGCAGGGCGCGCTCCATCGCCTGGCGCGGGCCAATCCCGGAGGGGTGCGGCTGGGTGAGGTGATGATTATCGGTCGAAATCCCGTAACCGCCGATTTCCGCCAGGATGTGTGCGCCGCGCGCTTCCGCCGCTTCCAGATTTTCGAGGGCGAGGAGCGCCGCGCCTTCGCCGAGGACGAGCCCATCGCGGGCGCCGTCGAACGGCCGGCATTTTTCCGGGGTGGCTGCCTGCAGGGAATCGAACCCGACAAAAACCAGCTCCGACAGTGCATCGTAACCGCCGGTCAAAACCCGCTCGTAACGACCGGAGCGGATGCATTCGAAAGCGTGGCCGATCGCGTTGGTCCCCGAGGCGCAGGCGTTTGCGATCACCTGGCAGGGGGAGGTGAGGCCGCAGGCCTCGAGCGCATCGATCGCCGGCTTTTGCGGTGGATAGTTTGCAATCCAGGCCGGCAAATGCGCCGCGCGCGCTTTCGGCTGCTGCAGGGCACGGTAATAGTCTTCGCCGAAACTCATCCCGCCGCTCGTTGTCCCGACCACCGTCAACTCCGGGCGGAAATCGGGCGCCTGTTCGAGTAATTCCGCCAGCGCGCGAATCATCATGCGCGAAGCGCGATGGAGCCGGCGCGTCCGGCGATCGTTAGGCAGGGCCCCGGCCAGCCACGCGTCCGCCACCTGGCCGGCGGTGCTGCAGCGGCATTGCTCGACCGGGAACCGCTCCACCGGCGTGATGCAATCCCGCGCCGTCCGCAGGGCCTCCAGGGTGGCGGCGAGCCCGGCCCCGAGCGGGCTGATTACCCCCGCCGCCACGACCGCGACGCGGGGCCGCTTTTCCTTGGCTGGCTGCCTTTTCTGCTTCCTCATTTTTCTCGGCAATCGCCTTCTTTTATTCTGCTTGATTTGCCTGACGAATCACCTTACATAGCCGCCAGAAATAGCGGTTCCGGACGTTGGTGAATTGTCAGTTGAGTTTATTCAGTGGCGATTTGAAATCCGATTAGCGGGAACAGTGACCGAGCAGCATTTCAATTAAGAATAAACTCAGATGGGTACTAAACTATACGTAGGAAATCTTTCCTTCAATACCACCGAAACCGACCTCCAGGATCTCTTCGCCCAGGCGGGCGCTGTCTCCGAAGTCACCCTCATGCAGGACAAATTTACCGGCAAATCACGTGGTTTTGCCTTTGTCACCATGACCAATGAAGCCGATGCGCAGAAGGCGATCACCGAGTTCAACGGCAAGACCGTCGAAGGTCGGCCCTTGACCGTGAACGAAGCGCGTCCGCGTGAAGCACGCCCAGGTGGCGGCGGCGGCGGTGGCGGTCGTGGCGGTGGCGGTTACGGCGGCGGTGGCGGCGGCTACGGCGGCGGTGGCGGTGGCTACGGCGGCGGTGGTGGCGGCTACGGCGGCGGTGGCGGCGGCGGACGTCGCGACGGCGGCGGCGGACAACGTCGCGGACGCTAACCAAGAGCAACAATTTTCAAAAAGCGCTCGCTGCGGCGAGCGCTTTTTTTTTTGTAACCGACCGCGCGCGCCTTGAGCATCGAATCAGTCGTTGGGGCGACGGATTGTCCGGCGTTTCCTTAAACAAATTCAAATCCTATGACCACAGAATCGCAGTCCTCAGCCGGCGAATCCGACTCG
>JANLYR010000127.1:0-4384 GCA_031365765.1 Hyphomicrobiales bacterium | reverse complement strand
CAGCCCGGCGCGTGGCACCCATTTTGATGACGCTGTGGCCTTGACCTTTGCGGCGCGCGCCACCGCAAGCTTTCCGGGTGCGTTTCCGCCATTCAGCGTTTCCGAAATGGACCAAGTGCTGGCCGAACGCGGGCGGGAATGGCCCGAGCGCGCAGCATTCCTCGCACGATCCTTGCCGGGACTGGTCAAGGACGCGGAAAAAACCGTTCTGATTGACGGATCGGTGTTGGCAAACGCTCCGTTCCGGCCCGCGATGGAGGCCTTGCGCGATCGCCCCGCCCGTCGCGAGGTGGATCGGCGGTTCGTCTATATCGATCCAAAGCCGGGCATGCGTTCGGTTCGCCTGACCAAAAAGGGCGATGCCGAACTTCCAGGCTTTTTCGCGACCATCTTCGGCGCAATGTCCGATATTCCGCGCGAGCAACCCATCCGGGACAGCCTTGAAGCGATTGAAGCACGTTCTTCGCGGATCCGGAGGATGCAGCGCATCATCGATTCTTTGCGGCCCGATGTGGAGGCAGCGATCGAGGCGATGTTCGGCCACACCTTCTTTCTGGATCGCCCCACACCCACCCGGCTTAAAAACTGGCGCAACAAGGCGCAGGAACGGGCAGCGCGGGATGCTGGATATGCCTATGCGGCTTATGGCCATGCGAAACTTTCAAGCGTCGTGGAAGAGATTGCCTCGCTGGCCGCGCGGCAAGACCCCGAACTCCGCGGTCCGGCATTTGAAACACTCCGGCAGGCTCTTTGGGAGGAAATTCGCTCGCGCGGGGCGGACCAGATTTCCGATGGTCTGGGCAAGGGGGCCAGTCCGGCAGCGATCCAGTTTTTCCGGGCGCACGACCTGGGATTCCGTGTTCGGCGGCTGCGCTTTGTGCTGCGCGCCGTGGATAGCCTCCAAGTGCAGGGGCTGGTTGCCGACGATGATGTCGAGCCCTTGCGCGACGTAATCTTCAAGCTTCTTTCGCGCTATCTCGATCGCGAAGGCATTAGTTTTTATGAGCCGCTCGACCACAAAAACCCACCAAAAATGCTCGATGAACTTGAGGCACAGCGTGGCCTGACCAAAGTTGACGCCGAGATTGACAGCGAACTGGCGGGCGCTTTTGGCACGTGCCCCAAATCCGCCCGCCGCACGATTCTCTATGCCTATCTCGGCTTCCCATTCTATGACCTCACCACGCTACCGATGCTGCAGGGGGAAGGGTTGGACGAATTCGATCCGATCAAGGTCGATCGCATCTCTCCGGACGACGCAACCGCTATTCGCAGTGGCGTTGCCTCAACCTTGAAAGGCATCCAGCTCAACAGCTTCGGGGCATTTTTCAGTCGTTCCTATCGGGAAAATGACTATCTTTGGGGTCGCTTGCACGGGGCCGACCGCCTTTTCGACATCGTGATCTCGAGCGCTGGTCTTGATCCCGGAGCGACGGCGACCCTCAAGCGCGAGTTGTTGCACGCCGTGCTTGCCGAAGAACGGCCACGCCTGCTCAATATTCAGGACTTGTTCGAAACCTTGCAACACGAGATTGCAGAGGGGCCGGTTGCGGCCTAGATCATTGTGTCGGGTCAATGACAGAATGGACGAGCGATGCAATTCCTGAAGACGTTATTTTGGGTGCTGATTGCGGTTGCGGCAATGATCTTTGCCTTCAACAACTGGACCGACGCCGAGATTTCGCTTTGGGACAACAAGGTGTGGGCCACGAAACTGCCGGTCCCTCTCCTGTTCGCCTTTCTTCTGGGCCTGGTGCCGACGCTGTTGCTTCATCGGACGACACGCTGGAGCCTGAAGCGCAAGCTCAATACGATGGAACGCGCGCTGGCCGACGTGACGGCGCCGACGCCTGAGACGAAACCATCGGGCACGATTCCGCCGTCCGCCGCGCCGATCGCGGTTCCGCCGGGGGTGGCATGACATCGCCAATCTACGTCGCGCTCGATACGCCCGACCTTGAACGCGCCAAGGCGATTGCAAACAGCGTCAAAGGGCATGTCGGCGGGATCAAGCTGGGGCTTGAATTCTTTTCGGCCAATGGTCGCGCCGGGATCCGCGAAATGGCAGCGCTGGGGCTGCCGATCTTTCTGGATCTCAAGTTTCATGACATTCCCAATACCGTTGCCAAGGCCGTTCAGGCCCTGCGGCCTCTGAAGCCAGCAATTCTGACCGTCCACGCAGCGGGCGGGCGGGCGATGATGGAAGATGCCAAAGCGGCGGCGCCCGAAGGCACAAAGGTTGTCGCAGTCACCGTCCTGACGAGCCTTGACGGCAGCGATCTCGAATCGATCGGGCTCGATCCCAACCCTCATACGCAAGTGGAGAGATTGACCCTGCTCGCGCGCGAAGCCGGGCTCGACGGCGTGGTCTGCTCGGGCAATGAGGTGAAGGCCGCGCGCAAATTGTGGCGCAAGGGGTTTTTCGTGGTGCCCGGCGTCCGCCCTGCCGATGGACCGGCTGGCGATCAAAAGCGTGTCGTGACTCCGCGCGCGGCGCTCGACGCCGGCGCATCGATCATCGTCATTGGCCGTCCGATCACACAAGCGGCCAATCCGGGGATCGCCGCCCGCGCCATAGAGGCAACGCTCTAGTCCGATGCCAGTTCAAGCCAAGATTTGCGGGCTATCGACGCCCGAAACGATCGACGCCGCAATCAAGGGCAGCGCGAGCCATATCGGCTTCAACTTTTTTCCACCCAGTCCGCGCAGCGTCGGCTTTGAACGGGCGCGCGAACTCGCGGCTCGGGTGCCGGGTCACGTCTCCAAGGTTGGCATATTCGTTGATCCGTGCAACGCCCTGCTCGATCAGGCGATTGCAGCAGGGCAGCTCGATGTGATCCAGTTGCACAAGACCTCGCCTGGTCGGACGGCTGCGATCCGGAACCACACAAAATTGGAAACCTGGGGCGCGATTGGAGTCCGCACCGCACAGGACATGAAGGACGCCTCCGCCTATCGTGATGCCGCCGATCTCCTGCTCTACGATGCTGGTCAGCCTGAGGATGCTGCCCTGCCCGGCGGGATGGGCATCCGCTTTGACTGGAGCTTGCTTGACGACTTTGTGCATCCCCTACCCTGGGGACTGGCGGGAGGCCTGACAGCGCAAAATGTTGCGGAAGCCATCCGGGCCACCGGAGCGCCGCTCGTCGACACGTCCTCCGGCGTAGAATCCGCACCAGGCATCAAGGATGTGGACAAGATCGCCGCGTTCCTTAAAGCGACGTCCAGCTTATGACACTTCCAAACTCCCTTCGCACCGGCCCCGACGAACGCGGGCATTTCGGCCAGTTCGGCGGACGCTATGTCGCCGAAACGCTCATGCCGCTGATCCTCGATCTTGAGCGCCACTATGAAGCAGCGAAGGCCGATCCTGCCTTTGCCGCGCAGTTCGATGATCTGCTTGAGCATTATGTTGGCCGACCCAGCCCGCTCTATTTTGCCGAGCGCCTGACAGAAGAACTCGACGGCGCGAAAATCTATTTCAAGCGCGATGAGCTCAATCACACGGGTGCCCACAAGATCAACAATTGCGTCGGCCAGATCCTCCTCGCCATGCGGATGGGCAAAACGAAGATCATTGCCGAAACTGGTGCCGGGCAGCACGGCGTGGCGACGGCCACGGTCGCGGCCCGCTTTGGCCTGCCCTGCGTCATCTTCATGGGCGCACGCGATATCGAACGGCAGGCGCCGAATGTCTTCCGGATGAAGCTGCTTGGCGCTGAAGTGCGCGCCGTTGAAAGCGGCTCTCGCACGCTCAAGGATGCGATGAATGAGGCACTCCGCCACTGGGTCGCGAACGTCCACGACACTTTCTATATCATCGGGACAGCGGCTGGCCCCCACCCCTATCCAGAGCTTGTCCGCGATTTCCAATCGGTGATCGGCAAGGAAGCGCGTGAACAGATATTGAAACGCGAAGGTCGCCTTCCCGATCTCCTCGTCGCGGCCATTGGCGGGGGATCGAACGCGATCGGGCTGTTCCATCCTTTTCTTGATGATATCGACGTCCAGATGCTTGGTATTGAAGCGGCGGGACGTGGTCTCGACAAGCAGCATGCCGCCAGCCTTGCCGGCGGATCACCGGGGATTCTCCACGGCAACAAGACCTTCCTGTTGCAGGACGAAGACGGCCAGATCACCGAAGCGCACAGCATTTCGGCAGGACTCGACTATCCCGGGATTGGCCCGGAGCATAGCTGGCTCAAGGAGATCGGTCGGGTTCGTTACGAAAGCGCGACGGATGTCGAGGCGCTTGAGGCCTTCAAGCTGCTGTGCAAGCGCGAAGGGATTATCCCGGCGCTTGAGCCTGCCCATGCGATTGCAGCCGTCATGCGCGTCGCGCCGACAATGGCCAAGGACAACTTCATCATCGTAAACCTGTGCG
>JANLYR010000186.1:0-2999 GCA_031365765.1 Hyphomicrobiales bacterium | reverse complement strand
CCCCCAAAGCCTGGATGCGGCGCTGGCCAGTCTCGCTGTAGCGCAGCAGGGCAATTATGGCGAATTTCACCGGGCGCTCTACAAGGCCGGGCGCCTCACGCCCTCGATCATCGCTGATGCAATGGAAAAGGCCCGCGCGGATATTGGTCGCGCGAAAGAGGCTGAAAAGTCGGCTGCCGTGAAAGAAGAGATTGCTGCCAATATCGACCTGCAACGCACCCTCCAACTGACGGGCACGCCAAGCTGGGTGGTGGGTGATACCGTCCTTAACGGCGCGGTTGGCTATGACGAACTGAAAAAGGCCATCGCCACTGCGCGCGCCAAGCGCTGAATCGCCTGACCGGCAGCTATGAAGCGGCGCTCGTGCCTTTGAATCCCTGAGCCACAACATACCATTCGGAAGAACCCTTGCGGCTGGCGGGCGGCTTGGCATGCTTTACGCTGGCAAAATTGCGCTTGAGCAGATCGACCAGATCGCTGTCCGATCCACCGGCCAGAGACTTGGCGATGAACGCCCCGCCCGGCCTCAGGACCTGGACCGCGAAATGCGCGCCCGCTTCAACCAGTGCCATTGTGCGCAAATGGTCGGTCTGCTGATGCCCCACCGTGTTGGCCGCCATGTCGGACAGCACGAGATCTGCAGGTCCGCCCAGCGCTTCCATCAGCCAGCCCGGTGCTGCGTCGTCCATGAAATCCATCTGGGCGATAATCACGCCGTCGATCGGATCGACCGGGAGGAGATCGATCCCCACAATCGCTGCGGCAGGGCTTTGCCGCCGCACGACCTGCGACCATCCGCCCGGCGCTATGCCAAGGTCGAATATGCGCTTTGCGCCTTTCAGAAACCCGAATTTCTCGTTCAGTTCGATCAGCTTGTATGCCGCCCGGCTGCGAAACCCGTCGGCATGGGCGCGCTTCACATAGGGATCGTTCAACTGGCGGGCGAGCCAGCGCGTTGAAGACGCCGTCCTCCCGCGTGCTGTCTTGACGCGGGTGTGCCCGCCAGAACCGCCCCGGCTCATGAGCACTTTTCCTGTCGCATCAACTGCCGCAATATGCCTTCGCGGATTCCGCGATCCGCTACGCCTACGCGCGGGGCCGGCCAAATGTCGAGGATCGCTTCCAATATGGCACAGCCGGCGACAACAAGGTCGGCACGCTCATTGCCGATACAGGCGAGCTTGGCGCGCTCGGCGAGCGACCGGCGGGACAGGTCGGTGCTGATCACGCGCATCGCCTCGCTCGGGACGATCAGGCCGTCGATCGCTTTGCGGTCATAACTGGGCAGGCCAAGATGAACGCTGGCCAGTGTGGTGACCGTGCCGCTTGTGCCGAGCAGCCGCAACTCTGCGGAGCGGCTTGGCTGGCGTTCGGCAAATGCCGAAAAACTCTCTGTCACGCGGGCCCGCATCCGTTCATAAGCGGCCAATCGCTCGTCAAGGCAATCGGGATCGGGGCCTTCGGATTCGGCGAGTGAAACAACGCCCCAGGGGACGCTCAGCCAGTCGAGCGTACGCGGCTCATCACCGCTGGTATCGACGATGACGAGTTCGGTCGATCCGCCGCCAATGTCAAACACCAGGGCAGGGCCGTCGCCCTCCTCAAGCAGGCGGTGGCAGCCGACGACGGCCAGCCGCGCCTCTTCCTCCGCCGGAATAACGTCGAGCTTGATGCCGGTTTCCTGATAGACCCTGTCGACAAATTCCGCGCCGTTGGCGGCTCTGCGGCACGCCTCGGTGGCGACCGAGCGGGAGAGATGGACATTACGCCGCACGAGCTTATCGGCGCAGATCGAAAGCGCGGAAACCGCTCGGTCCATCGCGGCATCGCTCAGCCTGCCGCTCGCGCCGAGCCCTTCGCCCAAGCGGACGATCCGCGAAAAGGCATCGACAATGAAGAACTGGTCTCCATCGGGTCGCGCGATGAGCATCCGGCAATTGTTGGTGCCAAGATCGAGTGCGGCATAGGAACGCCGCGCAGGAAAGCGCGCGCGGTAGCCGGCATCGAGCCGGTGCGGTGGCGGGCCACGTTCGCGCGCTTGCCGCGATGGCCCCTGGGCAACGGGTTCGGTCATACCCGGATACTTTTCTGTTCTCCGCACGACACATGCCGCCGGTACTTGAGAGCGACGCTAGTGCAGTTGTGCGAAAATCGCAAATGAGGCTGGTGGCAATCAGACCCGGCCTTCGCTATGTGCACGCATACGCATGGAGACACTATGGCCGATCAATCCCTGAAATCGCTTGAGGCGGAGAAAAACAAGCTCTGGGCGGAAGCGCGGCTCAAGGGGCTCGCCAAAGACACGCCGGAGCGCGAACGGATCGCCGAACTCGAGGCACAGATTCGCGAACGCAAGGACGCGGCGCGGGCCTAAACGCCGCCCGATCCGGCGCGCGCCGTTGACTTAACGCAGGACGCGACCTATTTCACCGCCAGCCTGATGCCCTGTCGTCTAACGGTAAGACAACGGACTCTGACTCCGTTTATCGAGGTTCGAATCCTCGCGGGGCATCCAAAATTTACTTGATATTTCAATGAGTTATGAGAATTTAACCGCTGAGTGGCTTCGCGGGCCATTCCCGCCAATTTTCACGCATTTCCGTCGCCTCACCCCGTGCTCCGGCACGTCCATGCAACAAGGATGCAACATCGGTGACCGCAATTTGAGGCCTGATCCCCGCAGATCAGTCTGGGCGATTGCCAAAGCGCCAACATAGATCGATGCAGCGTAGCTTAACATCAACCAACCAGACGAGGCCAACGCTCCGCTAATTTGCGCAGCAATCAGCGCCAAATGTTCTGACGACGGATATATCGCAATCAATTTGGTGAATGCCTATCGCCTTGTTATTTGAGGCTGCCTAATTGGGAGGGAACACTGCAAATGAAGGTCAACCCGATTATCTGCGCGGCAATTGTTGCCACAATGATGCCTGCTGTCGCCCTGGCTGACGATCCTCACGATCCCGCGATGCGCAGCGCCGCCGCCTGAGCGCGCG
>JANLYR010000139.1:0-6054 GCA_031365765.1 Hyphomicrobiales bacterium | reverse complement strand
CCGAAATATTCGCTGCCGCCAGGCTGGTTGAAGCTCGGGCGACCCTGTCCGGACTGGCCATGACCCGACCGGCCGTAGCCACCTTCGCCGTTTCCGCCCTCATGGCGGCTGAAACGGCCTTCGTCATCGCGTTCCTGGGACCGCCAGCTGTCACTGCCGCCGTGTCCGCCGCGGTTGTGGCCATAATCACCATTTGGTTCACCGCCGCTGCGATGGCCGCCGCCGTTACGACCGGATGATTCACGATCGCGATCCCGCCATTCATTCCGCATGGTAATCTCCTCGTGTTTGATTTGAGCTTGGGCACCGCCCTATCCCGCTCAACCCGCGCCCGGCGCACTGGTTCCCGGTGTTACAAAGACTTTAACCAAGCCGTTGGAACGGACACCGGAGCGCTGACGTTAAGCAGCGTATTCAACCCAACCTGTGAGGTAAAAATCATGCGTGGCATGCTTCTCTGGCTCATCGGCATCCCGATTCCCATCATCGTTCTGCTCTACCTGTTCCACGTCTTCTAAAAACCCGGCGGGACTGACGGAACCGTTTGGATTCAACCGCGTTATTTGGCGAAACAGGAGCCTCCCATGGAAAACAAGTCGCAGGAAATGGTCGCCGATGTCGGGTTTCTCCGCAACATGGGCCTGGCGCTGGTGTTCCTCACGCTCCTCACGGGCAGCGTGAGCCTGATTGGCGCCCTGACATTCCTTCCCGCCGATAACGCCAGGGCAAACTCCTACGGCATCGACGCCAGCCTTACTTCGCCCGCGGAGTAATTACCGCGGATCGACGTTTCTGGCGGCGGGCAATCTTCGCCGGCGAGTTGCGTGCCGCCGCTCCAATGCCCGCAAATTTGAGGCGTAGTTCCTCGAGCTCCTCCTGCGACAGGTCCTCCAGATCGATCAGTGTATTTTCAGCCCCGCGCACCGCGCGGATGATTTCGTCCAGCTTGATCTGCACTGCCAAACTATCGCGGTTCTGGCTGTTTTGAATGACGAACACCATCAGGAAGGTGCAGATCGTCGTGCTGGTATTGATGATGAGCTGCCAGCCCTCCGAATAGTCGAAAAACGGTCCGCAGGCCGCCCAGATGACGACGCTCGCAACAGCCAGCGCAAATACGATGGGGCTTCCCGCCAATCGCGCAATCATTGCCGCAAAATGACCAAAACGCGTCTTCCACGACTTCGAAGCCATTACCTTCTCCTGCTCTAATATGGATGGTTAAGTCGGCAGTTTCTGCTTGATTGCTTGCCAATCGGCCCAGGGGTCGCGCCGTAATGTGGCAAGGCGTTTTTCCAGGTTCAACACGGTAAAATGCGACGAGCCCGGAATTTTGTCGAGTTCCGTCCATTCGACCGGAACCGATATCGGTGCCCCCGGCCTGGCGCGCGTTGAATAGGCGGCAACCGCCGTGGCACCCCGCCCATTGCGCAGATAGTCTATGAAGATTTTTCCCGTCCGGTGCTTCTTCGCCATATTGGCCACGTAGCGCGCCGGAGCATCGGCTGCCATCAGTTCGGCGAAGGCGTTGCTGAACGCCTTGACCTCGTCCCATCCAGCCTTGGGTTCGAGCGGCACGACCACATGCAGTCCCTTGCCCCCGGTGGTTTTGACAAAGCTCGTCAATCCGACACTCTTCAGCCTGTCGCGCAGTTCAACCGCAGCCGCGCAGATCGCCTTCCAGTCGACGCCGTCGCCTGGATCGAGATCGAAGATCATGCGATCGGGCTGCTCGATCGTGTCGAGCCTTGAACCCCAGACATGGATTTCCAAAACGTTCATTTGCACGAGCAGCAGCAAACCGTGGAGATCGCGAATGGCGAGCATCGGTTTCTCCGTGCCCGCATCCACAAGCTGAACGGAATCGTCGATCCCCATCCACGCATGCTTTGCGAAGAAGCATTTTTCGCCGGCACCCTGAGGACATCGTAGCAGGCTGAGAACCCGACCCGTGACATGCGGCAGCACCCAGTCCGCGATCCGCGTATAGAAATCGCCCAGTTGCTGTTTCGTAACGCCTGCATCTTCCCACAGCACGCGCTCCGGGTGGGTGAAGGTGACCGGTGTGGGGGTGGCGGTTTGTGATTTGGCGGCAGGCTTGGGAGGGTGCGAGTGCTGCGTTTCCTCCAGCACCACTTCGCCTACATCCTTGTCTTCGCGCAAACCCTTGTAGGCAGCCTGCCGCAGCAATCCATCGGCCGACCAGCCGCGATATTCGATCTCCGCCACCAGTTCCGGCCTGACCCAGGTGACGCCCTTCCGCGAAGCAGCCGTCGGCGCTTTCTTGAACTTGGGGGCAGGAGCGGCCAGTGCCTTTAGTCTTTTATCCAGTCCCTGGGCTTCCTTGGCGGAGAAACCCGTCCCCGCCCTGCCGGCATGCACCATCGCTCCATTCTCATTATATCCGAGAACCAGCGAGCCCACCGCGTTCTTGACGGCGGCCGATGGCACATAGCCCAGTACCGCGAATTCCTGGCGCAGCATACACTTGGACTTGATCCAATGATCGCCGCGGCCCGACCTGTAGGGCAGATCCTCGCGCTTCGAGATGATGCCTTCCAGCCCGAGCTTGCAGGCCTGTGTCAGGATGGTCTCGCCGCCGATCTCGACATGCTCGTTATAGCGGAGCGCGAAGGACGATGGCGCCTGCGCCACCACTTCGGCCAGCAGGCGTTTCCTTTCCAACAGCGCGACACCGCGAAGGTCAACGCCGTTGAGATAAAGCAGGTCGAAGACATAACAGACGATCCGGTTCACGGCGCCCGATTTCAAATCCGTCTGCAATCCGCTGAAACTTGAATTGCCGGTCTCGTCCTGCGCGATTATTTCGCCGTCGATGAGCGCGGCCTGCACCGGCAGGCTCTTCATCGCCTCGGCCACCGTGGGAAAGCGCTTCGTCCAGTCCAGCCCTTTGCGCGTCAGCAGGCGCACCTTGCCGCCATCGATCCTGGCCTGGATACGGTATCCGTCATGCTTGATTTCGTGCAGCCACTGCGACCCTTCGGGAGGCTGCGGCGCCAGCGTCGCAAGGCTCGGTTCGACGAACACCGGCAGGATCGCCTTCTTGGCCCCGGGAAGTTTTGCCAGCGTGGAAATATCGGCCGTTTTTTCTTTCGCCGCGCGCGCCTTATGGTCGGGCCGCACATCCTTCGAACGCGCCAGATCGTCGTTGCTCACCCCCGTTTTTGCCGACGACATTTCCGTGTCGACAGGCTCGTTTTGCGCCTCCTCAAGAGCGTGGTCATCCTTGCTCTTGATCAAGAGCCAATTATTTTTCTTGCTCTTCCCGTCGGCCTTCAGCCGCACCAGAGTGAACCGGCCCTTGAGCCTGTTTCCGTCCAGCGTAAAGGTAAGTTTACCGGCTTTCAGATCCTTGGCCGCGTCATCTTCCGGCGTCCACGTCCCCTGGTCCCACACGATCATGGTGCCGCCGCCGTACTGGCCTTTTGGAATGACCCCCTCCCAATCGAGATATTCCATGGGATGGTCTTCGGTTTCAACAGCAAGGCGGCGGATTCCCGCCTTCATGCTGGGCCCTTTCGTCACCGCCCAGCTTTTCAGAACGCCGCCAAGCTCGAGGCGAAGATCGAAATGCAGCCGCGTGGCATCGTGTTTCTGCACCACGAACTTCAGACCTTTAGTCCGGGCCTTGCGCAGTTTGGGTTTGGGCTCCGGCGTCGCCGTGAAATCGCGCTTGCCGGAATAGGTGTCGAGCGATGCCGCTGCCTTGGCCATAGCTATTTGGAGGAGGCGCTTCGGGCCGATCGGGCTTTTTTCGGCGCCGGTTTTGGCTCATCCGCTTTGCCGGACTTCAGGCTCTTGCGCAGTGCGTCCATGAGATTGACCACGTTGGATGGCGCGGGCTCCGGAGCGTCCACCACAATCCGCTTGCCCTTGGCCTTCATGTCGATGATCTTGCGCAATTCCTTCTCGTAGCTGTCATCGAATTTCGACGGGTCAAAGGCACCCGACTTGCGGGTGATGAGCTCGGTCGCCAGCTCGACCATTTCGCTGTCCAGCTTGGGTTTTCCAAACTCCCCGAAAAATTCCTTGCTGTCCTTGATTTCGTCGGCGTAGCGCAGCCGCTCCATCATCAGCCCTGCACCGAGCGGCGTCACGGCGACGAGATGTTCGCGCCCGCCGATGGTCATCTGGCCAAGGCCGATGCGCCCGCTCTTGCGCAGCGCTTCGCGGATCACAAGATAGCCTTCCAGCGCATTGTCATCGGCCGGCGCGATATAATACGGCTGTTCGAAATAGCGCGGATCGATTTCGCCGGCTGACACGAACTGGGTAAGATCGACGGTGCGTTTGCTCTCCAGGCGCACCGCCTCCAGTTCTTCCGGCTCAAGGATCACATATTCATCCTTGTCGAGTTCATAACCCTTGACGATGTCCGCCGCCTCGACCTCCCCCACACCCTCGACAGTCTTGGTGTAGTTGACCCGTTTGCCCGTGGGCTTGTGGATCTGGTGGAAGGCGATGTCCCCGCGCTTCTCTTCGGCATTGAAGACTTCGACCGAGATCGAAACCAAAGAGAGGCGCAGGAACCCTTTCCAGTATGCCCGGGAGCGATTAGGCATAAGCGGGACTACCTCCAGCGCGCGAGATGCGTGAAGTTGGTACCCTTGTCACGGTGATCGCCACCTTTTACCGCCGCGAACCATGCCGCCAGCGCGCCAACCAGCAGAGAGGCTGCAGTCAGAAACGCCAGAAGAATGGCATATTTCCTTGCTTCATCCGCCGCGGCTTTCGCTTCGGCATAGATCTGGTCGACGCGCGCCTGCGCTTCGGCCACCGGCAAGCCGGTATCACGCGCTATGATATTGGCAGCATAGGTCCGGTCTTCGTCACCGAGGGTGCGGGCGGTAAGGGCATTGGTCAGAATGTTGCCCAGTTCGGCCTGACGGGGATTGGCGTTTGCATTTGCCGTGGCGTCGGTTGCCGCAGGTTTGGTGGCGGTGGCTGCAACGTCCGCCGCAGGGGCGGCGAAATTGGGACGCAGAAGTTTTTCCGCATAATAACTCGACGCGCCGCTGCTGCCATTGCTGGCTGCGGCGGTTGCACCAACACCAAAGGCAGCGAGGCCCGAAGCCATGAAGGCAGCGAATGCAACGCCGATGACGGTGGTTGCGCCCCACATGATGAGACCGTGCATGCCGTCCCGCATTTCGACTTCATGCGGCGTGCCGTCACCGGTGCGGCGGCGGAGTCTGCCGCTCAGATATCCGCCAGCCATGAACCCGGCGGCCTGGCTGAGAGCGACCCAAAGCCCGGTAAGAATGACGAAGAAGGTAAGCGAGACGCCCTCGCCCCGATAAGGCGAGACGAGGCTGAGCCCGATCGCCGAACCAAACGGCAGCAGCACCAGGGGCACCGCGAATGCCACGATCATGCCGGCCGCGATAGCGCGCCAGTCGACATGACTCTTGCCCTCGGCGGTAGTCACCACCGTCGTATGCTCCATGGGAATGGAAGTCATTGCCATATTACCGGTCTCCGTTGTTAATTATGCGAGGCATCAGCGCAGGCCGATCAGCGACAGAACGGCCATGACGACAACGATAAGGCCGACGAGATAGATGATTGCGTTCATTGGTGAATCTCCCTTTAGGTGCGACTTAAATGCGAATAAGGCAGAAAAGTTCCATGGCGGTTGGAACCTTTTGCGATATGAACCATTTTATGATCCAGCCTTAACCATGGAGATGAACCGATGGCTACGTCCCCGACACGGAAGATACACCCGATTTCCGAAGATGATCCGTCCTACGTGCCCGGCACGGTTGATCCCGTGACCAGGGACGTGAACATCAACCAGAACCCGACCTATCGCTCCTCCAGC
Source organism: Hyphomicrobiales bacterium (assembly GCA_031365765.1). GTDB lineage: Bacteria > Pseudomonadota > Alphaproteobacteria > Rhizobiales > Aestuariivirgaceae > Aestuariivirga. The sequence goes on along the minus strand of JANLYR010000139.1, from coordinate 209 downwards.
GGTGCCACTGGCTATATCATAGCGGCCCTGGTACTTCTGCTGGGCTTCTTCCTGGTGCTTTACTACAATTCCGGACCGAACACTCCGGCGGTCGTCCAGGAAAACAATACGACGGTTCCTGACGCCACAGCGCCTGCCGCCACGACCACAACAACCACCGATACGACGACTGCGCCGGCTTCTACCACCACGACAACGGAGCAGCCTGC
>JANLYR010000129.1:0-2990 GCA_031365765.1 Hyphomicrobiales bacterium | reverse complement strand
GTCCGGTTTTCGGGGTCTACCTCATTGTTCCCGGATGGACACTCAGGCTTTTGCCTTGTGCGCCTCCACCATGAACAGAATCGCCGAGGCTGTCTGATGCAAGACGTAACCCACATTTAACAGCCCCTCAAATAAACCCCGCCTTATCAGATATTTACGGTCCGCCTGCGGCCCGAGTGGCACTACATCCGCGTCATTCAGGGCTCACATCGTGAATTTCCGCACCCCGCCAGGAGCGGCGTCGATGCCCAGAGTGTCATAGATCCGGCGCAAGGCCGGTTCGGCGGCGGTGGTCTTGCGGACATGCAGGGTGCGCCGATCGCGCTGCCGGAAGGTCGCCGTCACGCGCTGCTGGACCGAGAGGATCTCGCGCAGACGGGACCAGGACATCGTCTCGCCCGCCGCCTTCAATTTGTGCCGGAGGGTCTGGACCAACTGATAGGCCAGAACCGTGATGAACAGGTGCCCCTCGGTACGTCGTTCGTTGTGATGGAACACCGGATGCAGGCCGAGGTCCGATTTGAGCCCTCGGAACACAGCCTCCAGATCGGTCAACATGGTATAAGTGTGCCACAGCTTCGCCGCGTCCCATTCCGTTTCGCTGCTGCGCAGGCAATAGACCCCGGGATGGGTCAGCATCGAACCCTCGACCGGGGTTTTGGTCCAGGTGATGGCGGTGGCGTTCTTTCCGGCGGCGTCGGGGGTCACGGTGATTTCGTAATGCTGGCCGATGCCCCGGCTCTTTTCTTTCAACCGTCCGATGCGCTGCTGGATATCGGTGAGCTTCTTCTGGGCGCGCGGCTTGTCCAGACCGGCGGCGAGTTTGGCCAGACCGGTTTCAAAGCGCGTGACGAAGCGCGCGGTGATCGCGGTTTCCTTGGTGTCGCGTCCGGTGGAATGACAATAAAGCCGGACTTCCGTCTTGTCTTCGCTCAGCACGCGTTGCAACCTGATGGTCTCGTTCGACGCGGTCAGCGTATCAATCGCCTGATTTGGATCGAACTGGCGGCCGCGTTCGCGGCTGACCACGAGGTAGCGATAATCTTGCGCTCTGAGCCAGGCGATATTCGCCGCCGTGGCGATGCCGGCGTCCATGATGATCAACGCCCCCTTTGGCGCGGCCAGGTCTTTGAGCATCTCCGTCAGCGTCGTTCCCTCGGCCACGTTGCCCGCGAACATCTTCGAGCGGCGCACGAACCCGCTGCCATCGAGCACGAGACCGAGGGTGACCAGCGGGCAATCGGCCCGCTTTTCCTTCGACCGGCCACGGGCGGCTTTTTCGTTTCCGGCGGCGGTACCCTCAAAATAGGTGTTGGTCAGATCGTAAAGCGTGACGGTGACCGCCAGTCCGAACAAATCCTGGATGTTGGTGAACAGCATGGTCTCGATCTTATCGCGATGTTTCACGAGAAGATCGGACGCCCGGTAAAGCTGCATCGGGGACATGGTATCGAAGTTCACGCCCAGAAGTTCGCCGAGGGCGCTGCGTTCGGCGAGCCAGCGCCACGTCGCGAGTTCGCTGCCCGGGGCGGCCATCCGCCCGATCAGGCTGCCGGCCACGGCGGCGCGTTGGATCCCGTTCAGGCCAAGGTCCGAGAGGATCTTATCGATGCCGAGCCAGTCCATGGCGGCGAGGCCCGCGGCTTCCACGCCCACGGAACGGGGCTGAATGAGTTGTAACGAGGTGATATCGACCTCGGCGAAGTCAGCGTCTGGCGCGGCGGGTTCCGGCTTCGAAACGGCTGGCGCGGGTTGAGCGGCCGGCGGTGCGGGCTCCGCCGCGGAGGGACCTGTCCCGCCCTCCACGAGACGGGCGTGGTAGCGTTGCGCCAGAACTTCGATGGCGTCTGGCACGGGAAGCAAGCCGCGCTGTCCGGAGAGCAGGGCCTCGATCCGATCGCACAGGCGTGGCCAATCGGCTGGCGGCAGATCGAACTGGCGGCCGAGATTGAGGAGTGTGAGCTGGCGGACCTTTTTTCCGGTTCGTTCGGCCCGCACGAGACGGAACGTGAAATAGGCTTCGCCATCGGACTTATTCCGGGTCGGGGCTTTGCGGATGAACATGGCGGGAAGGTGGGCCTGGCGGCCGGCGGCGTCAATGGGTTTTGTAAAATATTATGGCACTACAAATGAATTCCCATAGTCAAGTGGCGGGTTTCCGCCATTTTCGGGCCGTTCGTTGCGGTGGATGGTGAAAAAGGCGTTAAAGATGGGGTAAGGCCGCGGCGCGGTACTGCGCGCTTGGCACACCGGAACAGGTGGCGGAGCGCATTCGGGAATTCCATGCCGCCGGTGTCCGCCACATCGTTCTCGACCTGCTTGGCCCCTACGATCAAAAGCACCGGCAGATCGAATGGTTCGCCCGTGACGCCCTCCCGTTGCTGCGCGACCTGATGGCGGGTTAGGTTGGGCGCATGGGAACCCTCGATGGGAGGACATGATGAAACTCGCGTTTTTCAACGACTTCAAGCTGGGAGTCGCCAAAGGAGAGTCCATCGTCGATGTGTCGGCGGTGGTTCAGGATATCCCGCATTCGGGTCCCGGCGACCTGATGAGCGGACTGATCGCCCGCTTCGACAGCTACCGCGGCAAGATCGAGGCGGCTTCGGCCGGCGCCGGCGTGGCGCTGTCCGGCGTGCGCCTGCGCCCACCGCTGCCGAAGCCGGGCAATATCGTCTGCATGGCCGTGAACTACATGGAGAATGGCACGCTGGCGAAGCCGGCGCCGATCAACGCGTTCCACAAGGCGCCCACCTCGATCATCGGGCCGGACGACACCATGGTGCTGCCGGACGTGCCCGCCACGATATTCGAGGGCGAGGCGGAAATGGCGGTCGTGATCGGCAAGCGCGCCACCAACGTCCCGGCCTCCCGGGCGATGGACCACATCTTCGGCTACATCAACTTCATCGATGGTTCCGCGCGCGGCTTGTCTTCGGGCGGCGGAGTGTTCTTCCAGATGAAGTCGCGCGACACCTTCGCGCCGATCG
>JANLYR010000082.1:0-4848 GCA_031365765.1 Hyphomicrobiales bacterium | reverse complement strand
GCCTTGATGCGGGGTCCAATGGCAAGGCCGCCCGGTTCAGGCCGGTTCATGGCCATAATCCTCCAGCGCCTTTTCAGCACTCACGACGCCTGCCTTCACATCGGCCTCGATCAGGGCGGGCATGCGGTGCCGGGGCTCGCCAAAACCGCCGCCTCCCGGCAATTCCACAATCAGGCTGTCGCCGTCCGGGATCAGATGAATGCCCTTGTCGGGGATCGGACCGCCCGATCCAAAACGCGCCGCGCCCTTGCGCCCGGGCAAACCGCCGTCGCGGCCTTGCGCGGCGTTGTGGATGCGGTCGAAGGTTGCCGCCGAGATGGCGAAGGGGGCCGCTTCGCGGTTGGCGATTTCGATCGCCTGCGAAAGTCCGCCCCGCCATTCGCCAGCCCCGCCCGAATCGGGCAGATATTCCTTGCGCCTGAAATAGAGCGGACATTGGGTTTCGGTAACCTCGATGGGAATGGTGCCGACACCGGAAGGAAAAGCCGTCGTCGCCAGCCCATCCTTGCCGGGCCTGCCGCCCACGCCGCCCAGGCCGATATTGATCACGCCGAATTCCCTGGCGCCTGCCGTCTCATGGGGCGACACGCGGCCATGGGCGCTGCTCAATGCCAGAATCCAGATGGAACCGGCGCTTTCCGCCTGAACTTTTCCCGGCATCACCTGCGCCAGGCAGCCGAACACCGCGTCGGCCAGCATCTGCCCGATCACATGGCGCGCTGTTACCGGCGAGGGTCGCGTCGGATCGACGCAGGTGCCCGCTTCCGTCACCAGATCGAAGCAGGAGAGCGAGCCGATATTGTTGGGAACATGCGGCGCGATCACCGCCTTCAGCCCGAACACCGCATAGGCGTGAGTATAGGTGCGAGGCGAATTGATGCCGTAGATGGAGGCAGGCGAGGAGCCGGAGAAATCGATGGTGATCCGCCCGCGTTTTATCGTGAGTTTCGATTTGATGGTGATTGGCCGCTCATAGCCATCAAGCGGCATCGCGGAAATCCACTCGCCGTCGGGCAGTTCCTTGATGGCGGCCCGGGCGCCGCGTTCGGACTGGGTCAGGATATGGTTCGCCAGGGGCTGGATCGACGTCAGCTTGAACTCACGCATCATGTCGATCAGACGCCTGGCGCCGGTATCGTTGGCACTGATGAGCGACAGCAGGTCGCCCCGCACTTCCACCGGATTTCTGGAATTGGCGAGTATGATCGAGATCAGTTCCTCGTTGAGCCGGCCTTCTTTCCTGATCCGCAGATGCGGAATAAGCGTTCCTTCCTCGAAGGACGAGTTCGCCTTGGCCGACATGCCGACGCCGCCCACATCGATCACGTGGCAGGTGGAAGCGAAAAACGCCACGAGCGTCTTGCCCGCAAAAACCGGGGTCAGCGTCACATAGTCGAACAGATGGCCGGTGCCGAGCCAGGGATCGTTGGTCACATAGACGTCGCCGGGGCGCATCGTGCTTTGGGGAAAATGCCGGAAGAAGTGGGCCACCGCCGTCGCCATGGTGTTGACGTGACCGGGTGTACCCGTCATCGCCTGGGCGATCATGCGGCCTTCCGTATCATAGACGCCAGCCGACAGATCGCCCGCCTCGCGCGTGATCGTGCCGAAGGCCGTGCGCAGCAGCGACTGCGCCTGCTCCTCGACGACGGCGATCAGCCGGTTCCACATTACCTGGGTGCGGATGGCATCGAGGGCGGCGGCGCTCATTTGAACCGCTCCAGAACGATATAGCCCAGGCCGTTGATCCGTGCACGGAAGTTGCTGGCGACGATGGTCGAGGTTTCATCCTCGGCGATGATGGCGGGGCCCTTGAATGCGGCACCCGGCGTCAGATCGCCGCGCTGGTAGATGGCTGTCTTGACCATGCGCCCCAGGGCCGCGTCGTAAACCATCCGCCGGGCGCCGGGCGGCGGCGCACGCTTCGCGCCTACCGTTCCGGCCCGCTTCGGCGTCAGCGGTTTCGAGGAAACGGTAACCGACCAGGTGATCGCTTCGGCCTCCTGGTGGGGAATGCGAATGGCATAGACTTTCTCATAGAGCTTTTCGAATTCCGCCTTGAGCTTCGCGCCGTCGCGATCGGTCAGGCGCCGGTTCGGCACATCGACTCGAATTTCATGCCCCTGTCCGACATAGCGGCAGTCGGCGACGATCCGCACAACGGGTTTCCTCCCGCCCATCCCGGGCAAAACGACGGCGTGTGCATCCTGGCTCATCGCGTGGAGCAGGGCGTTGATGCGGGCGGCATCGAAATGCCCCAGCGCCACGACCACACTCTTGGTGATCTCGTAGGCGATGGGCGCTCGGAGAAAGCCGATCGCCGAGCCCACACCGGCGCCCCGCGGCACGATGATCGTATCGATGCCCAGCTTGTCGGCGAGGCGGCAGGCATGCAGCGGCGCTCCACCGCCGAAGGCGATCATGGTGCAGGCGGAAATGTCGCGGCCGCGTTCGATGGCATGGACGCGGGCCGCACTTGCCATGTTTTCCTCGACGATTTCGGAGACACCGGCGGCAGGCCAGAACGCATCGAGTCCCAGCGGTTTTCCGATCCGCAGTTGCAGCGCCGCCCTGGCGGATGCTTCATCCAGGCTGATCTTGCCGCCGGCGAAAAAAGCCGGATCGATCCGCCCCAGCGCAACATTCGCGTCGGTGACGGCTGGTTCGGTGCCGCCCCTGCCATAGCTCACCGGACCCGGTGTCGAGCCAGAACTGTCGGGGCCCACGGTGATGCGGCCCAGCCGGTCGACCCTGGCGATCGACCCGCCGCCTGCGCCGATCTCGACCATTTCAATCACTGGAATGCGCACCGGAATGCCCGAGCCCTTCATGTCGCGATAGGCCCGGGCGATCTCGAATTTCCGGGCGCGCTCGGGCTGGCCATCGCTCAGCAGGCAGATTTTCGCCGTGGTGCCGCCCATGTCGAAGGAGAGAACCTCGCGGAGCGCGCATTGCGCAGCGATCTGGCTCGCCAGGATGGCGCCACCCGCGGGCCCCGATTCGACCAGGCGGATGGGAAAGCGCATCGCGGTGTCGAGGGTTGTCAGGCCGCCTCCCGACATCATCAGGAACAAGGGCGCATTGAGACCCATGACGCGCATCCGGTCATTGAGGCGTTTCAGGTAGCCCGCCATCAGGGGACGCACATAGGCATTGGCGACGGTCGTCGAAAACCGCTCGTATTCGCGGATTTCCGGTGCAACTTCGCTCGACAGGCAGATCGATACATCCTTCGGCAGGCGTTTCGACAAGACTTCGCGCACCCTTCGTTCATGCGCATCATGGGCGTAGGAATGGAGGAAGCCTACCGCGAGCGATTTGACGTTCTCCGCCAACAGCCGCGCCGCGATCGTTTCCAGCGCCGATTCATCCAGCGGCACCAGCACATCGCCGTCGGCGGAAAGGCGTTCCCTGATCGTGAACCGCAGCGTTCGCGGCACCAGTGGCGCGGGGCGCTCGATCATCAGGTCATAGTGATCGAAGCGTTTTTCGTAGCCCTGTTCGAGAATGTCGCGAAAACCCTCGGTGGTGATGAAGGCGGTCTTCGCACCTTTCCGTTCGATGAGCGCGTTGGTGGCGAGCGTTGTTCCATGCATGAAAACGCCGATGTCTCCGGCAGCGAGACCGGCACCGGCGAGAACATGTGCTATGCCTTCAAGCACACCGCGTTCAGGGGCTTCGTTGGTGGTGAGCAGCTTGTGGCTCCAGCGTTTCGGTCCTTGTTCGAGAACAAGGTCGGTGAAGGTGCCGCCAATATCGGCGGCCAGCTTGACGGTCGCTGCCATATCCGCACTATGCGATGTTCTTGCAAATTTGCAAGTCTCTTTCACTATTGCAAGAAACCGCCCCCCATGTTTATCTCGGCCATGACAGTCAGCCGGTCCGATGCCGAACAGCTAGATCGCGACGATTCCCTCGCCTCCGTCCGGGCGCTGTTCGAATTGCCGCAGGATACCATTTTTCTCGATGCGAATTCGGTGGGTCCGATGCCACGCCTGGTCCGGGAGAAAGCCGCGGGCTTTCTCGACGACTGGGTCAGGCTGCGCCGCCGCGGCTGGAGCCAGCGCCAATGGCTCGACATGCCGTCGCTTCTCGGTGATGCCATCGCGCCGCTGATCGGGGCCGCGCCCGGCACCGTGGTCATGTGCGACTCAACCACCCTCAACCAGTTCAAGGCGGTGAGCCATTGTCTCGCCATGCGGCCGGAGCGCCAAGTTATTCTCACCCAGAACGGCAATTTTCCGACCGATGTCCATGTGCTGCAGGGTCTTGTTGCGGCTTCCGGCGGGCGCCTTGCCTTGCGTTTTATCGCCACCGAAGACGAGGCGGTGGCGGCGATGGACGAAACATTTGCCGTGGCGGCGCTGAGCCATGTCGATTATCGCTCGGGGGAGCGTTGGGACATGGACCGGGTGACGGCCGCCGCCCATGCGAAGGGCGTTCCGACGGTCTGGGACTTGTCGCATTCAGCCGGAGCGGTGCCCGTCGACGTCACCCGGGCTGAAACCGATTTTGCCATCGGTTGCGGCTATAAATATCTCTGCGCCGGTCCCGGCGGCCCCGCCTATCTCTACATGAACCCGGGGCTGGGTGACGGCCACTGGCCCATAATCGCCGGCTGGATGGGGCATGCCGACGTCTATGCCTTCGCGCGCGACTACGCACCACACCAGGGCGTCAAGAAGTTTCTCGCCGGAACGCCGCTGGTCGGCGCCAATGAACTTGCCTCGGCGCTGCTCGATATCTGGCCTGCGATCGAACCCGCGACGCTGTGGGCCAGGCACAAGTCGCTAACGGACTTCCTCATCGCCCTTCTCCGCCAGGAATGTGGGCCCCTCGGCGTCGCCG
>JANLYR010000080.1:0-5441 GCA_031365765.1 Hyphomicrobiales bacterium | reverse complement strand
CGGCGACCAGTTGATGGCGCTGATCGCCACATCGTGGAACGAGCGGGGCCAGTTGCGGGGCGGCGGTCTCGTTGCCACCGTCATGTCCAATCTTGGCCTTGAGCGGTTTCTCGGCGACCATAATTTAACATTGGCTCGCACCAAGGTCGGTGACCGTTATGTCGTCGAGCACATGCGCGCCCACGGTTTCAATGTCGGTGGCGAACAGTCAGGGCATATCGTGCTGTCGGATTTCTCGACGACGGGAGACGGATTGCTCGCGGCATTCCAGGTTCTTGCCGAAGTGGTACGGACAGGAAAGCCAGTGAGTGAAGTATGCAATCTCTTCACGCCGCTGCCGCAGATTCTGAAGAATGTGAAAATTAAGAATGGTCAGCCGCTCGATAGCAGTGAAGTGAAAAGTGCGGTAAGCGACGCCGAAGCGCGGCTGGGCAATTCCGGCCGGCTAGTCATTCGCCCGTCGGGAACCGAACCGCTCATTCGCGTCATGGCGGAAGGCGACAACGAAGGCCTGGTGCGTCAATTGGTGGATGACTTGTGCAATGTTATTGCCAAGGCGGCAGCATAAATTCGAGCCGAGTGTCGGAATGCGCCATTTATGGTGGTCATAGTCTCACTCGCTCCGGTCAATTCGGCACATTCCACTGTGGCCTGGCGGCAACACTTAAAATCCGTCACGAGTTCGCCGCAATGAAGCCCGGCTTGCAACACGGGTGGCTCCTAGCTTTCGTTATCGAACAAGATTTGCAGGAGGATTTAATGAAAGCACTCAAAGTTTCTCTGCTCGCAGCCGCAATGTTGATATCGGCGGGGGCAGTTGCCCGCGCGGCGGATGCCGATGTACCGTCCGATACCTACCAGGCCATGGGCTTTTACCTCCGTGGCGATCTCGGTTGGTCGTTCCTCGATTGGGGCGGCGGAGATAACGACAGCGCCCTGGCCGTGGGTGGTGGCGTTGGCTACAAGTTCAACGACAATCTGCGCTCGGATGTTCGACTTGACTGGGCTGGGGATTATAAAGTTGGACCCGACGCCGATCTGAGCGTCACGACGGTTCTCGGCAACCTTTACTTCGATATGGCCAACGACACGATGTTTACCCCCTATGTGGGTGCAGGCGCCGGTTATGGTTGGGTCAACAGCAGCGGTGGTGGTGACGACGACAGCGGCTTGGCCTTCGCGCTGATGGCCGGCGTCGGCATCGAGATGACGGACAACATCACGCTCGATGTCGGATACCGTTACCGCGATGTCATGGTGTCGGGTTCGGATCCAGGCGAGCACCAGATACTAGGCGGTGTGCGCATCGGTTTCTGAGGCTCGATCGAGAGTCCTTGGACGTAGCGGAGGCGGCGGTGGAGCGATCCATGGCCGCCTTCGCCGTTGTTGATTTCTCAATCCGGCTCGGGCATAGGGGGTGCGGGCTAGTCCTCCCCACCGAGGACCGGTCCATCTGCAAGGATGGAGCAAACGATGATAATCTCGAAACCGGCGGTACGCCCGGTCAATCCGCACTTTTCATCCGGACCTTGCGCCAAGTTTCCCGGCTGGTCCCCACAAAAACTCGAAACCGCAATCACCGGCCGCTCGCATCGATCGAGCGAAGGCAAAGCGCGATTGCGTGTGGCGATCGAGCAAACCCGCGCGGTGCTCGAAGTTCCCGCTTCCCATCTGATCGGCATTGTCCCGGCGTCGGATACGGGCGCTGTCGAGATGGCGCTGTGGTCACTCCTTGGCGAACGCGGAGTCGATGTGCTCGCTTGGGAAAGTTTCGGCGAAGGCTGGGTCACGGATATCGTCAAGCAGCTGAAGCTCGATGACGTCCGAAAACTCACGGCCCCTTACGGTGAACTGCCCGATCTGACAACGGTCGATTTCAGCCGCGATGTCGTGTTCACCTGGAATGGCACGACATCGGGTGTCCGCGTGCCCAACGCAAACTGGATTGATGATCACCGCCAGGGCCTCACGATCTGCGATGCCACCTCCGCCGCCTTCGCGCAGAACCTCGATTTCGCCAAGCTCGATGTGGTGACTTTCTCGTGGCAGAAGGTGTTGGGTGGAGAAGGCGCGCACGGCGTTATCATCCTCGGCCCCCGCGCCATCGCACGTCTTGAAAGCTATATCCCGCCCTGGCCGCTTCCGAAGATTTTCCGCATGACAGCGGGTGGTAAACTCATTGCCGGGATTTTCGAGGGTGAGACCATCAACACACCCTCGATGCTGTGTGTCGAAGACTATGTCCTGGCGCTTTCCTGGGCCCACCGGTTGGGTGGACTTGCGGCGCTTCGTTCGCGCGCCGACGCAAATGCCGCCGCCATTGCGCGATGGATCGAAAGAACGCCGTGGGCGTACAATCTGGCGAAGATTCCGGAGACCGCGTCGAACACCTCCATCTGCCTCACCTTGCGGGGTGACCCTGGGATGCCGAAGAAAATGGCGAAGCTGCTGGAGGACGAAGGCGTGGCCTATGATATCGCTTCCTATCGTGACGCGCCGCCGGGGTTGCGCATCTGGTGTGGCGCCACCGTGGAGACGTCCGACATCGAAGCGCTGATGCCGTGGCTCGACTGGGCCTATGAAAGGACCGTGTCATGAGCCCCCGCGTTCTCGTTTCCGACCGCCTGTCCGAAACCGCCGTACAGATTTTTCGCGACCGTGGCGTCGCCGTCGATTATCTTCCCGATCTCGGTCCCGACAAGGAGGCGCTGCTCGCGGCGATCCCCAACTATGACGGGCTGGCAATTCGCTCGGCCACCAAGGTGACGCCGAAGATCATCGGTGCCGCGACGCGGCTCAAGGTAATCGGGCGGGCCGGGATCGGCGTGGACAATGTGGATATTGCAGCCGCCAGCCAAAAGGGCATCGTGGTGATGAACACGCCCTTCGGCAACGCTGTCACCACGGCGGAGCACGCGCTTTCCATGATGATGGCACTGGCACGGCAGATCCCGGTAGCCAATGCGTCGACCCATGCGGGCAAGTGGGAGAAAAACCGGTTCATGGGGGTCGAGCTCTTCAACAAGACGCTGGGCATAATTGGCTGCGGCAATATCGGCTCGATCGTTGCCGACCGCGCTCTGGGCCTGCGGATGAAAGTGATTGCCTATGATCCCTTCCTGTCGCCCGAGCGTGCCATCCAGATCGGCGTGGAGAAAGTCGAGCTCGACGACATCTTTCGCCGCGCCGATTTCATATCGTTGCATACGCCGCTCACCGACAAGACACGCAATATCATCGATGCCACCGCGCTGGCAAAGTGCAAGAAGGGTGTCCGTATCATCAATTGCGCGCGGGGTGGGCTTGTCGTCGAAGATGCGTTGTACGCCACGCTCATATCGGGCCAAGTCGCCGGTGCGGCCCTCGACGTGTTCGAAACCGAGCCTGCAACGACCCACAAGCTTTTCGGACTCGACAATGTTGTGGTGACGCCGCATCTCGGCGCCTCCACCGGCGAGGCGCAGGAGAACGTGGCGCTGCAAGTGGCGGAGCAGATGTCGGACTATCTGCTGAGCGGTGCTGTCACCAATGCGCTCAACATGCCGGCGATCACGGCTGAAGAAGCGCCCAGGCTTAAACCCTATGTGGCGCTGGCCGAAAAGCTTGGCTCGTTCGCGGGGCAGCTCACCGATGGACCGGTGACCGGCATCGTCATCGAATACGCGGGTGACGTCAGCGAAATGAACACACGCGCCTTGACCTCGGCGGCGCTTGCCGGGCTGCTTCGTCCCATGATCGGCGTGGTCAATATGGTGTCGGCACCGGTCGTAGCGCGTGAACGCGGCATTCGGGTCGATGAGGTGCGCCAAAGCCGACGCGGTGCTTTTGAAACATATATGCGGCTCACGGTGAAGACCGATGGCCTGGAGCGCTCGATCGCCGGGACGGTATTTTCCGATGGCAAGCCGCGCATCATCCAGATCAAGGGCATCGATCTCGAAGCCGAGTTCGCGCCGCACATGCTTTACGTCACCAATCAGGACAAGCCCGGTTTCATTGGCGCGCTGGGCACGTTGTTCGGAACCGCCAATGTAAATATTGCGACGTTCAATCTGGGCCGCAAGGCGCAGGGCGAAGACGCCATCTGCCTCGTTCAGATCGACGAGCCGCTGCCGCCCTCAGTGCTGGACGCCGTCCGCAAGCTCCCGCAGGTTCGTCAGGCGAAGGCGTTGGCGTTTTGACGCAAAGCGGCCCCGAATTCGCCGTAAGGCGGTATGCATAGTGATTTTCCATTGGCCGGGGGGCCGATCGGAGGGATTACATGTATACCCGTCTCGCAGCTTTGCTTCTCTTTTCCACCGCCTTCACCGCTCCCCTTTTCGCCGCCGACATTTCAGTTAGTTCTCTCATCGACGCCGTAACAGTCTTTCCCTCAGGCGCGGACGTTACCCGCATCGCCGAAGCGCGGCTCACGCCTGGCGAGCATATGCTGATTTTCGAAGGACTGCCGGGCGACCTAGAGCAGGACACGATCCGGGTCGAGGGAAACTCCGACGGTAAAGTCGAGATCGGTTCGGTTGATTCGAAAATCATGTATGTGCCGTCGGCCGACACGGGGGCGGAACACCAACGTCTGGAACGTGACATGGAGGCGCTGCAAGACGAGCGCAACCGTCTCGATCAGGTCATCTCCGACGCGGAGTACCAGAAGAATCTGATGCAACAGTTGGCGTCGGGCATCATTCCTCAGCCGGTGAAGGATGCAGAATTCAAGCCATTCAGCACGTCCGAACTTGGTGGCCTTCTCGATCTCGTCAGCGCCAGACTGCAGGGGTTCTCGAAGATCGTCTTTGACTCGCGCCTGCGCCAGCGCGAGATCGACAAGCTCGCGAACGACTTGTCGAAGCAACTTGGTGCGCTCGCACCACGTGAAGAAGCGAGGATGGTGGTCAGCGTCCATCTGGCCGCGCGTGATTTGGCCGACGGCACCTTCCGCCTTAAATACCGGATCGCCGATGCCGGCTGGCATCCAATTTACGATGCGCGGCTGACGTCTCCGGACAAGAATGCCAAATCCCGGATCGAACTCGTGCGGCGCGCCGAAGTGATGCAGCGTACGACCGAGAACTGGACGAATGTGGCGCTTACCCTATCGACGGCGCGCCCGGTCGGCGCCACTGCGGCACCCGACCTCGCCGCCTGGCAGCTTGCGGCGATAAAAGAGGAATTGCAGCGTGGTGACATTGCGTTGGACGCCATGCAGTCCGGTAAAGCGATGGCGCCCGCAGTCGAAGCGAAGTTGAGGGAGCAATCGCTGCTTAACGATGAAGACGCGCGTAGAGACAAGCGTTCCAATGTCATGCAGATCCAGGCGCATGCGGAGGCCGCCGGTTTTCAGGCGCTGTACACCATCGCCGGCAAGGTTGCGATTGACAACACTGGAACCGCCAAAAAAGTCAGGATTGGCAGCGATGCAATCGCTGCGGAATTAAGCGCGCGCG
>JANLYR010000052.1:0-4722 GCA_031365765.1 Hyphomicrobiales bacterium | reverse complement strand
GAGGCAAGGTCGAGCGTATCCTCCGCTGGCAGACGATGCGCGTCGGCAAACCACGGCGCGATGCCGAGCGATGGCCACCCTGTCCGCTCCGTGATGATCCGGTTACCGTCGGCAAAGAGCGACGGATCGCCCCGGAATTTGTTGATGATGAAGCCGCGCACCAGCGCCCGTTCCGCTTCACCGATGACCGCATGCGTGCCGACGAGGCTTGCGATTACGCCGCCCCGGTCGATGTCCCCGACCAGCACCACCGGCACCTCGGCGGCTTCCGCAAAACCCATGTTGGCAATGTCGCCGGACCTGAGGTTAACCTCGGACGCGCTGCCCGCTCCCTCGACGATCACAATGTCGCTCTCGGCGGCAAGCCGCTCAAAACTCTCGAGGATCACCGGCATCAAGGACTGCCGGAAGGCAAAGTACTCCCGCGCTTTCATGCTCTTCAGCCGCTGGCCGCGCACTACGACCTGTGACCCGGTCTCACCCTCCGGCTTCAACAGCACCGGGTTCATATCGACCGTTGGAGCGATCCGGGCGGCGCGGGCCTGCAGCATCTGCGCCCGTCCGATCTCGCCGCCATCGCCGGTGACGCCAGCATTGTTCGACATGTTCTGCGGCTTGAACGGCCGGACGTTCAGGCCCCGGTCCGCCAGCAACCGGCAAAGCCCCGCCACCAGCATGGACTTTCCGACATTCGAGCCAGTACCTTGAAACATGATGGCGGGAGTCAGCATTTCGCGAAATGCCCAACCCTGACCGTCCCTCGGTGGGGGAGGCAGTAGTCGGAACTCGCCGCGAGGGACTCCCTCCCCCATCGGGGGAGGGTCGGGGTGGGGGAGAATGTGTCATGCATTCGTTTGCCCCGCAGCTCCACCACGACACCCGCAAGGTCCGTCAGCACACCCTCGATATTGCCGAGTATGTCAGAGTTCCAATAGCGTTTCACAACGAAGCCATTATCCATCAGCCAGGCCGTTCGATCACGGTCCGCTGCCAATCCGGTTTCGGTCGCGTGCTGCCCGCCATCGAGTTCAATGATGAGCTTAAGCTCGAAGCAATAGAAGTCGACGATGAAGGGTCCGATTGGAGCTTGACGCCGGAATCTCGCGTCCTCGAACCGTTTTCCGCGAAGTTGCCGCCACAGCAACCGCTCGGCGTCGGTCATATTGGAGCGAAGCGAACGCGCGTGGCGCAGTTGGCGCGGATTGGCTGGTAGGTGTTTCATCAGATTTCTCAATTCCAATTGTTCCCCCTCCCCGACCCTCCCCCGATGCGGGAGGGAGACCCTTGCGGCCTGCTCAGCCCATTCCCTCCCGGGGAGGGGGACTCAGAACTCAATTCCCTTCTGCGCTTTGACGCCGGCGCGGAAGGGGTGCTTCACCAGGGTCATCTCCGTCACCATGTCGGCCTGCTCGATCAGTTCGGGTTTGGCGTTGCGGCCGGTGACGATCACGTGTTTGTCGGGCGCGCGCGCGGCGAGAACGGCAAGCACCTCGGCGAGATCGAGATAGTCGTAGCGGAGCGCGATGTTCAATTCGTCGAGGATCACCATCCGTATCGCCGGATCGGCGATCATCGCCTTTGCCTTCTCCCAGGATTGCTTGGTCACCAGCACGTCGCGCTCGCGGTCCTGGGTTTCCCAGGTAAAGCCTTCGCCGATCGCAAGAATCTCCACTTGATCCGGGAACTTCGCCAGCAGATCGCGCTCACCCGATTGCCAGGGGCCCTTGATGAACTGCACGACGCCGACCTTCATCCCGTGCGCGACGGCTCGCATCGCCATGCCGAAGGCGGCGGTCGACTTGCCCTTGCCGGTGCCGGTGTGGACTATCAACAGGCCCTTCTCGACTGTCTTGTCGGCAAGCTTCTTGTCCTGACTGTCCTTGCGGACCTTCATCTTTTCCTGATGCCGGACGTTCATCTCGTCAGGCGAGAGGTTGTCTTTTTTCGTCATCGGGTGCAGCCTTCTTCAGGGATTTCAGATGCGCATAGGCGCTGTTGCGGCGCGGCGTCCAGAGTTCGCGATCGATCGCCTCGATGAAGCGCCCGGCCATCTCATCGATCGCAGCCGGGTTCGCGCGTTCGAGGAATGCGAGCTGCTTGGGGTCGACGAGATAAGCTTCATACATCAGTTCGAAATGGTGGTTCTTGACCGCCCCGGTCGTCGCCGCGAAGCCCAATAGGTTCTTCACCGTCGCGACCATTTCCGATCCGCCCTTGTAACCGTGGCGGCGGGCGGCGGCGAGCCATTTCGGGTTGACGGCGCGGGCGCGGACGGTGCGGGCGATTTCTTCTTCGAGCCGGCGTACCACCGGCCGCTCTGGCAGCGAATGATCGGTGTGATAAATCACCGGCGCTTGCCCACTGACTTCGGCGACGGCAGCCGCAAGCCCACCCTCGAACTCGAAAAAGTCGGTTGAATCCAAGAGATCAAACTCAACCGTGTCCTGGTTCTGGACCACGGCATCACTGCGGCCGGCGAGAGCGGTAAAGCGTTCGAGGCTCTCCTCGCCCTCGCGGGCGCCGCCGTAAGCATAGTTGCTGGCAGCGAGATAGGCTTTGGCGAGCGCTGCCCGGTCCGTCCAGCGCGCGGTCTCGATCAGGTCCTTGATGCCCGCCCCGTAAGCGCCAGGCTTCGAGCCGAAGATCCGGCTCGCGGCAATTCTGGCATCGCCTTGGCGGGCGGTTTCGTTCTGAACTTCGGCGCGCATCGGGTTCATGTCTGCGGGTTCGTCGAGCGCGGCAACCGCGCGGAAGGCCGAATCCAGCAGATCGATCTGGGTCGGGAAAGCGTCGCGGAAAAAGCCGGAGATGCGGAACAGCACATCGACGCGCGGCCGCCGGAGCACCGATAGCGGAATAATCTCGAACCCGGTCACTCGCCGGGAGGCCGCCTCCCATAACGGCTTTATGCCCGCGAGTGCGAGAGCCTGGGCGATGTCGTCGCCGCCCGTCCGCATGTTGGCGGTACCCCAGGCGGAGACGGCCATCTGGATGGGATAACGGCCATGTTCCTGGAAGTAGGCTTTGACCAGCCGTTCGGCCGACAATGCGCCGAGCCGGTAGGCAGCTTCCGTCGGCACTGTGCGGGTGTCGATAGAATAGAAGTTCCGTCCCGTCGGCAAGGTGTCGAGCCGCCCGCGCGTCGGCGCACCCGCTGGGCCCGGTGGCACAAAACGCCCGTCCAGCGCCATCAGCGCGCCGGCGATTTCGGCTGTGCCGCACGCCTGGATTTTCGGGCGGATGGATGTCGCGATCTCGTCGAGGATGGCGGTTGACTGTGGGAAGCTGTCCGACACGGTCTCCCTCCCGCGTTCGGCAACCAGCACACGGGCCAGCAACTCCAGACGTTCGACCGTGTCACCCGCCGTGCGCCACGGATCTCCGGAAACCTCAACTAGGGCCTTCGGCGTTCCCCCCTCCCATGCATCCGCGAACCGGCAATCGAGCGGATCAAAGCCCGCGAGCCCGAGGTCGGCGGCTAGTGCCCGCATCAGCGACGGCTTGGTTCCACGCGGTGACCGCGTCAGCGCCACCAGCAGATCAGTTTCGGCCACGCCCGTTGGCGAGATCCCGAAAATGTGCAAGCCATCACGGATCTGTTTTTCTTTCAGATCGCAGAGGAAATTGTCGAGTTTCGACAGCGCCGCATCGTCCCGCTCTGACGTTGCAATTCCGCAATCCTTGTCGAGGCCCGAGGAGCGGGCAAGGTCGATGATCTGTTTGCCGAGGTGTTTCAAACGGCGGGGATCGACGCCAGCGGCTTCGAAATATTCGTCAACGAGCACTTCCAGATCGCGCAGGGGTCCGTAAGTTTCTGCGCGCGTCAAGGGCGGGGTCAGGTGGTCGATGATGACGGCAGCTGTTCGCCGTTTGGCGTGGGTGCCTTCGCCGGGGTCGTTGACAATGAAGGGATAAATGTGCGGCAGCGGCCCGAGCAAGGCTTCCGGATAGCACGCTTCCGATAAGGCCATCGCCTTGCCCGGCAGCCATTCGAGATTGCCGTGTTTGCCCATGTGCACTACCGCATCGGCCCCGAGTGCGTGACGAAGCCAGAGATAAAACGCGACATGCCCGTGTGGCGGCGGGATCGTCTGGTCGTGGTGCGAAGCTTTAGCGTCCAGCCCCCGGCCCCGGCCAGGCTGCACTGCCACGATGACGTTGCCGAAGCGGCGGGCGGGCAAAGCAAAGCCGCTATCGGCGAAGAAATGATCCTGCTCCGGCGCCCCCCAGCGCTCGGTGATCTCAACTTGCGCGGATTGGGGAAGGGTTGCGAAAAACTTTTGATAGTCAGCTAGCGGAAGATGCTCGGTAACTTCTCGGCCAGCTATGGCTTTGCTGGTTGGGCCACGCAACAGCAATCCCAGCAGAGCATCACCGGATGCCGGCAGGTCGCCGGCCGTATAACCCGCCTGACGCATGGCGTTCAGCAGGTTCAAGGTGCCAGCCGGTGTATCGAGGCCGACGCCGTTGCCGATCTCGGCGTCATTGCCCGGATAGTTCGCCAGTACGATCGCGACTTTGCGCTTGGACGCCGGCGTCCGCCGCAACCGCACCCAGTTCGCGGCCAGCTCCGCGACATGCCGCGTGCGGTCGGGCCTCGGCTGGTGCACGACGAGCCTGGTTTCGGTCAGCGCGTCCTGCCGCCGCTCGGCCTTGAAGGAGATCGCGCCGGTTATGATCCGGCCGTCGATCTCCGGCAGCGCGATATGCATCGCGACATCT
>JANLYR010000031.1:0-21853 GCA_031365765.1 Hyphomicrobiales bacterium | reverse complement strand
GCGAGATGGCGCCATGAAGCCTGCGCCAGCCGCTCCCCTGGTGACACTGGCGACGACGGACTACGCCGGCATCACGCGTGGGCGGTCGATGACGCGGCGGCGCTACGAGGCGGCAAAGGGTGCGGTGAGTTGCGGCTGGGTACCGGCCAATATTTCGCTGACGCCGTTCGATCTCATTGCCGAGGGCAATCCCTGGGGCAGCAAGGGCGATCTCCGCCTGGTGGCGGACAAGACGGCGCGCTTCCAGACCTGGCCCGCGACGTCGTCCTCCCCGCTCGACCTCGTGATGTGCGACATCACCGAACTCGATGGTTCCGCATGGACATGCTGTCCGCGTGCTTTTCTGAAAGCGGCGCTTCAAGATTTCACCAAAGCGACGGGCAGCAAGTGCATCGCCGCGTTCGAGCAGGAATTCCAGATATGCGACACGGGTTGGCCGGCGGCGCCTTCCTTTGCCGTCTGCGCGCTGCGGCGGGCGGGCGGATTTGCCCCGGAACTGATGGGCGCGTTGGAACAGGCGGGTGTGGAGCCGGAACTGATCGTCGCCGAATATGGCCGCGACCAGTATGAACTTACCACCGGCCCTGCAGACGGCGTGATCGCCGCCGACCGGGCGGTGGTGATCCGCGAGGTCGTTCGCGAGATGGCGCGCGATCGTGGCTGGCGCGCCAGCTTTGCGCCCAAGACCAGTGTCGCAGGCGTGGGGAATGGCGTACATGTGCATTTCAGTTTCGTCGGCCCACGGGGAAAACCTACCGCTTACGACGCCACACAGGCCGGTTCGCTGTCGGCGCTGGCGCAGTCCTTCTGTGCGGGCGTGTTGCGGCATCTGCCAGCGCTTGTGGCACTCACCGCCGGATCGCCGATTTCCGGGTTGCGATTGCAGCCGCATAACTGGAGTTCCAGCTATACCTGGCTGGGCGAAAAGGAACGCGAGGCGACGCTCCGCATCTGCCCGGTTGTCACGCTGGGAAACAACGATCCCGGCAGGCAGTTCAACATCGAATATCGCGCCGCCGACGCCACGGCCTGTCCGCATCTGGTACTGGGCGCCATCATTCGCGCAGGCTTGGCGGGCGTGCGGGACGCCCTGCCCGCTGCGGCGATCTTCGATGGCGATCCCCAGATGTTGGATGAAAACGACCGCCACCGCCTGGGACTGCGGCGGCTGCCGCAGAACTTGCCCGAGGCGCTCGAGGCACTTGCCAGCGACGCTGAAGTCAGCGGTTGGTTTTCCAAAGAGGCACTCGCCACCTATATCGGGATGAAGCGCATGGAACTAAAGCTCTGCGAGGGTCTTGAGGGGGATGCTCTGTGCACCCGCTATGCCGCCATTTATTGAGAAATCCTGATGGAACTGGCGCCGCCACGCGATCTCAAGACAGGACAGTCGTTGTGGCAGAAAGGCCGGACGCCGCCTGTCGGCTTTGATCGCTTTGCTTCAACCATGCGGCCGGATGTCGTCGTTGTCGGCACGGGGATTTCGGGCGCACTGATGGCGGATGCCCTGCAGGACGCGGGGCTTAGCGTGGTAGCCGTGGACCGGCGGCAACCGATAACGGGATCGTCGCCCGCCAGCACCGCGCTGCTGATGTCGGAACTCGATACACCGATGTCCAAACTGTCGCGGAAGGTTGGATTGAAAGCCGCAGCGCAAGTCTGGCTGCGCTCCGCCGGTGCCGCACAGGCCCTGGCCAACCGCATTGCCGACCTTGGGATAAATTGCGATTTCCGTGAGCGCTCGTCGCTCTATCTGCCGGGGGATGTCTTGGATTTGGACGGTCTCAAACGCGAGGCGGATTTGCGCCGGCAGCTTGGACTCCGCGCGCAGTTTATCGGGCGCGCCGAACTGCTGCGGATATCCGGCCTCCGCAAAGGCGGGGCGATCGTGTCGCGCGGAAATGGCGAGGCCGATCCGGTCAAACTGGTGGCGGGCCTTTGGCGCAAGTTCCGCAACGGTGGTGGATTGATTGTGCGCGATTTCGACGTGAGCGACGTCGATGAGAGCGCCTCGCGCGTGCGGATTGTCGCAACCGACGGGAGGCATTTACTCGCCAAACACGCCGTGCTGTGCACCGGCTACGAATTTCCAGCCTACAAGAGGCCAGACGGATTTACCATCATCTCGACCTGGGCCATCGCTACCAGACTGCAGACAAGGAAGCTTTGGCCGGGGCGCGAACTGATCTGGGAGGCCTCGGACCCCTATCTTTACATGCGCACAACCGCAGACGGCCGCATCGTCGCTGGCGGCGGCGACGAAGAATTCTCCGATGCAGAAAAGCGCGATTCTTTGATCGCACAGAAAACCGATTTGATCGCGAAGCTCGCGGGCCGGCTATTTCCTAACGTGGATTTCGAACCGGAATTCCGCTGGACGGGGAGTTTTGGCGCAAGCGACACGGGAATGCCCGCGATCGGCCTGGTGCCCCGGCGCAAGCGCACCTACGCGGTGCTGGGATTTGGCGGCAACGGCTTCACCTTCTCGATGCTGGCGGCGCAGATTGTGTCGCGAACCATCAACGGGATGAACGATCCCGATCTGGCACTTTTCCGGCTTTAGAGCGACGTCCTATCAACTGAATCCGACCTCGACCCATAACCGTCACCCCCGCTTTCCAATTCTCATCTTGCCCGCGCTTCACGCAGGCATCTTCCGCGATTGAAGAGGATGACCGGGTCGACCGGTCAAGATGAGAATAAGAGTGTTTTTATTGACGGTATCGGGCCCCGCGCGGGAGTTGATCTTCGCGCGGGGCCCAAGTTTTTTCCCTGTTTGGCCGCTCTCTTGGTGGAGCTTGCCACTTTTGTTTGCTTGTGGCCTGGGAGCACTCTTGACCGACAGAAGTAAACGAATGGAATCACGCTCTTTGCAACCGTCGCGCAGGCTTAACGGCGCGTTGGAAATCAGGGTGTGTAAACCTTTGCCAACCGGGTGGGCCAGTCGGCGCGTTCGCGTTCGACTTCGATCAGTTCGGCAGATTCGGCCTTCTTGAGCTTGCTTCTGGCTTCGTCGGCCTCGCGCTGACGGTTCCACATTGCGGCATAGACGCCCTTTTTCTTCAGCAATTGGGCGTGGGTGCCACGCTCGACGATGCCGCCGTCGTCGAGCACGATGATCTTGTCGGCCTCGACGACCGTGGAAAGCCGGTGGGCAATGATGAGCGTGGTCCGGTCTTTCGACACCTTGCGGAGCGCATCCTGGATTTCCTGCTCGGTGAAAGTGTCGAGCGCCGAGGTCGCTTCGTCAAGAATGAGGATGGGTGGCGCCTTCAGAATGGTGCGGGCAATCGAAACGCGCTGTTTCTCACCGCCCGAAAGCTTGAGCCCGCGCTCGCCCACCATCGAGTCGTAACCCTTGGGAAGGCTCATGACGAACTGGTGGATCTGTGCGAGCTTTGCTGCTTCTTCGACTTCCTCATCGCTGGCGCCAGGCCTGCCGTAGCGAATGTTGTAGCGGATGGTATCGTTGAACAGCACCGTGTCCTGCGGGACCATGCCGATGGCGGCGCGCAACGATTTCTGGGTGACTGCGGCGATGTCCTGCCCGTCGATGAGGATACGGCCGCCGTTCACATCGTAGAAACGGTAGAGCAGACGCGACAGAGTCGATTTGCCGGCGCCCGATGGCCCGACCACGGCGACCGTCTTGCCGGGTGCTATGCGGAATGACAGATTGCGCAGGATGGAACGTTCGGGGTCATAGGAAAAAGTGATATCGTCGAACACGACTTCGGCTTTCTCGACCCTCAGCGGCACGGCACCCGGCTTGTCGACAATTTCCCCATTGACCCTCAACAGCGAGAACATCTGCTCCACATCGATCAGGCCCTGCTTGATCTCGCGATAGGACGAACCGATAAAATTGAGCGGCATGTAAAGCTGGATCATTAAAGCGTTGATCATGACGAAATCGCCGATGGTCGCCTGCTTGTTGATGATGGCATAGGCCGACATCGCCATCACCGCCGTCAGGCCCACCGAATAAATGGCGGCTTGGCCAGCGTTGAGCACCGAGAGCGAGATCCAGGTCTTGACCGCCGCCGTCTCGTATTTCTCCATCGAATGGTCGTAGCGTCTGGCTTCGTGGTCCTCGTTGCCGAAATACTTGACGGTTTCGAAATTGAGCAGGCTATCGATCGCCTTGGTGTTGGCGTCGGTGTCGGCCTCGTTCATGGAGCGCCGGATCGACATGCGCCATTCGGTGGCGGCGTAGGTGAACCACACATAGAACACCACCGTGACGAGGATGACGGCGGCATAGGTCCAGCCGAACGACCAGGCAAGAACGCCGGCGACAAGGGCGATTTCGAGGACGGTGGGAAATGTGTTGAACAATGAGAAACGCAGCACGGTATCGATGCCGGCGGTGCCCCGCGACACGATGCGCGACAGTCCACCGGTGCGCCGCTCGAGATGGAATTTCAGCGAAAGCGCGTGGAGATGGCGAAACGTGCGTATCGAGAGATCGCGGACGGCGCGCTGGGTGACCTTGGCGAACACCGCGTCGCGGAGCTGTGCCAGCGCCACCATCATGATGCGCCCTATTCCATAGGCGAGCACGAGGAACAGCGGTACCGCGATGGCAACCGCCACCGTTCCTCCCTTCGCCGTCAAGGCATCGGTTGCATATTTGAATGTATAGGGTGTTAGGACAGTGATGACCTTCGAGAGGATGAGGGCCACCATTGCGATGACAACCCTCGCCTTGAGATCGGCGCGGCCGTGCGGCCACAGATAAGGCATGAGGTCCCTGAGGACCTGCCATAAATCACCGTCGCCGCTGGTGGGTTCTGGCGCGGTTGGTCTGTTTCGATTCAATCGCAACGCTAACGGTCCTCACTGGGCGGTGGCGCCGCCCTCCTCCAGTGTCAGAGGTTTGCGGCGGACGGGATCGATCGACTCGGGAGGCACCACATCGGGCGTCATGAAAATCTGGCCCGGATAAATAAGATCCGGATCCCTGATGTGTTCCTTGTTGGCCTCGAAGATCACGGTGAATTTCACTCCCTTACCGTAAATCACGCGCGACAGCTTCCACAGGTTATTGCCGGGCTGAATGACAATCCGGCCATCCTTCGGCGCCTCAATCGGCGGCGCCTGTACGAGAGCCGCCTGCGTTTCCGGCGAGGGCGCGGGTGCTGTCAATTCCGGCACGCTCACCACCGCCGAGACCTCGGGCTGGGGCGGAGGCACCGCCTCCGGGAGTGGTTTCTCAGCGGGCGCCGAAAGGGCAACCTTGGAAACATCTTCACGGAAAAAAGGCAGCTCGACCCGGCTGGAAACGGCGCCACCACTGGCCAACTCATCAACTCTTAGCCGGTGCGTTCCCGGCGCGATGCGGGCGGCGCCAGAAAATGTCCAGCGCCCCTCAGCGTCTGTGGTGGCTTCGCCGACTGCCTGATTATCGACATAAAGGCGCACAGGGCTGCCACTATTGCCACGGCCCGAGAAAACAATGTTGCCTGCCGCGTCGTAGTCGACCGCGTCCAGACTGATATTGCTTTTCGCTACAACCTGCGGTGCAGCAGGCTTCGACGGTGTCTCGGCTATTGGCTGTTCCAGGGCAGGTTCCAGGGCCGCGGACTGGACCTGCTCTCCCGCGTCCGGGGTGGCTTTCACCGGCTCGGATTTGGCCTGGGGCTTCTGTAGAACCTTGGTCGGTTTGTCCGGCGAAACGACAGCCACCATCGCCTCGTCCCCGGCTCTCTCGGGGATGGCCACTGCCACCGTTTCTGTCGCCATTTGGCTCGCATCCGCGCCATTTCCTCTCGCTTCCAACGTCAGCGCGCCGTTGCCCGCCGGGAGGGGCGCGTCGGGCACGAGGACGAATGCGCCATCGCTGTTTGCCACCGCCGTACCGATCGGCTTGCCATTGTGACGTATGGTCACTTCGGCACCGGCTTCGGCGCGGCCCGCGATCACCGCCTCGCCCGTCTTTTCGACCCGGACGGTATCAAACTGCGGCGCGGCATCAGCTTTCCCGGCGCGCAGTTCGGGTACCTGCAGTGCTTCCTTTTTCGCAGCTTCCGCTGATTGATTGCCGAGTTTTTCCTCTGCCGGTTCAGGTGGTTCGGATTTGTTAACTGCCGTCTGCGCGGCCGGTTTGTCAGTAACCGTTGGGGTGACAGGTTCGGCGGCAACTGCCGGAGACGTGTCAGTTTTGATGACTGCTGTCTGGCCAGCAGGCTCATCGGCGACAGGTGGCAGTTTGACTTCTGCCTTGGATTCCACTTTCGATCCGGTTTTGGCTGCGGGTGCTTCAACCTGAGTTTTGTCAGGAATAGCGGGCGTTACAGGCTCGGCTGTCGCTTCCACTTTCGCAACCGCAACATCACGCTCCGGTGTTACTGTCGGCGTAGGTTTCGGTTGCTTCGCCTTTTCCTCCAGAACGGTCATAGGAGCGGCGACCTCCGGATTGCCGTACCAACGGTCGCGGGTAATTGCCAAAAGACCCGCCAGAGCGGCAATGGCCAGCCCGGTGAATATCATCAAGGGATTGGTTTTCATTAAGTTCCTGTCCGTCAACAGCACTCGCCCTGTGGCGAATGGACCCTTCGCCAGTGGCTGGGCGCGATATTAATAGGGCGCTTGACACAATTCTGCAAAGATTCGCTTGCTGTAAAGACAACCATTTTGCCGCAACCCGGCATTTTCAACTACTTAGGGATATCCGTCCATGCCGCCTAACCGAAATCTCTGCGTCTATTGCGGCTCAGGTCCTGGCCGAAATCCACGCTACATCGAGGCCGCGCGGGATTTGGGTCAAGCCATGGCAGATGCCAAAATCGGGCTGGTTTATGGTGGAGGGAGCCTCGGCCTCATGGGCGAAGTGGCGCGCTCGGTGCTTGCCGCTGGCGGATATGTGACTGGCATCATCCCGGAATTTCTGGTGGCCAAGGAACGCATGCTGACGGATGTCAACGAGCTCATCGTCACGGCTGACATGCATGAACGAAAGATGGCGATGTTCGCGCGTTCCAACGGTTTTGTAGCGCTTCCGGGTGGCCTTGGTACGCTCGAAGAACTGACGGAGGTGTCGACATGGGCGCAGCTCGACCAGCATGCGAAGCCCATCATCCTATGCAATATTGAAGGTTATTGGGATCCACTCGTGACATTGCTGGATCACATGCGGACCGAACAATTCATCCGCGCCGGACTAGAATTCCGCATGGACGTCGTGTCAACGGCTGCCGATGTCGTGCCCGCTTTCGAATACCGGCTTACAGCGGCCCGTCCGCGATTAGAGGCCGAACCACTGTTAGGCCGCCTCTAGACCGGTTCGATCTCGGCTCTGCGATTGCGCTCATCGCGAAGCGCGGAGAAAGAAAAGACCGCCAGTGCCATCCAGATCAGAACGAAGGACATAAGTTTCCAGGCGTCGATCGGCTCGCCGAAGACGAAGACTGCGGTCAGGAACACAAGCGAGGGCGAAATATATTGCAGCAGGCCAACAGTTGAATAGCGCAAGCGCTTGATTGAGCCGGCAAAGAGCATCAGGGCGGCTGATGTCATGGCACCACAGCCCATCAACATGAGGGTGTTATAGGCACTGGTGCCGAACTTCGCCGTGCCCTGGTCGACCAGCCAAAACTGCAACAGCAAAAGAGGCACGGAGGCGATGAGGATTTCAATGAAAAAGCCCTGCGTCGCGCCAACGGGAATAGTTTTTCTAAGGAAGCCATAGAGACAGAAGGTCGACGCGAGCGTCAGGCCGAGCCAGGGAAACACACCAGCAGAAATCGTCTGAATCAGAACGGCGACGACCGCCAGGGCGATCGCAACGATCTGAGCGGGGCGGAAACGCTCACCTAAAAACAGGTAGCCAGCGACCACATTCATTAGCGGGTTCATGAAATAGCCGAGGCTCGATTCCAGCGTGCGGCCCTGCTCGATCGACCATACGTAGAAGCCCCAGTTAAAGACGATGAGAGCCGACGTCAGCGCGAGAATAGCCAGTACCTTGGGCTTGGCGAAAACCACCAGGACGTCGCGATGCTGGTTCAGATACCAGACGATGAAACCCGCGATAGGCAGTGACCAAAGGCCCCGGTGGACCGCAATCTCGGCGGGCGAAATGTGACGAATGAGGCCGAAGTACAATGCCATGCTGCCCCAGACCAGATGGGCTAGCAGGCTGAGCGCCACACCTTTTTCGGCATTGCTCAGCGCGTTGACTGACATGCGGAGTTCAACCACGGACATGGGACGCAGATAGAGGACTGATTTGCGCCGCACAAACGGCGGCTCGGCATGGGACGCATGAACAAGCCGCATGTCATGATGAATTAGAAATTAACCTCAGGCAATGCGCCTCAGGCCACGGTCCTGCGCAGCGCTCCAGGCGACGAGGTCCATAATAGTTTCGAGGGGCTTTATGCGGATGCCTTTGGCTGCAGGCGAGTCGGTGCCTGCGGCGATTATAGCATCTTTCATCCCGAGTTTGTGGGCTTCCTTCAACCGGGGCTCGGTCTGACCAACGGGGCGAATGGCGCCCGAAAGCGCAATTTCGCCGAACACTGCGGTGCCATGGGGGATGACGGTGCCGGTGAGGGATGAAAGCAGTGCTGCCGCCACTGCCAGGTCGGCTGCAGGTTCGCGGACCTTGAGGCCACCGGCCACGTTCAGATAAACGTCGTTGGCACCGATAGTGACACCCGCCCGCGCTTCCAGAACGGCGAGGATCATCGACAGCCGGTTGCTATCCCAGCCCACAGTGGTGCGGCGTGGCGTGCCAAGCGGCGATGGCGCCACCAGCGCCTGCACCTCGATCAGCAGCGGCCGCGTTCCCTCCATGCCGGCGAAAACCACGGTGCCGGGCGCCGGGCGCTCGTTTGAGCCCATGAACAGGCGCGAGGGGTTGCTGACTTCAGCCAGTCCCCTGTCCGACATCTCAAACACACCGATCTCGTCGGTCGGACCGAAGCGGTTCTTGACGGCACGAAGAATGCGAAATTGATGGCCGCGGTCGCCTTCGAAATAAAGTACAGTATCGACCATATGCTCGATCACCTTTGGGCCGGCGATCTGACCGTCCTTGGTGACGTGGCCCACCAGCAACATGGCGGTGCCCTTCTGCTTGGCGTAGCGGATGAGCGCTTCAGCGCCCGCCTTCAGTTGCGTGACCGTTCCGGGTGCGGCTTCGATAACAGGCGACCACAAAGTCTGAATCGAATCTATCACCACGGCGGAAGGGGCTGATCCCTCGTTGAGCGTCGCCAGGATGTCCGAGACATTGGTTTCGGTTGCAAGCAGCACTGCGGCATCGTCGAGACCGAGGCGTTCAGCCCGGAGACGGACCTGGGCGATCGCCTCCTCGCCCGATACATAAATAACACGCTCGCCTTTGCGCGCCAGCGCCGCCAACGCTTGAAGCAAGAGGGTCGACTTGCCAATTCCTGGATCGCCACCGATCAACACCCCGGACCCGGGTACGAAACCTCCGCCCGATACGCGGTCAAGCTCGGCAAGTCCGGTTACGATGCGGGGTGGAGCGGGCGATTCGCCCTTAAGGCCCACAAGGCGCGAGGCCCTGCCCTTTGGCATTGAAGCACCTTTCGCGCCTGCGACAGGCGGCGAAGTCAATTCCTCGATCACGGTATTCCACCCACCGCAGCCATCACAGCGACCGGCCCATTTCGACCCGGTTAGACCGCAGGACTGACAAACGAATTGCGACGTTTTAGCCATATAGGCAGTGTGGCAGGAACATTTGGAGAACGCAAGCAGGACATTTTGACAGTGGAGTCCGTGGCTGTCAAAAAGCCCGGGGCAAAAAATTCAAGAGGTTGCTTTGCATCAAATTCGTCAATTCCGGACATTCCTGCGCGATACGTGGCGGCAAGGCCCTTGGCCTCTTGGATTGTTTTTCGTGGCGACGGGATTATTCCTCGTTTTCGGTAGTTTGGCAGACGAGGTCATGGAAGGTGACGCCGACGCATTCGATCGAAATATTGCCTTGCTATTCCGAGATCCGGCCAATCCGGGACACGTTGCCGGTCCTCACTGGCTTCAGGAGGCAATGCGCGATATCACCGGTCTCGGCAGCACGGTGGTGCTGGTGATGCTACTGGTGGTCGTGATCGGCTTCCTGCTGAGTGCGCGGCGCTACGCAACGGCGGGTTTCCTTTTCGCAGCTGTTGGAAGTGGCCAGGTCATCAGTAGCGTTCTCAAAAATTTTATCGACCGGCCCCGGCCCCCATTGCTCGACGGTTCTCCCTATATTTACAGCGCCAGCTTTCCCAGCGGACATGCGATGTTGTCGGCCATTACCTATTTGACACTGGGTGCGATCCTTACGCGCGTGATGGTGGAAATGAGACTGCGCGTTTATGTACTAACCGTCGCTGTGATCCTGACCGTGATTATTGGAATCAGTCGCGTTTATCTTGGCGTTCACTGGCCCACCGACGTTCTGGCAGGGTGGTGCATCGGAGCGGCCTGGGCCATGATTTGCTGGGCTGTGGGGCTCTGGTTCGGCATCGGGGAGACGGACCGTACAGCCAATAAAATCTGACGGAAAACGGATCGAACATCGTTCCGTCCTGTCCGAGATTGACGTGCAGGACGCGCTGCGGATGGCTGTCCGAGATCATGAAGAAACCGATATAGTCGGCCGCGTAACCAAGATCGCCACAAATTGGCGAGGGCACTTCATCGCCCGGCAGAGAATCGAAATCCTTCTTGCGCTGGCCCACCGGCACAATTCCCCAGAAACTCCAGCCCACCACCGTTTGTCGGTTGTGGGCCGGCGCGAATTCAAAGTCCGTGGCGGGCACCGGTCCCTTGGCTATGAGGCCGGGTAGAATCGCCATCGGCCCCCTCCTCCGCCCTCTTGGTGAATTGCCTCAGAACCGAAAAAGCCTGGCCGTGGTCGATGCTGAGCGAGAAGCCTGTGATCGCCGGATCATAGTTCACCTGCCAGTGGCTGGTGTCGAATTGCAATCTTCCGCCCACAGACCAATGCCGCCGCCGGTCTTCCATGCGCAATTTTTCTCGTCGGTCGAATAGAAGGGCACAGGCGGCGCGTCGAGTGGCACCAATATTACATCTCCCGCGAGCGTGGGCGCCGCGGCGAAAAGCATCATGACAAGCGTCAGGCGTTTCATGCGGCAGAGACATGCCAGACCGCAGCCGCTTTGGCTATCGGCAGCTCGGCTTGCAGGGTAAGAAGACGGGATGCTCCAGAAATCCCCAGACCGGATCCTTCCGCCCTTCGCTCTTCTCGTCGCCATCAGCGCGATCGGTCCTCTTTCGCTCAATATCTTCATACCCTCCATGCCCGGCCTGCAACGGTCATTCGGCATTTCCTACGGAGTGGCGCAACTTACCCTCACACTTTTCCTTGTGGGGATGGCGGTATGCCAGCTGATCTATGGGCCGATGTCCGACAGATTCGGGCGGCGCCCCCTGCTTCTCGGCGGCTTGTCGCTGTTCGTGATGGCGAGCCTGTTGGCTGCCATTGCACCCACGATCGAGGTTCTGATCGGCGCGAGGCTTCTGCAAGCCGTTGGGGGCGCGGCGGGCATTGTGCTGTCGCGCGCCATGGTGCGCGATGTGTACGAGCGCGACAAAGCGGCGAGCGTGATATCCTACATCACCATGGCCTTTGTGGTTGCCCCGATGATCGCACCCGTTCTGGGCGGACTGATCGATGGGTTTGGCGGCTGGCGCATGAGCTTCTGGCTCCTTGCGGTGCTGGGTGCCGTGGTGCTGGCCGCCGCTTGGCGCAATCTCCCGGAGACGCATGTCAGCCGGGGGCTGGCAGGAAGCGCCACCGGATTAATCGAGGGCGCCGCTCGGCTTTTTGCCATGCGCCGCTTCCGCAGTTATGTGACGACCCTCGCCACCACTTCATGCGTATTCTTCGCCTTTCTGGGCGGCGCTCCGCATATCATGGTCGATGTGCTGGGCCGCACGCCCGTCGAATATGGCGCGTGGTTCATCGTCGTCGCGTCGGGCTACATGGCGGGAAACTTTCTGTCGGGGCGCTATACGCAGCGATTCGGTCTCGATCGGCTGATGCTAGCCGGTTGCATCGCCACACTGGTTGGCGCGTTGCTTTGTCTTGGAGCCGCACTGGCGGGACAGCTTTCGCCGGCAACGTTGTTTGTGCCGATGGCACTTGCGACCTTTGGCAACGGACTTACCCTTCCCAATGGTACGACAGCGGCGATCAGTGTAGATCCCCGGATGACCGGTGCAGCCGCGGGCTGGTCAGGCTTCGGCCAGATGGCCTGCGGAGCCGCTGCCTCGCAAATTGTTGGGACGTTGCAGGATGCATGGCCGATGGCGGTCTTCTGGTTCATGGCGGTGGCGAGCGCACTCGCATTGGCGAGCCATCTGACCACGTTAAGGAAGTCCGGCACGGCGTGATACCGGGCACTGTTTCTGCCCGCAGAACTGGCGTATCATGCTTATCCCGCCGGATTCAACATGGTGACAGGCTCCGAGTATGAAGCCCGCGCGAAATACGGTTCGACGGCTGTCGGCGATATTGGTGGCCGATCTTGTCGGCTACACGGAGCACATGCGCGCCGACGAGAAAGCCACGCTGCGGCAGGTGAAGGCCGATCTGCAATCGCGTTTTGCTCCCAAGATCAAGGTCCATCACGGACGGATCGTCAAAACCATGGGCGACGGTATCCTGGCCGAGTTCGGCAGCGCGGTCGATTGCGTTGAATGCGCCATCGCTTTGCAACCCGTGCTCGCGACGAAGGCGGCACGGTTCACCTACCGCATGGCGGTCAATGTCGGCGACATCGTCATCGAGCGCAAAGACATCTATGGCGACGGCGTGAACCTCGCCATGCGGCTTCAGGCGATTGCGGGACCCGGCGAAATCGTTATTTCCAACGATGCCATGCGTCAGGTCCATGGCAAGGTCAATGCCAGTTTCCACGATATGGGAGAACATGCAGTGAAGGGCGTGACCGAGCCGGTACGCATTCACCGCGTCGTATCAACGCCCAAACGCGGGAAAGTCCGGGTACCGCCCACAAAACTGGTGATGCCGCTGCTCGCCGCCGCATCGATCGCCGTGCTGCCCTTTGACAATCTGAGCGGAGATCCTGACCGGACGTATTTCAGCGACGGCATTACCAACGATATCATCACCGACCTGTCCAAATTCTCGCAGCTCTTCGTGCTCGCCAGCCACTCGGTTTTTACCTACAAGAACCAGGGCGCCGATGTGCGTGAAGTCAGCCGTGCGCTGGGTGTGCGCTATATCGTCGAAGGCAGCGTGCAAAATGCCGGGGACCGGGTTCGCATTAATGTGCAGCTCGTCCAGGGCGTGGATGGCCGCCATCTGTGGGCGCAACGCTATGATCGCCCTTTGCGAGAAATTTTTGCGCTTCAGGAAGAAATCGTCCAGACCGTCGTGGCGACCCTTGTGGCGAGGGTGCACAGTTCAGAGCAGCAACGCATTCTCGGCAGCAAGCCCGACAGTCTCGAAGCCTATGACGCGTATCTTCGCGGCCGCGCCGCTTTCGCTCACTGGACGCACGAATCCAACATCGAAGCGCAGGTGTATTTTCGCCAGGCCATCACCCTCGATCCCGGATATGCGCTGGCCTATGGATATCTGTCATATACCCTTGTCCAATCATGGCTTGGAGGCTGGGAACAGTCCTCCGACATACCCCGTCTGGCGCGCGATCTTGCGAGAAAGGCGGTCGATCTCGGGCCATCGGATTGTGACAACCACTGGAGCCTGGCTGCGGCATATCTGGTCAACCGCGACTTCGACAAGAGCGTCGGTGCCTATGAGCGGGCGGCCCAGCTCAATCCCAACAGCCCTAATCTGCTGGTCGATATGGCGGAATGCCTCGTCTATGTCGGCCGCTCCGTAGACGCCATTGCCACCATCGAACGTGCCATGCAGCTTAATTCGATCTACCCCGATTGGTACTTGTGGACGCTGGGTATTGCGCATTATCATGCCGGTAACTACGAGCAGTCGGTGGCAGCGCTCACCAGAGGCAATCCGCCTAACCTTGCGAGGCGGCACCTGGCGGCCGCCTATGTGCGGCTCGGACAGATCGATGACGCAAAACGCACTGTTATGGAATTTCTGTCCAACGATCCGACCTACACGCTCGGCCGTGAGCGCGGCTGGCCCTATCGTGACCCTGAAACGCTGAAGGCATTGCGGGCGGATCTGATCTACGCCGGTTTACCGGAGGAAACAGCAGAGAGGACGGATTCGGGAGGTGCAGGATGAAAAAATTTGAGATCGAATGGGGCTTTTATCTGCAGGCTTATCGCTTGCAACAGGGACTTACACGCAGGTCGAATGAAGAGTCGCAACGTTTGCTGCGCCAGTCGATTACTGCCGCAGGGCAAAAGAAGCGTGTTATCGCTCGGGCCCACGGCCTTCTTGGCTTTGCTATTCTCACCGCCTGGTTGTGCGATTGGATCGATGATGCCGCGATCGAACGGATTCTCCAGGGATGCATCGAGGACCTGAATGTTAGCGGGTTGGAGGGCGCATCGATGACAGCGTCGCTGGCAATTCTGCAAAGCGAGGAACCCACCCGCGACATCCTCGTCCGAAATGTCATAAAGGCATACGGCGGCACCGCCAAAGAATTGGATGACAGCGACTTTGAAAATCACTGGAGTTTGGCCACCGCCGATCTTTATGACAGGAAATTCGCAGAGGCGCGGGATGGTTATAAGTCGGCGCTAAAAATGTCGGACGTGCTGGAGGTACCAGTCGTCGGAAAAAGCAGCCTGGCAGTGGATTTCGCTGACTTTCGTTTCTTTGCCGGCAACGACGGACTTGAAAATACCGAGTCTGGCTGGATCGAGGCGATCACCGAAGCAATTGAATTGACCAAGGCAGCGATGGCCGAAAATCCAACTGATCCCAAGCGGCACCGCTGGAACTGGACACTGGGATGGGCCTACTACGAACTCGCGGCCTTCAAAAATGAAGCAGAAAACCTTTATTTGTCCAAAAATGCACTGGAGGAGCTACTGATTCCGCACGACCTGATCCGCAAAAACCTGATGGCGACCTATGCGGCGCTCGGCATGATGGAAAAAGCCAAAGAGCATGCGGCGGTATTTATGATGAATAATGCAGACTACAAATTGGCAGTGGAAGATCGTTGGCCCTATCGTATCAAAAGTCATGCCGATCGTTGGAAATCGCACCTGGCAAAAGCCCTGGAAATTTCTCAGACGCAGGAATAGTTCAAACCCTCAGTTTTTGAATAGCCTGACCAGCCGAGGGAGCAGGCTTGCAGGTGTCTTGCGCTGGTGCGTGAAGCATTCTGGATATTTTGGTTCCGGCTGCCTTTGCCATCTGCGGTTTGCGTCCTATATTGTGAGTCATGGGACATTCACGTCAGGACGGTGGATTCGCTGAGGCGCCGGTTGCTCCTTTGGAGCGCAGCGCGGACATTCCGTCCGGGCCGCGCAGCGGACTCGAGGCGCTGCGGCCGGATTTCACGCCACTGCCCATGTTCATGCCGCACCGGCCACCGCGTCTGGCTAAATCCGAGGGTGGGCGCAGCCTTAAGGTCGTTTCCGAATTCGAACCCAAAGGGGATCAGCCGGCAGCCATCGCCGAGTTGGTGGCTGGCATCAGGGCGCAAGAACGCGACCAAGTGCTGCTTGGCGTCACCGGTTCGGGCAAGACCTTCACCATGGCAAAAATCATCGAGGCGACGCAACGCCCTGCCCTGATCCTCGCCCCTAACAAGACGCTGGCGGCACAGCTTTATGGCGAGTTCCAGAGCTTTTTTCCGGAAAGCGCCGTCGAATATTTCGTCTCTTACTATGACTACTACACGCCGGAAGCCTATGTGCCGCGCAGCGACACGTATATCGAAAAGGAAAGCTCGATCAACGAACAGATAGACCGAATGCGGCATTCGGCGACGCGGGCGCTGCTTGAACGCGACGACGTCGTGGTAGTTGCCAGCGTATCGTGCATTTATGGCATCGGCGATGTCGAAACCTATTCTGCGATGTCTTTCCTGCTAAAAAAAGGCGCCCGCCTTTCGCAGCGCTCGCTGCTGGCCGATCTCGTTGCTCTGCACTACCGGAGGAACGACAGCAATTTCGTGCGCGGCTCGTTCCGGGTGCGCGGCGATACGGTCGAACTATTCCCATCGCATTACGAAGATCGTGCCTGGCGCATTACTTTGTTCGGCGACGAGATTGAAAGCATCGCCGAGTTCGATCCACTAACCGGGCACAAGACGGCCGAACTGGAACAGATCAAGGTCTATTCCAACTCCCATTATGTGACGCCTAAGCCGACGCTCGAACAGGCGGTACGGCGCATCCGAGAGGATTTGCGCCTGCGGCTGGCGGAATTCAACGCCGCTGGACGCCTGCTCGAAGCGCAAAGACTGGAACAGCGCACGCTGTTCGACATCGAAATGATGATGGCGACGGGTTCGTGCGCCGGGATTGAGAACTACTCGCGCTATCTGACGGGCCGCAAACCGGGGGAGCCACCACCGACACTGTTCGAATATCTGCCGGACAACACATTGGTCTTCGTTGACGAGAGTCATGTCTCGATTCCACAGATCGGCGGCATGTTCCGAGGTGACTTCAACCGCAAGGCAACGCTGGCGGAGTTTGGATTCCGTCTACCATCGTGCATCGACAACCGGCCCCTGAGATTCGAAGAGTGGGATGCGATGCGGCCGCAGACCGTCTGCGTGTCGGCCACGCCCGGGGCCTGGGAGATGAAGCAGACGGGCGGCGTGTTCGCCGAACAGGTAATCCGGCCAACGGGACTGATCGATCCGCCGGTGCATATCCGCCCAGTGAAAACTCAGGTCGATGATCTCATCGCCGAGGTGCGAGAAGTGGCACTTGCTGGCTATCGCACGTTGGTCACGGTGCTGACCAAGCGCATGGCCGAAGATCTGACCGAATACATGCACGAGCAGGGCATCCGCGTGCGCTACATGCATTCCGACATCGACACGCTCGAGCGGATCGAGATCATTCGCGATTTGCGGCTCGGCGCCTTCGATGTGCTGATCGGAATCAATCTGTTGCGCGAGGGACTCGACATTCCGGAATGCGCTCTGGTGGCCATTCTCGACGCCGACAAGGAAGGGTTCCTGCGCTCCGAAACTTCGCTGATCCAGACCATCGGGCGCGCCGCCCGCAATGTCGACGGCAAGGTTATTCTGTATGCGGATCGTGTGACGGGCTCGATGGAGCGCGCCATGGCGGAAACCGGGAGGCGGCGCGAGAAGCAGCACGAATACAACGAGGCCAACGGCATAACGCCGCAATCGATCAAGCGTAACATCTCCGACATCCTGCACTCGGTTTATGAGCGCGACCATGTCCGAGTCGACGCAGGGCTGGCCGAGGACGGTGCCCCGCTGATTGGCCACAACCTCGAGAAAGTCTTGGCTGACATGGAAAAGCGCATGCGCGAGGCTGCCGCCAATCTCGAATTCGAGGAAGCCGCCCGGCTGCGCGATGAGGTAAAGCGATTGAAAGCCGTGGAGTTGGTGGTGATGGACGACCCGACAGCGCGGCAGAGCGCAATAGAAGATGCGACTGCGAGCTGGCCTAAACCTAAAGCGCGGAGCGCGGGCTCAAAAGGTGGGCGGCCGGGGACGCGGACTTTCGGTGGGAGGAAGGGCCGTTAGAGTCGCAATGGGCGTAAAGCGAGCGGGCGGAACTTCGCGCTTACCCGACTAAGCAACCCATGAAGCCATATCCAATATCAACCGGGGGAAGGATCAAGCGCCCGCCGCCCCGCCGGGCGGCGGCGGCCGCTCTATCTTGTTTGCTAAACCGTACGGTTTTTCGAGATGATGCCCCAGACGAAGAGTATGATAATCGCGCCGACGATGGCGCCGATGAGCCCTGCTCCCTCGCCCGCGTTGTACCAGCCCATGGCCTGACCCAGGTAACTGGCTACAAAAGCGCCGACGATACCCAGGATGGTGGTCATGATGAAGCCGCTCGGTTCATTATTACTGCCCGGCATCAGGAACTTTGCCACGATACCGGCGATGAAACCGATGATGATTGTCCAGATAATCCCCATAACGTCGTTCTCCTTAAGTGTTGCCCCTTGATGGTTCCTCGACTCAGTGGAACCATTTCGGCATTCTCGCAGTTTCCTTGACCTTGGACAATGGAGATGATCATGGCACGCGGAACCCCTTCGATGTTGGCACTTTTGGGATTGTTGGCAGTAGCCGGCTTTCACAACCGCGACAAAATCAAGGAGATGCTGGGGAACGGGACACGCCGGGCGGGCCCGGATGGTGGCGGCGCAGGCGGCAGCGTGCTCGATAATCTTGGCGGAATGCTGGGTGGAGCTGGCGCCGGAAGCGTGTTGACCGGCGGGCTTGGCGGGTTGATCGACCGTTTCAAGCAGGCCGGACAAGGCGAAACCGCCGATTCGTGGGTGAAGACGGGACCGAACCAGAAGGTGTCACCTAGCCAGCTTGAACAGGCGCTTGGCGACGACGATTTGCAGGAGTTGAGCGATAAAACGGGTTTGTCGCGGGAAGAGTTGCTTACCAGGCTGGCGCGGACACTTCCCGACGCCGTGGACCAGTACACGCCGGATGGCAGGCTGCCTTCCGCCACTTAATTCAGACGCTGGCCAGTCATTGCGTCAAACAGGTGAACCGATGCCGGATCGGGCGAGAGCAATATGGTCTCGCCCGGACGGGCACTGATACGGTCACGAAACACACCGACAACTTTTTGGCCACCGACCTTCGCAAATACCTGCGTTTCGGCCCCCGTGGGCTCCAACACGGATATTTCGGCTGGAACACCCTTTCCGTTTAAAGTGAAATGTTCAGGTCTGATGCCATAAATGGCCGGTCCTGCTTCTAATTTCAGTAAATTGGGCAGCGGTAATTCCACGCCGCCCTCGGTGAGAAAGCTTGATTTGCCATTGGCCTTGATCGTTCCCTTGAGCATATTCATCGCGGGCGAGCCGATGAAGCCCGCGACGAACATATTTACCGGGCGGTCGTAAAGTTCAAGCGGGGTTCCCACCTGCTCCACCACCCCGTCATGCAGCACCACAATGCGGTCCGCCATGGTCATCGCCTCGACCTGGTCATGGGTGACATAGACGATTGTGGTTTTGAGCCGCTGATGGAGTTCCTTGATTTCCGCGCGCATCTGGACCCGAAGTTTGGCGTCGAGATTTGACAGGGGTTCGTCAAAGAGAAAGACTTTAGGATCGCGCACGATAGCGCGACCCATGGCTACGCGCTGGCGCTGGCCGCCGGAGAGTTCGCGGGGAAAACGTGCAAGATAGGGAACGAGATCGAGGATTTCGGCAGCACGCTTTACCCGCGCCTGTATTTCGGTCTTGGATGCCTTCCGCAGCATCAGCGCAAAGCCCATGTTCTGAGCCACGGTCTTGTGAGGATAGAGTGCGTAGTTTTGGAACACCATGGCGATGTCGCGATCTTTAGGCGGCAGATCGTTCACCAGTTTTTCGCCGATCCGTATATCGCCGGAAGTGATTGGCTCAAGTCCAGCGATCATGCGGAGCAGCGTCGATTTTCCGCAGCCAGAGGGCCCCACTAGAATGACGAATTCCCCGTCGGCGATGGCAATCGACACCCCGTGGATCACCTTCTGCGTTCCATAGGATTTGCGCACGTCGATGATGTCAAGCGAGGCCATTATATGCTCCTGCCGGGAAGGCGCACAGAATATGACATCCCGGCGGGTCGCGGTCGAGACCGGACAGCGCCACTCTCAGACGGTTTTGTGGCGTAGCGACTCGAAATAGGCGATGGTGCGGGCCAGACCATCACGGAGCGGCACGGCTGGCGACCACCCCAGATGTTTTTCCGCAAGTGAAATATCTGGTTGGCGCTGGCGGGGATCGTCTTCTGGCAGCGGAAGCTCAATGATCTCCGATTTCGAGCCGGTCATGCCGATGACGATGTTGGCGAGTTCGCGCACGGTGAACTCGCGCGTGTTTCCGAGATTGATCGGACCCGTGACGGAAAGTGGGCTGTTCATCAGGCGGATGAAACCTTCGATGAGGTCGTCCATATAACAGAAAGAACGCGTCTGGGAGCCATCGCCATAGACAGCGAGCGGTTCTCCGCTAAGCGCTCTCACGATGAAATTCGACACGACGCGTCCGTCGAGGGGATTCATCCGTGGCCCATAGGTATTGAAGATGCGGGCGACCTTGATCTCGGTTCCGACCGTGCGGCGGTAGTCGAAACACAAGGTTTCGGCAGCGCGCTTGCCCTCGTCGTAGCAGGCACGGGGCCCTATCGTGTTGACGTTGCCGCGGTAGTCCTCGGTCTGCGGATGGACCAGGGGATCGCCATAGATTTCCGAGGTCGAGGCCTGGAAGAAGCGCGCGCCACTGCGGGTGGCCAAAGCCAGCAGGTTGTCCGCGCCGCTGACGCTTGTGCGAAAGGTCAGCAAGGGATCGCGCTGATAATGCTCGGGAGAAGCGGGACATGCCAAGTTGTAAATCTGGTCGAAATCCCCTTCGAATGGCTCGATAACGGAATGCTCCACCAGAGAGAAATTGGGATTTCCTTCCAGGTGAGCCACATTTCGCCGCGAACCCGTCAAGAAGTTGTCGAGCGCCACCACCTCATTGCCCGCCTCCAGCAACCGGTCACACAAATGCGAGCCGAGAAAGCCTGCTCCCCCCGTTACCAGAATGCGCATAGGTCAGGTCCCTGGCTCAATGCTGGCGCGGCCCAGCGAAATGTAGTGCATGCCAGTCCGCGACGCGTGGGCGAGGCTGAACATGTTGCGGAGGTCGATCAGGAGCGGGGCCGCCATTGTCTTGCCAAGTGACGGCCAGTCAGCTTTTAAGAACTCGCTCCATTCGGTCATCAGCACCGCGGCGTCGGCCCCCTCCACCGCCTGCGCCATGCTCGCCGCATATTTGATCGTATTGTTGCCCAGCGCCGCCTTGGCATTGGCTGAAGCGACGGGATCATAGGCGACGACATGGGCGCCTTCCTGGTGCAACACCGGGATGATGGTGAGCGCGGGTGAATCGCGGGCATCATCGGTTTCGGCCTTGAATGCCAGTCCCAGGATGGCGATCTTCTTGCCGGTTAAACGGCCGCCGAGCGATTCCCTGATCTTGTTCAACATCGCATGCTTATGCCGGTTGTTGGCCCGAACCACCGTCTCAACAATCTCGACTGGACTGTTGAAATCATTGGCGGTCTTGATGAGGGCCAGGGTGTCCTTGGGAAAACAGGAGCCGCCGTAGCCAGGGCCCACTTTCAGGAATTTGTCGCCAATCCTGTGGTCCATGCCGATGCCACGTGCCAATTCCTCTACGTCGGCCCCAAGTTTTTCGCATAAGCGGCTCATTTCATTGATGAAAGTCACCTTGGTTGCGAGGAAGGCATTCGCTGCATATTTGATCAGTTCGGCGGTTTCGACCGTGGTGGTCACGACCAGCGGCCTGCCCTGACGGGTCAGCGGCCGGTAAAGGTCTTCCAGGAGCGCGCGGGCCCGTTCCGAATTGCTGCCGGCGATGATCCGGTCCGGCTCCATGAAATCGCGAATGGCACAGCCTTCGCGCAAGAATTCGGGGTTGGACGCCACCGCGAACCGGGACGGACCGAGGTGCTGGCCCACGATGCGCGCCACTTCGCGGCTGGTGCCGACGGGGACGGTGGATTTGGTGACGAATACGGCAAAACCATCAGCTTCCTTGTTGATACGCGCGATGGCGCGACCGGCATCGTCGGCGGCAGCATAAACATAGCTCAGGTCGGCGCCACCGTCCTCGGCACGCGAGGGGGGGCCGACCGCGATGAAATATAAAACCGAACCACGCATTACGGCCCCGTCCAAGCTGGTTGTAAATTATATCCGGCCC
>JANLYR010000486.1:0-7277 GCA_031365765.1 Hyphomicrobiales bacterium | reverse complement strand
AAGGCACGCACACTCATCAGGCCATGCAGGGCGCCGGAAGGCTCGTATCGGTGCTCCAACCCGAACTCCGCCTTGCGCAGCGGCAGTTCGCGATACGAGCGCAAGCCGTGCTTGAAGATCTGGATGTGGCCCGGGCAGTTCATCGGCTTGATGGCGAACCAGCGCTTGTCTTCCGCCTCGTCGCCCGCCGACTGCGCTGCGAACATGTTTTCGCGATACCACTCCCAGTGGCCCGAGGTTTCCCACAGCGACTTGTCGAGTAGCTGTGGCGCGTTTACCTCCTGGTAGTCGAGCTTCGACAGGCGGCGGCGCATATAGGCAATCAACTGCTGGAAGATGGTCCAGCCCTTGGCGTGCCAGAACACGACGCCCGGGCCCTCCTCCTGGAAATGGAACAGGTCCATCTCGCGGCCGAGCTTCCTGTGATCGCGCTTCTCGGCTTCGGCGAGGGCTGTGACGTAATTCTGCAAATCCTTGTCGTTGGCCCAGGCGGTGCCGTAGATGCGGGTGAGCATGGGGTTTTTGGAGTCGCCCCGCCAATAGGCGCCGGCCACCTTCATCAGCTTGAAGGCGTTGCCGACCTTGCCGGTGGACGTCATGTGCGGCCCGCGGCAGAGATCGATCCAGCCGCCCTGGTCGTAGAACTTGATCGACTCGTTGCCGGGGATGGCATCGACCAGCTCGACCTTGAAATTTTCGCTCCTCGCGCGGAAAAACGCCTTGGCCTCCTCACGCGACTTCTGGGATTTGGTGAAGGGTTTGTCGCGGGCGATGATCTCGCGCATCTTTTTTTCGATGGGCGCGAAGTCTTCCGTGGTGAAAGGCTGGTTGCGGAAGAAATCGTAATAGAAGCCGTTCTCGATTACCGGGCCGATGGTGACCTGGGTGCCGGGAAAGAGCTCCTGCACGGCTTCGGCCAGAACATGGGCTGCGTCATGGCGGATGAGTTCGAGCGACTCGGGGTCGTCGCGGGTGAGAATCTTGAGGGTCGAGTCGCTTTCGATCGGATCGGCGAGGTCCACCGGAACGCCGTTGACCAGAGCGGCCACGGCCTTCTTTTCCAGCGATTTGGCGATCGAAGCCGCAACCTCGGCGGCGGTGACACCCGATTCGGCCTGGCGCACAGCGCCATCGGGGAATGTCAGCTTGATCATCGGATCCTCCTGCTCACTCCTGCGCACGCTTGCAGGTAAGCGATTTCAATCCGTTGGCTTTAGCCATCGCGGGCAGCGCCGGTCAAGACGGTTTGGCGCCGGTTCATGGTTAACGGGTAAGGCGGCGTTAACCTTAACGCCCCATCATACAGTCGAACTGCAACGTTAACACTGGTTCCGGGTAACCCATATGACAAAGCTCTTCGTGCCTTTCCTGTTCGCCGTGTCGGCCCTGGTGCCGGTGTCCTCAGCCCTTGCCGCAGACCTCGAACCGCCGCCGATCGAAGATCTGCGTCCCGGTTACGACTGGACCGGACCTTATATCGGAGGCTTCGCCGGTTTCGCCTCGCTCGAAGGCGATTATGACGCCTCCCCGCTCTGCGGCTGCGTGGCGCCGGACATCGAAATGAGCGGCACGGGCTATCATGCCGGCGTGCTGGCGGGATGGAACTATCAATTCGACAATCTCGTCGTGGGCATCGAGGGCGATTATGCCTGGGGTGGCGACGTGGCCACCAACAACAGCCCGGCGGAACAGACCGCCCTGCAATTCGATGGCATCGGGACGCTCCGGGCGCGCGCCGGCTGGGCGCATAACGACACGCTGCTTTATGTGACGGGTGGTGCCGCCTTTATCGATACCGAGTTCAGCGGCGAGGTCGGCACCGAGAATATCCGCGACGACAAGTGGCTGACCGGCTGGACGGTGGGCGGCGGCATTGAACACGCCTTCGGCGGCGGCCTGGCGGCAAGGCTGGAATACCTTTACGTCGATGTTCCGAACACCAGCTACACGCTGATCGACAGCCTGGGTTTTGGCGGCGATGTCGACATGGAATTCGAAGCGATCCACATGGTGAGGGCGGGGCTTACCTACAATTTCAGCTGGTAGGACCGGGCACGACGCATTCTTACAAGGGGTCCTCGGGGACCCCTTTTCCGTTGAGGCCGGGCGGGACGGGATCGAAGCCCGCGCCGCCCCAGGGATGGCAGCGCGATACGCGCCTTGCCGCCAGCCCGAAGCCGCGCCAGGCGCCGTGCGTCTCGATCGCCTCGCTGGCATAGTCCGAGCAGGTCGGCAGAAAGCGGCAACGGCGCCCCAGCAGCAGCGAAAAGCTGAGCTGATAGGCGCGGATGGCGAACAGCAAAATGGTTTTCATGGGCGGCGCCCGGCCTTATAGGTCAAGTCCATGGCACATCCCAAACCCAATATCCT
The DNA here is from genome assembly GCA_031365765.1 of Hyphomicrobiales bacterium. Classification (GTDB taxonomy): domain Bacteria; phylum Pseudomonadota; class Alphaproteobacteria; order Rhizobiales; family Aestuariivirgaceae; genus Aestuariivirga. The sequence continues at coordinate 4,907 of JANLYR010000486.1, read as the reverse complement.
GCTCGTCATGGCCGACCAATTGGCGGCGCGTTTCCTTCCCTTTTACGGCGATCCGCTGGTCAGGACGCCAAACCTGTCTCGTCTGGCGGCCGAGGGCGTGGTGTTCGACAACTGCTATTCCAACAGCCCGCTCTGCGCGCCGGCGCGGGCGACCGTGATGAGCGGCCTGCTGCCATCGCGCACCGGGGTCTATGACAACGCGGCGGAGTTTCCGTCTTCCCTTCCGACCTTCGCGCATTATCTCCGGCTGGCCGGATACCGGACCTGTCTATCGGGTAAAATGCATTTCGTCGGCCCCGACCAGCTGCACGGGCTGGAGGAACGGCTCACCACCGATATCTATCCGGCGGATTTCGGCTGGACCCCGGACTGGCGACTGAAGCAGGAACGGATCGACTGGTGGTACCACAACATGACCAGCGTGCTGCAGCCGGGCGTGGCGGAGATCACCAACCAGCTCGAATTCGACGACGAGGCGGCGTTCCTCGCGGTGCGCAAGATCTACGATTACGCCCGCTTCGATCCCAATGCGCCGTTCTGCCTGATGGCGTCGTTTTCGCACCCGCACGACCCCTATGCCAACCGCCGAAAATACTGGGACCTGTATCGCGACGCGGACATCGGCCCGCCGCGCGTATCCGGCAGCGGCCACAATGCCAGCGATCCGCACAGCCAGCGCCTGCACGAGGTGGCGGCAATGGACGACTATACCGTGACCGAAGCCGATGTCCGCGCCGCGCGCCACGGCTATTTCGCCAGCATCAGCTATGTCGACGATCTGGTGGGAAAACTGGTTGGCGCGCTGGAGGCCACGGGGAAACTCGACGACACGGTGATCGTGTTCACCTCCAACCATGGCGATTTCCTCGGCGAGCGGGGCATGTGGTACAAAATGTCGTTCCTCGAGCCTGCCTCGCATGTTCCGCTGATCGTCTGGTCGCCGAAACTGTACCGGGCGCGGCGCGTGACGGACCCCGTATCGCTGGCCGATATCGCGCCGACCCTGGCGGCGATCGGTGGCCAAACGAAACTGGCCCGCGCGGTGGACGGGCGTTCGCTTGTGCCGTTGCTTGAGGGCGAAGGCGACGGTCTCGAAGCGACGGTGTGGGGCGAGTATCTCGCCGAAGGGGCCGTGGCGCCCATGTATATGCTGCGGCGAGGACCGTGGAAGTTCATCCATACACCGTCCGATCCCGACCAGCTGTTCAATCTCGTGGACGATCCGGACGAGCTGCACAATCTGGCGGGCAGTCACCCGCTGAGCGAACTGTTCCGGCGCGAGGTCGAAACGAAGTTCGATATCGCGCGCATCCATGGCGATGTGCTGCGGAGCCAGCAATCGCGGCTGATGCTGTTCGAGGCGATGAAGAAGGGGGCGCAGTTTCCGTGGGATTTCCAGCCGCTGCGCCAGGCCTCCGAGCAATATACGCGGAACCATCTGAGTGTGACGGACCGCGATACGCTGTCGCGGTTTCCCAAGGCTCCGGATGTGGAGGGGAAGCGGCGGTGAGAGCTGGAAAGATTCATCATCCCCGCGCTTGACGCGGGGATCTTCTTGGGCACGCGAAGAAGATGACCGTGTCGAGTACGGTCATGATGAGAAGGTGGGTTTGCTAGGCCTTGCGATCAGGTTTTAACTAACCGGTCCAGCGCCAGGAGTTTTTCGAGGAGCGGTTCCATCTGATCGAGGGGCAGCATGGTGGCGCTGTCGGAGGGGGCTTTTTCCGGGTTCTCGTGCGTTTCGATGAAGAGGCCGGCGATGCCGACGGCGACTGCGGCGCGGGCGAGGACGGGGACCATGTCGCGTTCACCACCCGATGAAGTGCCCTGCCCTCCCGGCTGCTGGACGGAATGGGTGGCGTCGAAGATGACCGGGGCACCGGTTTTCGCCATCACGGGAATGGCCCGCATGTCGGAGACGAGCGTGTTGTAGCCGAAGCTTGCGCCGCGCTCGGTGAGGAGCACGTTGGGATTGCCGGCGCCGGTTATTTTTTCCACAACGTTGACCATGTCCCAGGGTGCGAGAAACTGGCCTTTCTTGACGTTCACCACTCTCTCTGTTTTGGCCGCGGCGACCAGAAGATCGGTCTGGCGGCAGAGAAAGGCCGGAATCTGCAGGATGTCGACGACGGGCGACAGTTCCGCACACTGATGAATTTCATGGACATCGGTGAGGACGGGGATTTGCAATGCGCTGCGCAGATCGGCGAAGACGGCGAGGGATTTTTCAAGGCCGAGGCCGCGCCTGCCCGAGGTACTGGTGCGGTTGGCCTTGTCGAAACTGGTTTTATAGACAAGGCCCAAGCCGAGGCGGGTGGCGATTTCCTGCAAGCGCCCCGCCATCATGAAGGCGTGGTCGCGGCTTTCCATCTGGCAGGGCCCGGCGATCAAGACGAACGGACGTTCGTTGCCGAACGAGACGCCGGAAACGGTGACGACGGCGTTCGGTTTCATTTGGGATAGACCAGGAAGGTGCCGGAGCCGTGGGCCACGAGCTTGTCCTTGCCGTCGGTGACGCGGGCTTCCGCCGTGCTCATGCTGCGGCCGAAATGCAAAACCTTGGCCGCGCACAGCAGGCGGCCGTTGGCGATGTCGATCCTGCCGACATAATTGACATTGAGGGTGATGGTGCCGAAGCCCACGCCCGGCGGCATCTTCGTCTGCACCGCGCAGCCCATGGCGCTGTCGAGCAGTGTGGCCGCGTAGCCGCCATGCAGGCGCTGCTGCGGATTGTAGAATCGGGGCGTGGGATGCGCCTCGAATTCCGCCGTGCCGTCGCCGACCGCGACAAGGCGCATGTCGAGCGATGAGCCCATGGGGGATAGATGCCAGTTCTCCATCAGGCTGCGGAGAAACTCGATACCGGAGAGATGTTCGAAATCCTGGGGTGCGTCGTTCATGATCGCAAGGCTACAATGGGCGGCACGGGAATGATAATGCCCTTTTCGGCGAAGGCGTTAAGGATCTCAAAGCGGAGATCGCTGGCGACGATGGCGCCTTCAAACACATCGGCGATATGCGCCTTGATTTCGAAATCGAGCCCCAACTGACCATAGCGGGCGAGCAGCACCACGGGCTCGGGATAGGTCAGAACCTTGGGATGGGCGCGCGTCAGCGCCAGGAGCAGATCGCGCACGCTTTCCGCATTGCTGTCGTAAGCGACGGTGAGGTTGACGCCGAAGCGGCCGATATTGTCGCCATGGGTCCAGTTGCGCACGGCTTCCGCCACCAGCACCGAATTGGGCACAATGATGGAACAGGAATCGAAGGTCTCGATTTCGGTCGAGCGCACATTGATGCGCTTGACGATGCCCTCGCCCGCATTCAGCACAACCCAGTCGCCGACGCGCACGGGCCGCTCGGCGAGGAGGATGAGGCCGGAGACGAAATTGTTGACGATGGACTGGAGACCGAAACCGATGCCGACGCCCAAGGCGCCCGCGATGAATGCGAGATTGGCGAATTCGAGCCCCGCGGCACTGAAGGCGAAACCCGCGGCCAGAATGTAGCCGGCATAGGCGGCGCCCTTGCGCACCGAATCCTGCACGCCCTTGTCGATCCGCGTTTCGGTGAGGATGCGGCGGTCGAGCCAGCGGATGATGAGGTTGGTGACGGCGATGCCGCCGGCGAACACCGCGACGATGAGCAAAACGGTCGACAGCGACAGGCTGACATCGCCCACCTTGAAACCGTAGAAGGCGCTGTTGGCGAGGCTGCGGAAATCAACCCAGGTCAAGGTCCATTGCAGGAAGAGCAGCGGCAGACCGGCGAGGATCAGAACGAGATCGACGACCGTGCGGAAGAGCAGGCCCATGCGCTCGATACCGCGCTCGCCCAGGCCGGTGAAGCGGCGCAGGAAGCGCCCGAATGCGCTCATCGGATCGAGGCTGGCGGCGACCGCGGCGTCGGACAGATAGTGCAGGAAGAACAATCCGCCGACGATGAGCGTCGTGTCGAAAAGGCGCTGGGCGATGTAGCCGGCGAGCGCCACATAGCCCGAAAGCAGTGCTGCGATACCAGTCAGCACCGCCAGCCAAAGCAGACCCTGGAGGCGAGCCGTCCAGGTGAAATAGAATTTGCGGCCGGGCGGGCGCGGCGTCAGGCCCTGCTGGTTGCGCAGCGCCACGAGGAGCGCACCTTGCGCCACCAGCATGGCCAGCGTCAGGACGCCCGACTGGCCGATGGTATAGTTGATGGGGACGAAAAGCCTGTCAGCAATGGCGCTTACCGTGATCGACACCGCCGAAATGAAAGCGATGAGCGTGGCAAGAACGGAAAAGCGCGATGCCGCTCTCTCGTCGAGATTGACGACGCGCCACTCGGGCTGGCCGGGTGCGGCGATGCGCCGGGCCAGTGTGCCATTGATGAGCGTGGGTGCGGCGATGTTGAGGATGACGTAGAGCACCACCTCGATGCCGCCGGTCATGAAGCCCGATGCCTCGATCAGCGCGATCACCGGCGCGAAAACGACGGCCAGCAGCACCAGAATGACGAGGCCGGCGCGCAGCACGCGCCACAACCGGTCCATCTCGTCGGGGCTGCGCTTGGCGGCGTGATGCAGGCGCGACCAGTTTTCGACGCGGCGGCGCAAAAGGGCAAACGCCGCGACGAGGACGGCCAGGTAGATCGGGACCAGGCCCAGAACGGGCGCGTTGGGGCTGGCGCGGGCTTCCCTGGCCCAGGTGGCAACGACGGCGGCGAGTTTCGAAACCAACAGACCGAAGCCCAGTCCGGCGTCGATCCACAATGAGGGATTGAGGATCGAGGGCCCACCCTGGAAAATGCGCTGGAAAAACTGCTGCCGCTGGATCGAGGAGGCGCGGTTCGACATCTGCTCCGACTCGACGGCGACGAGATCGATCTGCGCCTTGATGCCCTGAAGGCGGACGAGCGTGTCGGTGAGCGTC
>JANLYR010000471.1:0-1575 GCA_031365765.1 Hyphomicrobiales bacterium | reverse complement strand
ATTATGCCGTGCCGCGAGCAGCTTGGAGCGTTCGGGTGTGTCAACGCCATAAAAGCAGCTATGTCGCGTTGGCGGGCTGGCGATCCGCAGATGAACTTCGGTCGCACCCGCATCGCGCATCATCTGGACGATCTTGAGGCTTGTGGTGCCGCGCACGATGCTGTCGTCAATCAGGACCACGCTCTTGCCCTCAATCAGCGCACGATTGGCGTTGTGCTTCAGCTTGACACCAAGATGCCGCACCTGATCGCCCGGCTGGATAAACGTCCGCCCCACATAGTGCGACCGGATAATGCCGAGTTCGAACGGGATGCCAGACTGCTGGGCATAGCCGATGGCCGCTGGCGTGCCGCTATCCGGCACCGGGATGACCATATCCACGCGCGCCGGGCTTTCGATCGCAAGCTGCGCGCCGATGGCCTTGCGCACCGAATAGACACTTGAGCCATCGACGATCGAATCGGGCCGCGAGAAATAGACATGCTCGAAAATGCAGGGCCGCGGGCTGACCGCCGCGAACGGCTTGATCGAGCGCAGTTCGCCGTTGCTGATGACAATGATTTCGCCCGGTTCGACCTCGCGTTCATAAGTTGCCCCGACCACGTCGAGCGCCACCGTTTCCGAGGCAAAGATAAAGGTTTCACCGAGTTTGCCCATCACCAGTGGACGGATACCGAGCGGATCGCGGCACACAATCATGCCTTCCGGCGTCAGGCAGATCAGTGAATAGGCGCCCTCCACCTGTTTGAGCGCATCGATGAACTTGTCGAGCAAAGTGCGGTAAGTGCTGGTGGCGACCAGATGGATGATCACTTCGGTGTCGCTCGTCGACTGGAATATCGAACCCCGGCGCACCAGATCGCGCTTTACCGTCATCGCGTTCGAGATATTACCATTGTGAGAAACCGCGAAGCCCCCGGAGGCGAGATCAGCATAGAGCGGCTGGATGTTGCGGAGCGATGTTTCACCCGTCGTCGCATAACGGACATGGCCGCAGGCGACGCTTCCGGGCAGGCCATTGATGATTTCGTCACGATCGAAATTGCCCGCGACATGGCCCATCGCGCGGTGCGAATGAAAATCTGTGCCGTCCCAACTGGTGACGCCAGCCGCTTCCTGGCCGCGATGCTGGAGGGCGTGGAGGCCCAGCGCGACGACAGCGGAGGCCGTGTCGGCACCCCACACCCCGAAAATCCCGCATTCTTCCTTGAGCTTGTCGTCATCGAACGGATGCGTGGTGATCATGGGGAGTCGTCCGATGGTTGCGCCGTGACGCGCATATAGGGAGTTGTCTTCAATTTGTAATGGCTCATCGTCGGAAAAGTCCGTCGCTGCTTGCCCTCCAACGTCATCGCCTTAAAAGGCCGGTATGACCAACGCCCGCGAAACCGGCCTTACCCTTGATCCACGTTATGATGCTGACGGGCTGATTACTGCCGTTTGCACTCATGCCGAGACGGGCGAAGTTCTGATGATCGCCCATATGAATGCCGAAGCGCTGAACGCGACATTGGCGGGCGGCAAGGCGACGTTCTGGTCTCGCTCACGCCGGGCGCTCTGGACCAAGGGCGAAAC
>JANLYR010000451.1:0-1752 GCA_031365765.1 Hyphomicrobiales bacterium | reverse complement strand
GCACCGTGCGCGCCACGAGGCTGCCCGCATTGTTGATGAGAACATCGATTCGGCCCAGTTGCGTCACCGCTGCCCGCATCAGCGCATCGGGCGCACCTTCCGCCGTGAGATCGATCCGCAGCGTGGCGATACCGGCCGCCTCCATTACTTTCGCCTCCGCCACGCCGCCCAGATACTGCGCCAGCACGCGCGCACCGGCAGCCGCGAATGCCTTGGACGCGGCACCGCCAATCCCCGTGACGCCTCCCGTCACCACCACCGTCTTGCCTTTCAGATCGTCGAACATCATGTCTCCCATGTTTCCCCCAGCGCCCGCTCGGCCAGATCGAGGCGGCGCCCCTGCAGCTTGACGTTAGCCGCCCCTTCCGGCGTCTGCCACACACAAGCGAACCGGTTGAGAAGGCATAGCGTGATGAGCGGCCGAAGGTCGGGCGCCGGTTCTCCCAGCCAGTTTGCATAGCTACCGCGCAGCGGTGTGAGGATACTGGGAAACCGCAAGGCCAGTTTGGCGAAATCGTCGAGAACCACACGTTGCGCGCCCTGCTCCCAGTCCAGCAGCACCAGATTGCCCGCGTCATCGACAAGAATGTTCGACACCGCCATGTCGCCATGCGTGAGGCCGACCGGCACGCGGCTCGCCCAGTCGATCTCGCGCTTCAACGCCAGCCAGCCCTGCATGATCTGCGGCGCACGTTCCGGAAACCCCTGCAATGCCGCATGGAGCGCCGTGTCGAGTTGCTCCGGGTCAATAACGGACGACAGCACTTCCGACTTCATGCCGTTGGCAAGATGGAACGCCCACAGTTTCTGAACGAAGCCCTGAGTAACGTCGCGCTCCGCCGGCCGCGAACCGCGCACCAGGTTTTCGAAAATATACGGCTCGTCACCGTCAAAGCTGCGCGCGATGCGCGGCACGCGGACATGGGCCGTATCCACGATCGCGCGGCGCACCGCGATCTCGTTGCGGATCGGCCCCGCCGCACCCGAAAATTTCAGCGTCAGGCCATCGCTCAAATAAAACGCGCGGAGATTTGTTTTCGCCACGACCGCATCGGCATGAAAAGCACCCTGAGCCGGAAACAGCATCGCCCATGCCATCGCCATCGGAGTGGGAAAATTGCCGGCCCCCAACGCCGTCATCGCGGCGGCCAGTTTGCGCCTTTCGCCCGCCCCGCCGCCGATCCACCACGGTCCACAAAAAGTTCCCCTACTCCGCGAAACCACAGCGCCGAAAAGCTGGTCTTCCAGTCGCTCAAGCCCGGCCGCGGCGAGCCTCGCCTGGATATTGCGCGATGCGGCCAAGCCTAGCGCTTCTCCACCGCATACATGTAGCGGAACTCCTCTTTGCCCAGCGACTTGACCTTGCCGAGTGCCCGCACCGCGTGGCCCCCGCCCGCCGCGGCACGAAGCCTCTCGTCCAGATACCGGGTCACCGATTGCTCGTCATTGTCGATGATGCCGGGCGGCGTCTCCCCATATTTCTGGCGGATGCTGGCACCTTCGAACAGGAAGACGCGCGACCGGGCGATCAGCGCCCCGATCATGCTCCAGCACGCCTCCTCGCCATATTCGCGGTGCCAGTAATGCGCGACCGAAAGGCAGAGCGTGATATCGAAGGCGGGCAGCAGGTTGACATTGGCGTGCGACAGCGCCACCACGCCGAAGGCCAGATTTGGCGTCCGCGCATTTCGCTTGATGGCGTAGGCGATGGTCTCGGACAGGTTGTCGTGCCCCAGCGCGAACTGGCCCTGG
>JANLYR010000440.1:0-11521 GCA_031365765.1 Hyphomicrobiales bacterium | reverse complement strand
CGCCAGATGTCGATCAGCGAGTATGTCAGCCGCTACATGACGGTCAAGGTCGAAGCGCTGGAAGAAGGACCTTCGGCCCAGATGCGACGCCGCGACGAGCGCGAGGAGCGGTCGAGCTTCGGCGACGACCGGGGCTTCGGCTTCGGCGGTGGTGGCGGCAGGAGCTTTGGCGGCGGTGGCGGACGCTTCGGCGGTGGTGGTGGCGGTGGCGGCGGCGGCGGTGATCGCGGCGGCCGGCCGCGCCGGGATGAAACAACCGAAACTCCGACGGAGGCACTCTGATGTCAACCGCTGCCCAACCGGCCCGCAGGCCGTTTTTCCGGCGCCGCAAGAGCTGCCCCTTTACCGGGGATAACGCGCCCAAGATCGACTACAAGGACACGCGCCTGCTGCAGCGCTATATTTCCGAGCGCGGCAAGATCGTGCCGAGCCGCATCACCGCGGTGTGCGCCAAAAAGCAGCGTCTGCTGGCCCAGGCCATCAAGCGCGCCCGCTTCCTGGGGCTCCTGCCCTATGTGCTGAAGTAGGAGAGACAGTCATGGACATCATTCTCCTCGAGCGCGTGCCGAAGCTCGGCGCCATGGGCCAGGTGGTCAAGGTCAAGGCGGGCTACGCCCGCAACTATCTTCTGCGCGGCGGCAAGGCGCTGCGCGCCACCGACGACAACAAGACCAAGTTCGAACGCGACCGCGTTGGGCTTGAAGCCAAGAACGCGTCGCGCCGCCAGGACGCCGAGACGGAAGCACGGGGCCTCGACGGGCAGAGCTTCACGCTCATCCGGCAGGCAGGTGAATCGGGCCAGCTCTATGGCTCGGTCAGCCCGCGCGACATCGCCGAAGCCGCATCGGCCTCGGGGGTCAAGGTCGAGCGCTCGCATGTGCAGCTCGACGCGCCGATCAAGACGATCGGCGTCTATACGGTGACGGTGTCGCCGCATCCGGAAGTCGAAGTGAAGGTGACGATCAATGTCGCGCGCTCGGCCGAGGAAGCGGCCGCCCAGGCCCGCGGCGACGATCTGACCGGTCCCCTCTCCGACCGCGCCGAAGTCCGCGCCGCCGCCGAAGCCCTGTTCGAACAGGAAGGTGCGGTTCCGGACGAAGCCTAAACCGGCCCATCCGCGCAATATGAGGGCTGCCTTCCGGCGGCCCTTTTTTTGTTAACCTTCGCCGCCGCGAGGCACTTGCCCTCTTCGCGACGCGCGTATTAAGCTTTTGTTTACCAAGACGGGAGTGGGTCCGATGTTTGCGTTGCTGGATCGTGCGCTGAAATTTGTGGTCCGGACGGGTGAGCTGCATGTGACGGATCCCAGGGGCGGGAAGCACGTCTATGGCGACGGCAGCGGCACGCCGGTTGGGTTCAGGATCACCAGCGACAGCGCCGCGCGGCGCATCGCCATGGATGCCGATCTCAATCTCGGCGAAACCTATATGGACGGTGGCCTCGTCATCGAACAGGGCAGCGTCTATGACGTGATCGCGCTGTTGATGTCCAATTCCGAGGCCAATCCCCCGCTTCCCGCCGCGCGCCTGCTCTATATCCTCCGTATCCTGAAGAAACGCTTCGACCAGTATAATCCCATCGGCAAGTCCAAAAAAAACGTGGCGCACCACTACGATCTGTCGGGTGCGATCTACGATCTGTTCCTCGACCGCGACCGGCAATATTCCTGCGCCTATTTCGAAAGCCCGGACCAGTCGCTGGAAGACGCGCAGCGCTCCAAGAAGCGCCATCTCGCGGCCAAATTGCGGATCGAGCCCGGCATGAAGGTGCTGGATATCGGATCGGGCTGGGGCGGGCTCGGGCTCTATCTGGCCGAAGTGTGCGGAGCCGAGGTGACGGGCGTCACCCTGTCGGAAGAGCAGTACAAGCTTTCCAACGAGCGGGCCCAGCAGCGGGGGCTTTCGGAACGCGCCCGCTTCCGGCTTCTCGACTATCGCCAGCTCAACGAGAAATTCGATCGCATCGTGTCGGTCGGCATGTTCGAGCATGTGGGGGTCGTGCACTACAAGGAATTCTTCGCGCGCTGCGCCAGCCTCCTCAAGGATGACGGCGTGGCCGTGCTGCATTCGATCAACCGCTCCGATGGGCCCGGCGCCACCAGCGCCTGGATCAAGAAATATATTTTTCCAGGCGGCTATGTGCCGGCGCTATCGGAAGTTCTGCCGCAGATCGAGCGCGCCGGGCTTTACGTCACCGACATCGAAATTCTGCGGCTGCATTATGCCCGCACCATCCGGGAATGGTCGAACCGGTTCGGCGCGCATCGCGGGCAGGCCCGGCAAATCTACGACGAGCGCTTCTGCCGCATGTGGGAATTCTATCTCGCGGCCTCGGAGGCGGCCTTCCGCTTCGGCGGAATGAACAATTTCCAGATCCAGTTCTGCAAGAACCAGCACGCGCTGCCGATCACGCGGAACTACATGGTGGAGGCGGAGGAAAGCCTGCGGGAGATCGAGACGAAGCGGCCAAGGTTCAAGGCCGTGCCGGCGGAGTAGCGCCGGCTTCCTGTGTTCCCATTCTCCGAACGGGAAAAGGATTCAAAGACTTTTCCGCCTGTGGATAGCGCGCATAATGCGATTCGAATTCATCCCTCGTTAACTTTTCGGCTATCACTGCCCCATGCCGCAACAAACCACTCTGCGCTCCGTTGAAACCGATGGTCCCGAAGAGGCGTATCGCACACCTCCGCACAATCTTGAGGCGGAACAGGCTGTGCTGGGCGCCATTCTGGTCAACAACGATGCCTGCGACCGCGTCTCGAACTTTCTGCTGCCCGATCATTTCTTCGAAGCCGTGCATGCGCGCATCTTCGAGGCGGCTTCGACGCTGATCCGCGCCGGAAAGCTGGCAAGCCCGGTCACGCTCAAGAGTTATTTCGACAATGACGCGACGCTGAAGGAGATCGGCGGACCGGCCTATCTGGCGCGGCTCGCGGCCAGTGCCACGACCGTGCTCAATGCCGAGGATTATGGCCGCGCCGTTTATGAACTGGCGCAGCGCCGCAAGCTCATCGGCATCGGCACCGACATCGTCAACGATGCCTTCGATACGCCGGTCGAGGACACGTCAAAGGACCTGATCGAGCGGGCCGAGCAGACGCTGTTCGAAATCGCGGAGACGGGAAAATACGGCCAGGGCTTCCAGCCGTTCGGGCGGGCGCTGACCGATGCGGTCGACATGGCGGCGAGCGCCTATCAGCGCGACGGCGGACTGTCGGGCATAGCCTCGGGGTTGAAAGACCTCGACGAAAAGATGGGCGGCCTGCAGGCTTCCGACCTCATCATCCTGGCGGGCCGTCCGGCGATGGGGAAAACGGCGCTGGGCACCAACATCGCCTATCACGTGGCGCGGGCCTACAATGCCGAGCATCAGCCGGACGGCACGGTGAAGGTGCTCAATGGCGGGATCGTGGCGTTCTTCTCGCTCGAAATGTCGAGCGAGCAATTGGCGACGCGCATTATCGCCGAACAGTCCGGAATTCCGTCGGAACGCATCCGGCGCGGCAAGATCACCGAGCCTGAATTCGAGCGCATCGTCGAGGTGAGCCGCGAGTTGCAATCGCTGCCGCTCTATATCGATGCGACAGGCGGCTTGACGATTGCGCAGGTGGCAGCGCGCGCCAGACGGCTCAAGCGCCAGCGCGGATTGGGGATGGTGGTGGTCGATTACCTCCAGCTTCTCGCCGGTTCGTCGCGGCGCGCCGCCGAGGGCCGCGTGCAGGAAGTATCCGAGATCACCGTTGGGCTCAAGGCGCTGGCCAAGGAACTGAACGTGCCGATCATCGCGCTGTCGCAATTGTCGCGGCAAGTGGAAAACCGCGACGACAAGCGGCCACAGCTCGCGGACTTGCGCGAATCGGGATCGATCGAACAGGATGCCGACGTGGTGCTGTTCATCTTCCGCGAGGAGTATTATCTCGAACGCAAGGAGCCCAAGCCCAATACCAGCGAGCATCAGGACTGGCAGGACCAGATGGACAAGGTGACGGGTGTGGCCGAGGTCATCATCGGCAAGCAGCGCCACGGCCCCACCGGAATCGTGCAACTGCAATTCGATGCGCGGCTGACGAAGTTCCAGAATCTGGTGAAGGCGGATTATCTGCCGGAGCAGTTCCAGTAGGCCCTCCCTTCCTCATTGCCGGTGGCGGTATCGCGGGACTGGCCGCTAGTCTTGGCCTCGCGCGGCAAGGCGTCGCCTCGCAGGTTTTCGAGCAGGCGGCGGAATTTTCGACCGAAGGTGCAGGCTTGCAGATGTCGCCCAACGCGGTGCGGGCATTGCGCTGGCTGGGTGCCTGGGACGCGGTTGAGCCGCACTGCGTCAGCCCCCGTGAAATTCATGTGCGCGACGGCGTGACGGGAAGGTTTTTGCAACGCATCCCGCTGGGTGAGAGTTTCCAGAAGCGGTTCGGCGCGCCTTACCGCGTGTTGCACCGGGGGGAACTGATGGACGCGCTGGTGACAAGCGCACGGGCGCAGGGTCTCATCGCGCTGTCGGCTTCGCGCCAGGTTGTGTCGGCGGAAAATACCGGCACGGGGGCGCGGCTGGTTTTTTCCGATGGCGGTGCGGCGGAGGGTGCCGCCGTGATCGGCGCCGACGGCTTGCGGTCGGTGATCCGCCGGCAGATCGCCGGTGAGGCCGGGCCGGTCCATCGCGGCCAGACGATTTTTCGTGCGCTCATTCCGATTTCAGACGTGCCGCCGGCCATTGCCGCCGATTGCGTCACGCTGTGGCTGTCACCAGGTGGGCATGTGGTGCATTACCCGGTGAGCAACTGGCGCCAGTTCAACATCGTGGCGGCAATCGACGGCACCCAAGTCTGGAAAGACTCGGGCGCGCCGGATCAACCAAGCGGGGCATTCCGCAACACCGTCCAGGCGCTGGGGGACGTGCTGGAAGCGCCCAGGTCGTGGCGCCGATGGGCGGCGGCCGATCACGATCGGTTGATGCGCTGGACCGACGGCCACCTCGCATTGATCGGCGATGCGGCCCATGCGAGCCTGCCCACACTTGCCCAAGGTGGAGCGATGGCGCTGGAAGATGCCTGCGTGCTGGCGGCGGAACTCACAGGCGAAACGCCGATTCCCCTTGCACTTTCGCGCTATGCGCGGCGCCGGATGGCGCGCACGGCCCGCATCCAGACAGCCTCGCGCCGCCTTGCCCGCGTTTATCATGCCAGCGGTTTGCGCCGCTCGTGCCGCAATGCGGCCATGTCACTGGTGCCAGGTGCGGCCTTCCTTGCATCCTTGGCGTGGATTTATAACTGGGATGTGATGGGGCGTTACAAGTGAAATCATATAGACTGCATTTATACAGGAGGTCATCATGCGCCATTTCGTATCACTCGCCCTCGCGGCCCTGCTCGGCCTTTCCGTTTCGGGAACAGCCTGGTCCATGGGCGACAACACCACGGCTACTTCGCCCAAGGCCAAGGATTGCAAGAAGGGCGAGGTTTGGGACAAGAAGTCCAAGAAATGCGTGAAGGTCGAGTCCGGCATATTGCCCGACGCGGAGCTTTACGAACAGGGCCGCGCGCTGGCCAAGGAAGGCCAGTATGATTGGGCGCTTGCCGTGCTGGGCGCGGTCTCCAATCAGGACGATCCCAAGGTGCTCAACTATATCGGTTACAGCCACCGCAAGGCGGGGCGTATCGACGAGGGCATCGCGCAATACAAGAAGGCGCTCGCCATCGATCCCAACTTCGTGCTTGCGCGCGAATATCTGGGCGAAGGTTATGTGGCGCAGGGCCGCGTGGATCTGGCCAAGCTCGAACTGACCGAGATCGAAGCCCGTTGCGGCACGACCTGCGAGGAATATGAGGATCTTTCCAAGGCGATCGCCGAGGCGAAATAATCAGCCAGGGGGCAGCAGCCATTCGACGGATGACTGCCCCCAGTCGCCCAGTGCGAGGCGCGCCGTCAGCGCCGGAACGAGAATGCGGAGATCCCCGTCGAGCTGCCATGGCGGATTGACCAGGATTACACCCGACCCCGACAGCCCACCGCCCTTGAAGCTTTCTCGGATGCGCATGCGGACGAGCAGCGTTCCAGGAATCGCGAGCGCTGCCACGGACTGGGTCAGTGTCTCGCCCAGGCCATCGGCCTTCATCGGAAACCACAGTATGAAAACGCCATTGGCGAAGCGGCGAAGACTATTTTTTAGTGCCTCCACCGCGCGCGCTGCCTCTTCCGGCTGTTCGTAAGGGGGATCGATCAGGACCAATCCGCGGCGTTCGGGCGGAGGCAGGGCCGCGGCAAGGCAGGCTCCGGCATCGAGGCCCGTCACCGTCACTCGCCGGTCATTGCGGAAATGCCGGGCGAGTGTGGCGAAATCATCGGGGTGCAGTTCGTTGGCGGTGAGACGGTCCTCGCGCCGCATCAGCCGCGCGGCAAGTTCGGGCGATCCCGGATAGCGCGGCGACAGCGCCGCCACCACGGCGCGATAGGGCTGAAGCAATGCTTCGGCTTCAGGCGCAAAGGGCTCGTGGAGTTTGCCGATGCCGGTCAGCCATTCGCCGGTCTTGAAGGCCTCCGGCCCGCTCAGATCGTAAAGTCCAGCGCCGGCATGCGCATCGATGATGCGGAACGGCTTGGGCTTGCGCTTGAGGCGCTCGATGACACAAGCGAGCACCACATGCTTCAGCACATCGGCATGGCTTCCCGCATGGTAGGCGTGGCGGTAGTTCACGCGCCCGGTGCCAGGACGTGAAGCGATTGCGGCCTGGTGCGGTAGCGCAGCGGTGCGCGCATCTGACGAATTTCGCCGTCGGTCGAAACGCGAAGCCGCTTGTGCCGCGTGGAGACGGTCATGGATTCGGTTTCGAAGCTGATGATGTCGGCCGGGGTTTCGCCGCTGAACACAAGGGCCAAGGCGGTTCTGATCAGCTTCCAACGGGTTTCGACCGCCGGCATCATGGCCCAGAGATGACCGCGGTCGAGCGCCGCGCGCTTGCCCAGCCGCAACAGCGTGGTGTCATAGGTGTTGTTGCCGATAAAGAGAACGGCGGTGCGACACTGGACGGCGGGCTTTCCACGGATGTCGAGCGCGAGGCGGAGCGTGCGAAAACGGGTGAGCATGGAGATCGACGCGCGCAGAAGCGCCAGCCACTTTTTGTAGCCGTGTTTCTGCAGACCTTCGCGCAGCCTGACGATGCTGGGATAGAGCCCCACGCTCGAATTGTTGAGGAACACATGGCCGTTGACCTCGCCCACATCCACCTTGCGCGAGGTTGCATCAACGATCACCTGTACGGCGGCATCGAGATCGAGGGGGATGTTCAGGTCCCGGGCGAAATGATTGAGCGTACCCAATGGCAGCACGCCGAGTTTCACTTCTGTGTCAAGCAAGGCGCCGGCCACCGCATTGATTGTGCCGTCGCCGCCGCCGCAGACGACGGTGTCATAGCCTTGGCCAAGCGCGGAGCGGGCGACATCGGTGAGCGACTGCGTACCGTCCGGCTTGAGGAATTCGGGTGTCAGCCCATGGCGTGCGAAGGAGGCCCTGACCAATTTCGCAACGTCGCGCTCGCCCCTGCCCGCTTTCTCGTTCAGGATGCAGCACATGCGGGGCGAGCCGGCCGCTGGCGGCGATAGCGTCATGTCGTTTCCCCTGCCCCATGCTGGCGCGACAAATGCCGGCGCACGAGCTGGTACTCATGCCAGATCAAGACGATCACACCCACATCGAAAACGGTGAGGACCACCAGCCCCCACGCGTGCGTGAAGGTGAACCGGTAAACCTGATAGACGATGAAGAGGAAAAGCACCACGAGCGAGGCGGGATAGGCCCAGGCCTTGTTGCGCAGCAGGCCGGCCACCAGGAACAGTTTAACGATGCCGTGGGTCAGCAGATAAAATACATAGAACGACTTGGTCGAGACCGAAAAACTCCGCGCCTCGTTAAGGAAAAAATTGGCGATAAGATCGTGAGGGTCGGCGGTCAGCTCATGCTGGGTGAGCCCGGTTGCCCATGCGACAATGGTTTGTGTACTGATCAAAGCCAGGGCCACGCCCGCTCCGCATTCGAGCAAGGCGTGCGCGCCTTTCAGCAGCACGCTGATTTCGAAGAGGCGGTGGATGCGATGTTCGGTCCAAACCAAGACTTGGCCTCACGCTGGAGAAGGGAAATTATCGTCCCTTGTCGTATGGGTTCTTGCCGCCGCGCAGGCTGAAGCGGATGGGGACGCCGTCGAGCTCGAAATCCTTGCGCAGGCCGTTCATCAGATAGCGCACATAGCTGGTGGGCAGTTTCGACAACTGATTGCCGAAGATGGCGAAGGTGGGCGGACGCGAGTCGGCCTGCGTGGCGTAGCGGATCTTGATCGGGCGGCCGCCGGGTGCCGGTGGCGGATTGCGTTCGATCGCCTGCTCGAGCCAGCGATTGATCTGCGAGGTCGGAACGCGCCTGCCCCATTTCTCGATCGTCTTGAGGACGGCGGCCATGAGCTTGTCGATGCCGCGCTCCTGTTTGGCCGACAGCGTCACGACGGGCACGCCGCGAATTTCGGGCAGCACGTCTTCCAGCTTGCTCTCGACTTCCTTGAGCGTCTTCAGCTTGTCCTCGACCAGATCCCATTTGCTCAGGCCAAGGACAACCGCCTTGCCCTCCTGGGCCACGAGATTGGACAATGTCAGGTCCTGGCTTTCGATGGGCATCGAGGCGTCGATCAGCACGATGATGCAATCGGCGAAGCGGATGGCGCGGAGCGCGTCGGACACCGCGAGCTTCTCGATCTTGCCGGTGACTTTCGCCTTGCGCCTGATGCCCGCCGTGTCCCACAGCCGGATGGGTTGGCCGCGCCAGTCAAAATCGGTGGAGATCGCATCGCGGGTGATGCCGGCCTCGGGGCCGGTGAGCATGCGCTCCTCGCCCAGCAGCACATTGACCAGCGTCGATTTCCCCGCATTGGGCTGGCCGATGATGGCGAGGCGCAAAGGTCCGGTGGCGCGTTCCTCGGTTTCGATTTTGGCGGAGGCTTCGGCAAAGGGTTCGATCGCGTCATGGAGAAGGTCGAGGCCCTCGCCGTGTTCGGCGGATATGCCGAGGGGTTCGCCGAAACCCAGTTCATAGCCCTCGGTCAGGCCCGGTGCGTGGGCGCGGGCTTCCGCCTTGTTGGCGACCAGCACCACGGGCTTGCCATGCTTTCTGATGCGTTCGGCGAACTGCCGGTCGATGGGGGTGACCCCTGCCCGCGCATCGATCACGAAGAAAATCAGATCGGCGTCATCGATGGCGAGTTCCGCCTGGGCGCTCATGCGCGCTTCGAGCGAGTCTTTTTTCGAATCGTCCAGTCCCGCAGTGTCGAAGACACGGAATTTGAGGTCACCGATCCGGCCCTCGCCCTCGCGCCTATCGCGCGTCACACCCGGCTGGTTGTCGACGAGAGCAAGTTTCCGCCCGACGAGACGGTTGAACAGGGTCGATTTTCCGACGTTGGGGCGTCCGAGGATCGCTACGGTGGCGGTCATTGACCGTCGCTGAAAGTGTCGTTGTCGGTAAGCGGCGGCAGACATTTGGGATCGTCCGCCGCGCAAGGCTTCTTTTTGTCCGCAGGCGGAGCATCGGGAAGGGTTTCGGCGGAGGCCGGGGCCTCGGCAGTGGCCGTTGGCGACTTGGGCAACTTCTCGCCCTCCGCCGGAAACTGCGCGCGGCCGGGAATGGCCTCTTCGCGGGGGCCGGGCAATACCGTATCGTCGGTCTGCTTGGTCAGCTTGTTCATCATGCCACAGGCACCGAGCGGCAGAACCGCGGCCATTGTCACTACGATGACAAACGGGAATTTCATGACGCTACTTCTGGCCAAGCTGCGGCGTGATAAGCTGCGCCAGGGTCTGAGCCCGCTGGCGGATGGAGCCCACCGCTTCGGGATCGCCGATGATGGCATTCACATAGCGGTCGGCCAGGGCATAGTCGGCGGTGCGCCATGCAGCGATCGCCATGATCTCGCGCGCCGCATGGCGCCAGGGATTTTCTTCCTTGTCGAACATGCCGACTCGGGCAAGCAATTCGTCGGGTTTCAACGTATCGGCCAGCACATAGCCTGCCCGGATCCGTGCCGCGTCGCGCAGTGTCGGATCGGCCGACGCATCGGCGGCAATCGAGTCATAGAGCTTGACGGCCTCGTCGCCCTTGCCCTGCTTGGCCAGCAGATTGGCCTGGCGCATGCGCGAGACCTGGCCAAAGCCCTCGTGATCCACCGTGGCAAACCGGGCCAGCGCCTCGTCGGTTTTGCCGGATGTCGCCAGCCGGACGGCGGCGAAATAGGTTTCGGCCGCGGCTTCCGACTGCGTGACCTGCCAATACTGCCAGAATTTCCAGCCCCCGACCGCCGCGACGACAACGAAGGCCAGCGCCACGACGATGTTACCGTAACGCTCCCACAGTTTCTTGAACTGTTCCTGGCGGACTTCCTCGTCCACTTCCCGAAACAGGGATTCATCGCTCAATGGGCTCGCTCCTCTGGCTCGCGTGGGGCGTAGATGAGTGGAGGGGCCAAATCAAGGCATTTCAGGCAACGGTGAAGGAGGCGAGAAGCCCGCTATCCACCCTCTCAGCCACCAGGCTCTGGATGGCCCAGGTGCCGGGATTGTCGGCGATGAAGGCAAGTCTGGTCTTTTGCCGAGGGCCGATCACCGCAGTATCGCGCCAGGGTTCGCTTTCCCCATCGAGACTTTTCCAGACATGGCCGTGAATGTGCAGCGGCTGACCGAAGGCGGTGCGGTTGTCGATATCGAGGACGACGCTCTGGCCCAAGGTGAGCGCGGCTAGCGGTTCGGGCGAGGGTCCGGCGGTGCCGTTGAAGGCCCAGGCCATGCCGTTTTCCAAAAGCGCGCGGAGATCGCGAACCTCGCCCTGGAATTTCGCCGCCGTCATGCCGCCCTTGGCGCCACCCTCGATCACCAGCGGCACGGTGACGGCTTTATCCAGATCGAGTGCAGTGGCGATGGGATTGGGAGGAAGTGCGAAATTGTCTCCGAGCCCTTCGGCGGTGAAGGGCCGTTTCGGCACCACATAAGCAATTTCGACAACGTCTTCGAAAAGATCGAGGGCAAGCGTCAATCCCACGCCGCCTTCCACCGCCAGTAGATCGGCGCGCTGGCCGGGCGCCAGCGACAGCGGCTTCGAGCCCAGTTCGCGCGGGCTGAGGGGTTGACCGTCGAGCGCCAGCAGCAAGGCATCGGCGCCCTTCACCAGGACATTCATCGTCCGCACATTGGCCGCATTGAACAGGCGCAGCCGCAGAGGCTTGCCGCCTTCCAGCCCGATGCCGGGACGATAGGCGTTGCTGACGGTGAACCAGTTGCCGAGGCGGCCTTCCGCGACGGCCAAATCCATGTCGCCGAAATTTTCCTCGATGACGCCGTCATTGGTGAGCTTCCAGTCGTCGAGCACCAGCGCGATATCGTCCAGCGGAGGAAGCGGCTCTCGTTCCTCGACGATGAGCAGGCCGGTCAATCCCATGTCACGCTGCCGCGACGCATCGGTCAGGGGACCGAACCAGAAGGTGCCGGCATCGGGCGGGGTG
>JANLYR010000438.1:0-6829 GCA_031365765.1 Hyphomicrobiales bacterium | reverse complement strand
TCGTCGATGCCATGCGTATGGTCCGCATGTTCGTGGCTAAACAGAACGGCATCGACGCTGCGTACCGAATGGCGAAGCATTTGCTGCCGGAGGTCCGGCGAGGCATCGACGAGGACTCGCGTTGTGCCCCGGTCGGAATGGCGTTCGATCATGACCGAACAGCGCAGACGCTGGTTACGAGGATTTGCCGCGTCGCACGAACCCCAGTCGCCGCCGATGCGGGGAACGCCGCCGGATGATCCGCAACCAAGAATGGTAAGGACAGTGCTCACGCCGCTTCTGCAAACTTCGGCGGCAATGGAACTTTCGAAAACAATCGGAAGAAGTTGGCATTGGTGGCGCGCGCCGTTTGATCCACCCCCACACCTTTGACCGTGGCGAGCTGCTCCAGTGTCTTCACCACGAACGCCGGTTCATTGGTTTTGCCGCGATACGGAACCGGTGCAAGATAAGGCGCATCGGTCTCGACCAGAATTCGGTCCATCGGCACGTCCCGCGCAACCGTTCGCAATTCCTCGGCACTCTTGTAAGTGAGAATGCCTGAAAATGACACATAGGCGCCAAGCTCCAATCCGCGCCCAGCCAGTTCCGCGCCCGACGTAAAACAGTGCAACAACGGCTTAAAGGCGCCAGCAGCCATTTCCTCTTCCAGAATGCGCGCAGTATCGGCTTCTGCCTCGCGGCTGTGGATGACCAGCGGCAAACCGGTTTCCCGCGCTGCTGCGATATGCAGACGAAAGCCCTTCTCCTGTGCGGCCCGCGGGCTGAAATCATAATGATAGTCCAGCCCAGCCTCGCCTATTCCCACGACTTTCGGATGCGCGGCGAGTTTGACCAGTTCCGCCAACGTGACATCGAGTTCTTCATGGGCATGATGCGGATGCGTTCCCACGGTGCAGAACACGTTTGGATGTTCCTCGACGATACGTAGCAGTTTCGCAAAATGTCTGACCCGGGTAGATATGGATACAACCAGACCCACACCCGCCGCCTCGGCCCGCGACAGTACATCCGGCAAGCGTTCGTTCAATCCCTCGTAGTCAAGGTGGCAATGGCTGTCGACCACCAGCATGGTCAGGATGCGGAGAGGTTTTCCCCCTCCTCCACATAGCGCGGAAAAATCGGCGTTGGTACCGGAAGTGGTGTGCCAGGCATCAATCTGGCGCCGATATCGGCGAAGGAGCGAGCCTGCGGCTGGATCGCCAGCAGGTCCAGAAGCTTCGCCGCGGACGATGGCATGTAAGGCTGGATGAGGAACCCGAGCACCCGCAAAACATCCGCGGTCACATACAGCACCGTTGCCATGCGGACCGGATCGGTCTTCTTCAGCGCCCACGGTTCCTGCGCCGCGAAATAGCGATTGGCGTCGGCCACAGCCCTCCAGATGGCGTCAAGCGCCTTGTTGATGGCGTAGAGATCGTGCTGGACTCTCGCTTCGCCGAGCAACGCATCAGCGGCTGCCATGATCTCGCGATCCGCGTCCGTCAGCGCGCCGCAATCGGGAACCACTGCGCCGCAATTCTTCGCGATCATTGTAAGCGACCGCTGCGCCAGATTGCCGAGATCGTTGGCAAGATCCGCATTGATCCGGGCAACGATCCCCTCATGGCTATAATTCCCGTCCTGGCCGAAGGGCACTTCGCGCAGAAAGAAATAACGCAACGGATCGATGCCGTAGCGTGCCACGAGATCGGCGGGTGCAACCACATTGCCAATCGACTTCGACATCTTCTCGCCCCGGCTGAACAGGAAGCCATGAACCACGATCTGTTTCGGCACCGGCAATTGCGCCGACATCAAGAAAGCCGGCCAATAGATAGAATGGAAGCGTGTAATATCCTTGCCGATGACATGGGCATCCGCCGGCCAGAATTTGGCGAGCGGATGCGCCGTATCTGGATACCCCGTCGCGGTGATGTAGTTTGTCAGCGCATCCACCCACACATACATCACATGGCGGAGATCGTCGGGCACCGGGATACCCCAGTCGAATGTCGTGCGGCTGATCGACAGGTCATTGAGGCCGCGTTTGACGAAAGAAACGATCTCATTTTTGTAATGCTGTGGCGTCACGAAAGCCGGATGTGCCTCGTAATATGCAAGCAATCGGTCGGCATAGCCGGAAAGACGGAAGAAATAGCTCTCCTCTTCTACCCATTCGACGGGTGCGCCGGATTTCACCGCGAATTTCCGTCCACCGCGGTCTTCAATTTCATCTTCGTCGAAATAAGCTTCGTCGCGGACTGAATACCAACCTGAATATTTCGACAGATAAATGTCGCCATTGGCAGCCATTCTCCGCCAGATGTCCTGCACGGCAACCTTGTGGCGGGTGGATGTCGTTCGAACGATGTCGTCAACCGGTGAATTCAGAAGGTTTCCCATCGCTTCAAACTGGGCGGCAGTGCTGTCCGCAAGCTGCAGCGGGGTCATGCTTTCCCTCACCGCCGTTTGCTGCATCTTCTGGCCGTGTTCGTCCATGCCGGTAACAAACAGCACGTCATATCCGTCGAGCCGCTTGAAGCGCGCCATCACATCGGTGGCGATCCGCTCATAGGCGTGTCCGATATGGGGGGCGCCATTGGCGTAAGGGATGGCTGTCGTGATGAAGTAGGTCTTCTGCATGCGTCCGCTTCTTGTCAGGGATCAGGCGGCCTTCAGGGCCTCATCGAGCAACGTGAGCGCATCGATCACCGTTTGCCGACGATCGAGGTTTAAGGCATTCGTGCGCTGAATGGAATGGCTGATGTCGCGATGGGCCCGCGCCATTTCCGATCCGCCACCGTCATGTGCGGCCTTTCGTGCCCAGTCTGCAGTCCATTGCATCAGCAGGTCGAAGAAAATCGTGAAATCGGAAGTGGCATCACGCGGCCCGAACCCGCTCGCAATCTCGATGATCGCCGCAGGCTTGAACCGCGTTTGGCGTTGGAAAGCATCAAACGCCGTCGCCCCTTTCGACTCCATGAGCTCTAGTGCCCGTCCCGGGCTGCCACGCGATAGTTGCGCAAACGAACCCAATTCCCTTTTGCCGTCTGTAGCCTCAATCATGACTTGCTCCGTCTGGGCGGTCGTCAGCGGCGACAGTGGCAGCACAACGCAACGCGATTGGAGCGTAGACAAAAGTGATCCGGGACGATGGGCGATCAGCAGAAACAGGCATCTTGGCGGAGGTTCTTCGATGCTTTTAAGGAGTGCGTTCGCCGATTCGTCATTCAAGTCATCCGCCGAATCGACGATAACGATCCGCCAGCCACCCGCCGCCGCTGTCAAACCGACAAGATCGACAGCGCGCCGGGCATCCGCGACCACAATCTCGCTCCTGACTTTTTTTGTTTTGGGATCAAACGCGCGTTCAACCACCAGGAGATCGGGGTGCGATCCGGACGCCACCTGGTGTGACACCGCACTGTCGCTTGGCACCGCAAGAGACCGCACATTTGTGGGCGCCGATTGATCCAAAAGAAATCGCGCCAAACGAAAGGCTAGCGTTGCTTTTCCAACTCCCCGGGGACCCTTGATGATCCATGCATGATGGAGCTTTTGGGTATTGATCGCCTGCAACAAACGGTTTTCAGCGGGTTCATGCCCAATGAGAGTGTGCCGCCGCCTGGGATGCCAGGGCACGTCGCGTGGATCGCCGTCGTCCGCCATCTAGAGTAACTCCCTGACGTTCTGCCACACCGCTTCCGCCACGGTATCGATACTCTGGCCGGCATCGATCACCCGGCAGCGCACAGGCTCGCCGCGCGCAATGTTCAAAAATGCACTGCGCAGCTTTTCGTGAAAATCACGGCCCTTGCGCTCGAAGCGATCCTCTCGGCCATCGTCGCGCCCACCGGCCCGGGCAAGCCCGATATCCGGATCAAGATCGAAAATCAGCGTCATGTCCGGCCGCGTCGGACCCACGATGCTCTTTTCCAGCGCGTCGATGAGTTCAAGTCTGCTTCCGCCAGCGTAACCTTGATAGGCCCTGGTTGAATCCATGAAACGGTCGCAGATCACCATGGCGCCACGATCAAGCGCCGGACGGACGACCCAATTGAGATGAGAGTCGCGTGCAGCATAATTAAGAAGTGCCTCTGCCTCCGCCGACCATCGTGCGATATCACCGGTGACCAGCAAGCCCCGCACTGCTTCAGCCTCTTTCGTACCGCCAGGTTCGCGGGTTGATACAATTTCACGCTCTCCGGCCAGTCGTTGTGCCAGCAGCTTCACTTGGGTCGACTTGCCAGTCCCCTCGCCTCCCTCAAATGTAATGAAGCGGCCTCGCATGCATCATCCGCCGAAGATCATGATCAGGATGCTGTCGAAAGCCCTGCTCCACATTGATCCGGAGGGCTGGACCGCGGCGGCGGTCTGGACCGGTATTTCTGCAACCGTGTTGCCACTCACCAGAAATCGCACATTGCCCACGGTCTCCCCGGCTTTGACCGGCGCCATCAAAGGGCCCTTGTAGGAAAGCTTGATCTCGATCGCGGCCTGTTCCTGGGGAGCAAGTGCTATCCTGACTGCGGCAGGCGTCACCAGATCGACCCAGCTTTTGTCGCCACCCCATACGCGAGCCCGGCTGATCTTGTCTCCGCTGGCATAAACATCGATGGTCTTGAACTGCCGGAACCCCCAGTCGAGGAGCTTTTGCGCCTCCTGTTTCCGGTCGTTGAGCGTCTTGAGACCCGCGATCACCATCATGAGACGGCGCCCGTCCCGCGTAGCCGATCCTACGAGTCCATATCCCGCTTCCTTGGTGTATCCGGTCTTCATTCCGTCAGCTCCGGGATAATCCTTGAGCAGAGGGTTTCTGTTTTGCTGCGTGATCTTATTCCAGGTGAATTCGGGCTGGCTGTAAAACTTGTAATATTCTGGAAAATTGATGTTGATGTAGCGAGCAAGCGTCACCAGGTCGCGCACGCTCATGCGGTGTTCCGGGTCCGGCAGGCCCGTGGCATTCCTGAATGTAGCGTTCTTGAGCCCAAGTTCGCGCGCACGCGTTGTCATCTTCGCGGCGAAGGCGGTCTCGCTGCCCGAAATTGCCTCGGCGATCGCGATGCAGGCATCGTTCGCCGACTGCACGATGACGCCCTGCATGAGATCGGATAATTTTATGCGCGAATTCAGTTCCGCATACATGGTGGAGCCACCCGACGACGACCCACCCCGTTTCCAGGCATCCTCGCTGACCAGGATTTCCTGATCCATGCTCAATTCACCCCGCTTTATGCCTTCAAAGACCAGAATCATGGTCATGAGCTTGCTCATGCTGGCGGGCGGAATGGGCGTATCGGCATCTTTTTCGAAAAAAACGTTACCCGAGCGGGCATCGATCAGGATGGCATAGGGAGCCTTGGTCTCGAATGCGGCATCCTGGGCACTGGCGAGGCGAGTCCCCCCGCTGAACCAGGCAATAACCGAACAAAAGATGATAAACCTGCGCATCCACAACCCAACTTGGCTCATCGACCGAAGTTAGGGGGGATAGGCGCTGAAATCAATGCGCCGTGGTCAGAGTGCCGCGTGCATGGTGGGAGCCACGATCACATGAGCATCGGGGTGACCAAGCGCCACGGCGGCGTCGAGTGCCGTTTCGGCATCAGCCGCGCCATTGATCGGCCCGACACGGACCCTGTAGATTGTACCTCCCTGGCCTTCCAGTTCTACCATCTGCACCGGCCAGGAATTGGCGAACGACGCGCGCGCGCGTTCGGCGTTTTCGAGATCCGCGAAGGCGCCCACCTGGACGAAATAGGCTTCCGCGACGGTTGCGGCCTTGGTTGAAACTGACTCGGCGATAACCGCCGGCTTTGCCGCCTTTCGGGGCTTGGCGTCCGCCACCAGCACATCGCCGTGGCCGGATTTGGCCGCAGCGATCAATCGGCGCAACGGCGTTCCGCGTTCAAGTTCCGCATTCATCGCGGCGAGATGGCGGCCCTTGTCGTTCAAGGGCGCGGGGCCGGCATACTGGACGCGCACATTGGCGCCGCCTTTGCGCTTGAAACCGAGCACATCGGCCGACCGTTTCGATAGATCGATGATACGGGTGCCGACGAAAGGACCCCGGTCGTTGACGCGCACGATCAGCTCACGGCCATTGTCCAGATTGGTGACCTTGACATAGCTGGGAAGCGGTAGTGTCGGATGGGCCGCCGTCAGGTCGTTCATGTCGAACCATTCGCCGTTGGACGTACGGCGGCGGTTAAACGCCTCTCCATACCACGAAGCGGGCCCCTCCTTGTCGTAGTTAGGTTGCTCTTTCGGAGTGAACCAGCGGCCCGCGACCTGATACGGCTTGCCGACAAAGTAGCGGCCGCCGCCCTTCGGCAATGGCCCTGACCCTTTGTAGTAATCGCTTCCCGTGCCCGCGAAGGGATCCAGAGCCGCATGTTTGGATGTCTTCGAACAACCGGAAAGAACCAGCCCCAGACTGATCATGACGGCCGGCAGGATTAACAGATGACGCAATGCCCACACTCCCCGCATGCGACTCCTTCCCACAGGAGTGGCCGCAACAACACACGGGGGATTTTCGCGCGCCGAGCGTAAACATCCGGTTGCCCAGGATGGTTAACGAATTCGCTAGCCCGGATTGACCGTTGACAAGCGCTTCATATTTTCCTCGCCGGCCTTGATGCCTTTTGCGGAGGCTTGCTTGTAGTAGTCGAGGGCTTTCTCGCGGTCAGGCACTACGTCCACATCTCTACGGCCTATGTCGGTGGGCGGCGCCGTGGGCCGGTGCCCGAGGGACCGGTCGACCACACCGTCGACTGGCGGGTCGAGGCTGCCGCCGGCACCCGGATCGCGCAGCAGGTCGAGGACCTGTCCCGCTCGCCGAAGG
>JANLYR010000426.1:0-7756 GCA_031365765.1 Hyphomicrobiales bacterium | reverse complement strand
TGACCAATGACGAAGGCAAGCGCTGGACGGTCAAGGCGGGTGACGCCTTCATCATACCCGCCGGGTTCAAGGGCACCTGGGAGACGGTCGAGAAGGTGCGCAAGCACTATGTGATCCTGATGCCCAAATGACGCGGCGCGTGTTCATCCGCGATCTGGAATTGTTCGGTTCCATCGGCATCCATGAAGAGGAGAAACGCGCGCCGCAGCGGATCGTGATCAATGTCGATCTCTTCGTCGAGGAGGGGCCGGCGGAGGACCGGATCGAGAGTGTGGTGAGCTATGAGGCGGTGGCGAAGTCGATCGCGGCCATCGTGGCGGAGGGCCATGTCAATCTGGTCGAGACGCTGGCGGACAGGATCGCCGATCGCTGTCTTGCCGACCGCCGCGTCATCACGGCCAGGATAAGGGTGGAAAAGCCCGACATCATCGCCAATGCCCGGAGCGTCGGGGTCGAAATCACGAAGGCGAGATAAGGCCGTCACATTTCCGCCGTGCGGGCAATCGAACATCCAATCCGCTTTTGGTGATGTTGGTTCACTTCTGTTCGGCGATGGGGAGCAATAATCTTGGCGCATCAGGGGCAGTGTTTTTGCGGCGCGGTTAAGTTCACCGTCACGGGTGAGCCCGCGGCGATGGGCTATTGCCATTGCAGTTCGTGCCGCCAGTGGTCGGCTGGTCCGGTCAATGCGTTCACGCTGTGGCCGCCGGACGCCGTGAAGGTTACGCGCGGGGCGGAAAACATCGGGGTTTATCACAAGACCGAGCGCAGCCTGCGGAAATGGTGCACCAAGTGCGGCGGGCACCTGTTCACCGATCATCCGCTGTGGAAGCTCGTCGATGTCTATGCCGCTGTTCTGCCGTCGCTGAAGTTCCAGCCGGGCGTGCATGTCAATTACCAGGAGACGGTGCTGCCGATGAAGGACGGGCTGCCCAAGCAGAAGGACGTGCCGTTGGAAATGGGCGGCTCGGGAGAGTTGCTGGCCGAATAGGTGTCATTGGCGTGGCCCCTCCCAAGGGCTCCGGGCGCCATGCCGAATATGTACCACTTGGATCTGTCCAGCAACGATGCGGTAGTTGCAAGACCGCTGCGAGGTTGGCGGGCGATCGTTTCCAAACCATGCTCTATCGCAGCGAGCGCGTTGGTTGCGGCGGAAGGACGGTACTGGTCGAGGTAGTTCAAAATTGTCGTTAGTTCGTCCTGCGCATTTCGCGTCAGTCTATCTTTCATGCCGCTCCATGGCGTTTGCGCAGGTCTTGCAATTCGGCTTCAGAGGCAAAGTCCCCTCGATCCGCCTCCGCTAGACCCTGTTCAACGGAAGCACGTTCCGCGCTCGTCATGACATACAGACCGGTGCGCTGCCCCTCGATTACGCAAGCCTATTCGGCCAGTGCTTCCTGGTCCTCGGCGGGCCAGGCCTTGACCCGTTCCAAGACTTCGGCAAGGGCGTTTTTCGGCATGACCGATTGTATCACCGTTTCGATTTTCGTACACGACACTTTATCATGACCACACTTTCCGGCCCCGACATCATCCGCGATTTCGTGACCCGGCTTCCGGGGAAGCCCGGGGTCTATCGCATGATCGATGCGAAGGGCGGTGTCATCTATGTCGGCAAGGCGCGCAACCTGAAGAACCGGGTGGCGAATTATGTGCGGCTGGGCGGGCATACGAGCCGGATCGCGGCGATGATATCGCTCACGGCGACGATGGAATTCGTCACCACGACAACCGAGGCGGACGCGCTGCTGCTGGAAGCCAACCTGATCAAGAAGCTCAAGCCGCGCTTCAATGTGACGCTGCGCGATGACAAGTCGTTTCCCTATATCCTGATCGCGCGCGATCATGCGATTGCGCAACTGGCCAAGCACCGGGGGGCGCGCAACCGGGCCGGCAATTATTACGGGCCGTTCGCTTCCGCCGGTGCGGTCAACCGCTCGATCAACACATTGCAGAAGGCCTTTCTCATAAGGTCCTGCAACGAAAGCGTTTTCCAGAACCGGACGCGCCCCTGCCTGCTGTTCCAGATCAAGCGCTGCTCGGCGCCTTGCGTGGGCTATGTCAGCCCCGAAACCCATGACGCGCTGGTGCGCGAGGCAGAAGCCTTTCTCAACGGCAAGAGCCAGGCGGTGAAGGGCGAGCTTGCCAAGCAGATGGAGGATGCCTCCGAGCGGCTCGATTTCGAGCAGGCAGCGCGCATCCGCGACCGCATCCAGGCGATGAGCTTCGTCACCTCGCAGCAGGGCATCAACCCACAAACGGTGGACGACGCCGATGTGTTCGGCCTGGCGCAGGAGGGCGGCCAGACCTGCATTCAGGTGTTCTTTTTCCGCACGGGGCAGAACTGGGGCAACCGGGCGTATTTTCCCAAGCCCGGCATCGCACATGAGCCAAGGGAGCTGCTGGCCTCGTTCCTGGCGCAGTTTTATGACGGAAAACCGGTACCCAAGCTGATCCTATTGAGCCATGAGATCGAAGAGCGGGCGTTGCTGGAGGAGGCGCTGTGCGTGCAGGCCGGGCTTCGGGTTGAGATCGCCGTGCCGCAGCGGGGCGAAAAAAAGATGCTGGTCGAGCATGCCGAGACCAATGCGCGCGAGGCCATGGCGCGGAAAATGGCCGAATCGGCCTCGCAGGCCAAGCTGCTGGAGGGCGTGGCAAAGGCGTTCGGGCTGGCGGAGGTGCCGAAACGAATCGAGGTTTACGACAATTCGCATATCGCGGGCACCAATCCGGTCGGCGCGATGATCGTCGCGGGACCCGACGGCTTCATCAAATCGCAATATCGCAAGTTCAATATCAAAGGCGAACTGGTGGCCGGAGACGATTTCGCCATGATGCGCGAAGTTCTGACCAGGCGGTTTTCACGCCTGCTCACGGAAAACGGCGAACGCGACCAGGCCAGCGACGCGGCCTGGCCCGACCTTGTGCTGATCGACGGCGGACAAGGGCAATTGAGCGCGGTCCATGGCGTGCTGGCCGATCTGGGGGTGGCCGACCTGTGCGTGGCGGGGGTGGCCAAGGGGCCCGACCGCGATGCTGGCCGCGAGCATTTCTACATGGCGGGACGAGGTTCGTTCATGCTCGAGGCCCGCGATCCCGTGCTCTATTACATCCAGCGCCTGCGCGACGAGGCGCATCGCTTCGCCATCGGCTCGCACAGGGCGCGGCGGGCAAAATCGATCAGTGTCAACCCGCTCGACGACATCGCGGGCATTGGTCCCTTGCGCAAGAAAGCCTTGCTCGCGGCCTTCGGATCGGCCAAAGCGGTTTCGCGCGCGAGGGCCAGCGATCTCGCGGCCGTCGAAGGGGTCAGCCACGCATTGGCGCAGGCCATATACGACCACTTCCACGAAGGTGCAGAATGAGCAGCGCAATGACCGATTCCCGGGTGGACAAGGCTGTCGCTTTCTCGAAGGTTTGGAACCTGCCGAACCTTCTCACCTATGGCCGCATCGCGGCCGTGCCGGTGGTGGCGGGGCTCCTGATGTGGGGCGGCAATGCCGCGCGCTGGACGGCGCTGTTCATCTTCATTGCCGCGGCGATCACGGATTTCTTCGACGGCTACCTGGCGCGCAAGTGGCAGATGCACACATCGTTGGGCCGCATGCTCGATCCCATCGCCGACAAGGTGCTGGTGGCGGTGGTGCTGCTCATCCTGTGTTCGGAGCAGATCCTCGACGGCGGCCATCGCTGGGCGGCGATCATCATCCTGTCGCGCGAGGTGCTGGTGTCGGGACTGCGCGAATATCTGGGCGAATTGCAGGTGTCGGTGCCGGTCACGCGCATCGCCAAGTGGAAGACGACGGTGCAACTGGTGGCGGTGGGATTCCTGATCGCTGGCCCTGCGGGCGACACGGTCATCGCGCATATCACCGAGGCCGGCATCGCGCTGCTGTGGATCGCCGCGGGACTGACGCTGTACACCGGTTACGACTATTTCCGCGCCGGGCTCCGCCATGTGGTGGACGGACGTTGAAAATCCTCTATTTCGCGCGGGTGCGCCAGATCGTAGGGAGAAGCGAGGACGAGCTCGCACTTCCCCCGGAAGTCAAGTCCGTCCGTGAACTGATCGATCACCTCAAGGCCGGGGACCAAGGGTGTGCCGCGGCCTTCGCCGATCTCCGCACCATCCGCGCGGCGGTGAACAAAACGCATGCCGGGCTCGATGCGGACTTACGCGGGGCGCGGGAAGTGGCGTTCTTCCCACCGGTGACGGGCGGGTGAGCGTGGTTGACCCCAATGCGGGTAAGGCCCTATCCTCCACTGCGTTGGGCAAGGTCTTGCCGCATCGAGAGACGTTCCATGGCCATCATGGCACCGTTGACCGCGTCGAAACGCCTGCCGGGCGCGACGGCCTTTATGCTTCTTGCAATCGCCTCGACGGCGCTGTCACCGGTACGAGCGGCGGAATTCGCCCCGGTCATCGCATTATCCGCACTCAATAGTTCGACCGGCGTTCGCCTCGATGGTGTAACGGCCGGGGACTCCAGCGGCACATGGGTTGCCGGTGCCGGGGATGTCAATGGCGATGGCCGTGGCGATGTCATTGTCGGAGCTCCATCCGCTACTGCCAATGCGTTGACCGGCGCGGGATCGAGCTACGTGGTTTTCGGGGCGGCCACAGGCTTTGCTGGTGGAATTCTTGGCCTCGGGAGCCTCAATGGCGGCAATGGCTTTCGGCTGGATGGCGTGGCAGCGGGGGACGCAAGTGGCTCCGTGGTGGCAGGTGCCGGGGATGTCAATGGCGATGGATTTGCCGATCTGATCGTCGGGGCCGCGAACGCCACCCCGCTTGGGCGGTCGATGGCCGGTTCGAGTTTCGTGGTGTTCGGCAGACCGTCGGGCTTTCCAGCTTTTTTCAAACTCTCCGCCCTCAACGGCGGCAACGGGTTTCGCCTCGACGGGGTGGCCGCCGGCAATCGAAGCGGCACTTCGGCCGCCTCCGCGGGGGACGTCAACAACGACGGATTTGATGACGTATTGATCGGGGCTCCCAAGGCGCGGGGCAGTGCCGGATCGAGCTATGTGGTGTTCGGTAAGGCCTCGGGATTTGCGCGGCGGATCAATCTCTCGACGCTCAATGGCGGCAATGGCTTTCGGGTCGACGGGGTGGCTAACACGGACTACAGCGGACAAGCCGTGGCCAGCGCGGGTGACGTCAACGGAGACGGTTTCGCCGATTTGCTGATCGGGGCCGGCGATGCCGATCCGAATGGCCAAATCGCCGCGGGCTCGACCTATGTTGTGTTTGGAAAGGCTTCCGGCTTTGCCTCGTCCGTTGCACTCTCCACCCTCAACGGCGGCAATGGTTTCCGGCTGGATGGCGTGGCGATTGACGATCACGGCGGTTTCTCGGTTTCCGGCGCCGGTGATGTCAATGGCGATGGGATTGCCGATCTGATTGTCAGCGCCGTCACCGCCGATCCCAATGGGCTGTCGAACGCGGGCTCGACCTATGTGGTGTTCGGCAAGGGACCGGGATCGGGCGGCTTTCCCGGCGTTCTCAATCTTGCCGCCCTCAACGGAAGCAATGGATTTCGTCTCGATGGCGCGGCGGCCAGCGATATCAGTGGCGTGTCGGTCGCCGGCGTTGGCGATGTCAATGGCGACGGCTTTGCCGACCTGATAATCGGCGCCTCCTATGCCGATCCCAATGCGCAGTCGGCTGCGGGATCCAGCTATGTGGTTTTCGGCAAGGGACCGACTTCGGGCGGTTTTGCATCCGTCATCGCCCTCGGCAGCCTCGACGGAGCGACCGGTTTCCGGCTTGATGGCACGGTGGCTGAAGACCAGAGCGGCCGCCCGGTCGCAGGTGCTGGCGACATCAATGGCGACGGTTTTGCCGATCTGCTGATCGCCGCTTCCACTGCGGATCCCAATGGGCAGTCAGCAGCCGGATCGAGCTATGTGGTCTACGGCCGCGGCCCCGACCAGGCGGTCACGCGGGTGGGCTCAGGGGCCGGTCAGTATATCAGTGGCGGGCCATTCAGGGATGCATTGCTGGGGGCGGGCGGCAACGACCACCTCGAAGGCCGCGGGGGCAGCGACAGCCTGGATGGCGGCTTCGGTATAGACACGGTGGACTATGCTCATGCGGCAACCGCTCTGAGCGCCAGCCTCGCCGTGCCGGGTGCCAATACCGGCGAAGCCAAGGCCGACAGGTACAACTCGATGGAGAATCTGGTGGGCTCGAATTTTTCCGACACGCTGACCGGCAACAGCGTGGCAAACCGCATCGAAGGCGGCAGGGGCAATGATACGCTGCGCGGAGCCAATGGCAACGACGTTTTAGTTGGAGGGCCGGGCAGCGATACACAAACCGGGGGACCGGGCGGTGACATCTTCCGCTATGACAAACGGAGCGACAGTCCGGCCGGTGTCAATCGCGACCGGATCGCCGATTTCGATACCGGTGGCGCCACAACTTTCGCCGACCGGATCGATCTGCGCGCGATCGACGCCAAAACAAACCTTCCGGGCAATCAGGCGTTCAACTATATCGGTGCTGCTCCCTTCACCGGCGTCTCGGGCCAGCTTCGTATCCGTCCATCGGGAGCGCATTCCATCTTGAGCGGCGATCTCAACGGCGACAAGCTGGGCGATTTTGAGATTCTCCTGCTGAACTTTCGCAATTCCGCAAATCTGACCAGTCTCGATTTCCTGCGCTGATCAGGGCTTGCGGCAGAAGCGCTGCAAACCTTCGAGGTCGGCGTCGATCAGGGGATAGATGGTTTCGCTGGTTCCCGCCTTCACGGTGAACCGGTCGGCCTTGAGCAGGGCGGCGAGGATCGGTGCGTCCGGCGTGAAAGTGCTTTCGATGCTGACACTGCCCGCTTCCTCGTTGGCCATTGTCCGGCCGCTCATGGCGAAATTTTCTCCGGCGGCCGCGATGGTGTAGGAGATGGTTTCTTCGGGTTTGAGGGCGGCGTCCGTCTCGGGAACGAACACCCGGATCTCGCCCGATTCACGCGGGCACCAGAAACTCACGCCGACATCGTCGGTTTCGGGCACGCCGAAAGTCAAAAAGGCGTCGTCGTCGGTCGTGTCGAGCGTCCATTGACGCTCCTGCGCCAAGGCCGCCGCCGGCCACAAGCCAGCGAGTAAAACCGCAACCGCCAATCCGCCCTTCATGGGCGCGGACCATAGACAATATTTCCGTTCTGTATAGGCCGGGCGCGAAAGGCCCAAAGGCGTTGACGCCGCAAGCATCCACGCCTAACTGGACCGCGCCAGCCGGCTGGATGACCGCTGCCGCTAGGCCCGAAAGGGTGCGGGGGAGGAAAGTCCGGGCTCCATGGAAATACGGTGCCGGGTAACGCCCGGCGGGGGCGACCCCAGGGAAAGTGCCACAGAGAATGAGACCGCTGGTGGAGCGATCCACCAGCAAGGGTGAAACGGTGCGGTAAGAGCGCACCGCGCTTCCGGCAACGGCGGCGGCACGGTAAACCCCACCGGGAGCAAGACCGAATAGGGGTGGCAACGGGACGCAAGTCCCAGGGCTGTTTCCAGCCCGCCACCCGGGTAGGTCGCGCGAAGCGTCCGGCAACGGACGTTCCAGATGAATGGTCATCCAGTGCGGGGGGTCAGACCTCCTCATGGACAGAACCCGGCTTACAGGCCGGCTGGCATTTCTGTCCGGGGTTGAATCAAATTTGAAACGATTTGTTAAGTCCGCCTTGGCATTGTCCAAGGTCTCGTTAACGCCTTGTTCACCCTGATCCGCGCCCGTCATGATGTCCGATCCGCCTGCCATAAC
>JANLYR010000425.1:0-26297 GCA_031365765.1 Hyphomicrobiales bacterium | reverse complement strand
GTTCGCGGGTGGGAGTGAGGATAAGCGCGCGCACGGTGCCGCGCGCCGGGCGTTCGCCCGATTTCGACAGGCGCTCCAGCATCGGCAGCGCGAAAGCCGCGGTCTTGCCGGTGCCGGTCTGGGCGATGCCCAGCAGGTCGCGGCCGGCCAGCAGGTCGGGAATGGCGCGGGCCTGGATCGGCGTCGGCTTGTCATAGCCTTCGGCGGCCAGCGCCTTGAGGATGGGCTGCGACAGATTCAGTTCGTTAAAGGAGTTCAATTCATTCTTTCGTTCGGATCGGGGAAACAACACAAAGCCTGTCCGAAGCGGCCAGACGCGATCATTCGCGTCGCTGGCCTGGGCCCTTGCGCTGAAACTTTCCCACGTGACAGGAATGTTCGGGATTATCGCTTCGGCGGAACGGCCGCACCTGAGTGGCGCGCCTCACGTATCCCCTTCAAGGGCCGCAGCGATAACGGTCATATGGGCGTGTTGCGCTGCAATGTCAAAGCATTCCTCGCGCAAAACTTGCAAAATTTCACATGGTTACCAAGCGGTCACCGTCTGGCACGCGGCGCTCGCACCGCCGAATGCATAGCGCTCGCCGCAGACGGACACGGGAGGCGGCAGTCCGCTTTGCAGGAATATTCTGTCGCCCTCCGCCAGATTGTACCAGAACCCGACCCATTCGCTGCCGCGATGCTGCGCGAGATTTTCGGCCGTCATGCGGAATGGAAAGATCTGGAGGGGTACGTTTGCCTGTCCGGCCTGCAAAGCCGCCGCCACCAGTCGGTAGATGTCGTCGATGCCTGCATCGGTGATGGCATAGCAGCCGATCGACACGCAGGAGCCATGGATCATCAGATACGTGCCCGTGCGGCCTTGGGCCCGGTCGAAGGCATTGGGAAAGCCGATATTGATGGCGCGGTGGTAGTTCGAGTTCGGATTGAGCTGGCGCGACGAAGCGAAATAGAAACCCTCCGGCGACTGGCCATCGCCCTCGCGCAGCTTTGGTCCGAGCCTGCCGGACCAGGTGCAGATGGGGTAGGTGAGCGCATGCTTGAAGCGGCCATCTTTCCTCACCCAGATTTCTAGCGCGCTTTCTTCCTTGAAGATGCGGATGAGTACGGGGTCGCCCAGTGCCAGACCGGTTCCTTCGAGTCTCTTTTCAAGAGTGTTTCTGGTGAGTATTCTTGGCGTCCCGTAATATTCATGAAGCTTGGACAGTACAAACGAGCGGGAAAGTTCCGCCGCCGGATGATCGGAATTTACGAAAGTCCATCCTAACCCGCCGATGGCCGCAGTAGCGACCAACAGATCGAACAACCTCCGCCGCACTGGATCGCGCCTCACTCATCATCTCCCAAGGCCAGAGCGCAGGACATCATGCCGGACCGGCTACGTCGCATTGTCGAAAAGTTCCCGACGCAATGTAGACGAGTTATTTCTGCAGTGCTTTCGTGACTGAGCGGAAGAGTCCATGAGGGTGTTCTAAAGGACTTACCGAACCGTTATCATGTGGGTGCAAGGAGCCGGCTGAGGGACAAAAGTGGAGTCAATGCGCTCATCTGTGAGCCTTTTTGTTACTGGGGTGGCAACGACGAGAAAGCGCCCCCCTGAAATAGCCGAAATGGCATATTATTTCATTGGACAGACCACCAAAAACTCTACCCCTGACCGCGTCTCGGAATTGGAACGCTGGATTAAAAATCGTAAGGGGGTTCGAGGCACACCGCGCAATGCGGATGACAATTCTCGCCCTAAATCATTTCAGAAGGCTGATTTCTCTCTTCCACCAAAGTGCCGAAGTTTCCAAGTGTGCGAGCCACGGCCTGTAATCTACGCCGAAAGGGCTTGCCGGTCAGTGGCCGGTCTGAATTTCCACTTTGAATCAAGAGGAGAAGTCGCCCGCTTCAATTACCCCTGATCTGTTTCAATGCGCTTTTGACATAGATGCCGATTGCCACCTCATTCTGCAGCGTTAATAGCGCGGGGATCGCCGCCTTGGCCGGGGGGCCGATCTTTCCCAGCGTCTCGATCGACTCCTTTCGGATATACTTATTTTTCAGCGCATCGGTAAGGACGGGGACGGCCTCAGCTGCCGCCGGTCCAAACCAGCCCAGCCGCCGTACCGCGCGTTGGCCGTCGATTGGATTGCCTGTCCTGAGCTCGGCCTCAAGGCTCGGGACCGTGACATCCAGCGGCAAGGCTGCCACGCGCAGACCATCATACAAGCGCTCGCGCACCGCCGCGTATTCAGAATCCCACTGGAATGGAAAGATATAGGTGTCGGCAAAATTCTCGAGGCCCATTTGCTCTATGCCCGGGCGGAACTTAAGGAGCATTTGCCGTGCTTCCGCTCGACGGCCAAGTTGCGCCAAAACGGAGCTAAGCGGCAGATAGAGCATGGTGGCGTGCGGATTCTGCGTGATTCCTTCTCCGAACACCTCAACCGCCTGCTGTGCATCGCCCGCCGCAAAAAGTGCGGTTCCACGAGCCAGTGCGTAGTGGCTTGGATAATTTGGATTGAGCCGCATTGCCGTCGCCACGAAATTCAGGGCCTCGGTGGGTTTTCCCGATATCGTCAGGGCCCAGGCCATTGCGATATGCGCTTCTGGATCGTTGGGATCCAATGCGATTGCCCGCCCGGCATTCAGGCGTGCATCTTGGCCCTGTCCCAGAGATGCGTTTTGCAATGCTTCGGCCGTAGACGAGAGTGGCGTGGGATATTTCTTGGCAAGCTCCAGATAATCCATGGCCCCAAACCAGACATTGCTTGGTTCCATGCCCAATTCCCTTATCCAAAGTGAGTCGTAAATGCGGAAGTTGGCCAATGCCAGGGCGGCATAGGCGCGCCCATATTTGGGATCGATGGCGATTGCCTTCTTCAGGGCGATGATGGCCGCGGCTGTGTCTTTTGCGGTGTAGCGAAGATAGAGACTCCAACCCGCGTCAAATGCCTCCTTGGCTCTGATATTATCGGTCTTGGCACTGGCGATCTCCTGTTTTTCGGTGCCGGTTAAATTGACTTTCAGTGCCTCGACAATTTTAGAGAGAAACGCATCCTGTGCGCTGAAGATGTCGCTGACGCTGCCATCGAACCGATCGGCCCACACATGCCCGCCAGTGAGCGCATCGATGAGCTGTGCGTTGACCCGGAGCCGATCCCCAGCGCGTTGCACGCTTCCTTCGAGGATATAGCGAACCCCCAATTCCTCGGCGACCTGACCGATCTTCACCGGCTTGCCCTTGTAAACGAATGTCGAATTCCGAGAGATGACAAATAGCCCGCCGATCTTGGAAAGATCGGTTATGAGATCGTCGGTCATGCCGTCGGCAAAATTCTCCTGGCCTGCCTCGTCCGACATGTTGGTGAACGGCAACACCGCAATTGATGGCTTGTCGGGAAGTGGCAGCGCCATTTTTTTCGTTGAAGCCACTTCAATGGGCGGAGCGAATGGATCTCCAATGCGCATCCATAGCGCCAAACCTGCGGCTACCAGCAGCACTACCACCGCCGCGGCGATTGCAGACCAGCGCCGCACATCATCACGTTTGGTTTTGATTGGAACCGTCAGGGTCGGGGCTTGCGCTTGCGCCAGTACCCGATACAGACGAACGGGCTTTTCGATATTCTTGACCTGCTGCTCGCCCAGAAACTCGAACCCGTAACTCAGTTTTTTCTCAACCTGGTCGAACGCCGTTCCCGAAATCAGCACACCACCCGGATCAGCCAACCCTTCCAGTCTTGCCGCGACATTCACGCCATCGCCATAGACGTCTCCTCCCTCGATGATGACGTCACCGAGGTTGATGCCGATCCGCATTACAACACGACGCGCTTCGGGTTCGTCTCGGTTCGCTTCGGTGAAGCGTTTCTGCAGTTCCACGGCGCACTGCACAGCTTCGACAGCGCTCGCGAACTCTACCAGCACGCCGTCGCCCGTTACCTTGACAATCCGGCCGCGATGATGAGCGACCAACGGCCCCAGCACATCGCGCCGCCGCGCCTTGAGGGCGTTCAGCGTACCGACCTCGTCTTGCTCCATAAGACGGCTATAACCGACGACATCGGCGGCGAAGATGGCGGCGAGTCGGCGTTGGACGCGATGTTCGGCCATATAGCGCATCTGCCTTCAGGTGTGCAGAACATGAGACTATAGGGGCGGCCCCTATTCTAGTCCACGAGACGGATTCCAGGGTGAAGGGTCAAAGTGGAAATCCAGACTGAGACGCCGCCCGTGATCAGGGTTTGCCAATCTCACACCCCCAGATGGCGGAACGCCTGGATTACCTGTTCATAGACCTTGCGCTTGAACGGCACGATGAGGTCGATCACCTCGTCCATCCGGGCCCATTTCCACGATTCGAATTCTTGGGTGTGGCCGGGCGGCGTCAGGTTGATTTCGCTGTCCTCGCCTAAGAACCGCAGGGCGAACCATTTCTGCGTCTGTCCGCGATACCGGCCGTTCCACGATTTGCCGATCAGGTGCTCGGGCAGATCGTAACTGTACCAGCGCGGCGCCTCGGCGATGATCTCGGCCGATACGACAGAGGTTTCCTCCGCCAGTTCGCGCAAGGCCGCCGCCGCCGGGTCCTCCTTGTCGTCGATGCCGCCCTGCGGCATCTGCCACCATTCGCCCTTGCCTTCGTCGTTCTTCTTGTCGAAGCGCCGCCCGGCCCAGATCAGGCCGTCGCGGTTGATCAGCATGATGCCGACGCAGCGCCGGTAGGCGGTGATTGCCTGTTTCTTTCCCATCAGCTCATGCGTCCCTTGAAAACCGCGCTGACCGGAACCAGCGTGATGCCCCGTTCCTGAAGCCCGGCCGCCCACGCCGCCACCGCCTCGATGGTGATGTCGAGGCCCGATCCCGTGCCGATGGCAATTCCGTTGGCCGACGCCTCTGCCTCAAGCTGCTTGAGCGCGCGCGCGATGCTGGCTGGATCGGGCTCGCCGTCGATCACGATCTGGGCCCGCCGCGCCGGAAGATTGGCGGCCTTGGCGACGGCGGCGGTGGAGCTCAGAGGAACCATCGCATCCTCGAGAAACACCAGGCCCCGTTTTTTCATGTCGCCCATCACCGGCTTCATGCTGGCGGGCGAGGTGAGAAAGCGCCCGCCCATGTAATTGGTGATGCCGGTATAGCCAGCGAAGCGGCTCATATGCCACAGCAGCGCCTCGCGGTTCTCCGCCTCGCTGCCGTCCGCCAGCAGGGTTTTGGGTCCCGGATTGCGTGCCGGATAACCCACGGGCTCCATCGGCAGCTGCAGCATGATTTCATGGCCTTCGGCTCTGGCGCGGTTGACCTGCGCCTGCAGGTCCGAGCCATAGGGGGCGAAGGCGAAGCTGATGTCGGGCGGCAGGTCCTTGATCGCCTGCGCCGTCAGCTTGGCGTTGAGCCCCATGCCGCCAAGCAGGATGGCGATCTTGGGACCGTCGGAATTGAGGACGCCCATCGGCGTATAGCGGGCATAGACCTCGGATGGCTTATGGCCGCCGCCGATGCGGGGCAGCGGTCCTGCCGGACTGTCTTCGGTGACCGAAGCGATGGGTGCCGGCGGAAGGGGCCGCCGTCCGGGCACGATAATGGTGGCTTCCTCGGAACGGGCACCGGAGGTCGCTTCGGCTTCGGCTTCCTCGGGCAACGGTTCCGCGTCCAGCGCCACTTCGGGCTCGGTGATCGAAGCGCTGGCGATGTCGAGTTCGGTGACAGGCGGAATGGCCGCCGTCACCATGGGCTCGCCTGCCAGCGGATGGGGCGTGACCACGGCCCAGACGACAAGCGCCACGAACCCGAAGGCCGCCAGCATCCAGGCGGCCGCCAGCGCGCCGGGGCGCCTCGACCACAGCCGCTCGCTTGCCGTACGCCGGTGCAGGGGCTGCCGCAATTCATCGCGCCGCATGGGGCCGCCAGTCTCCTGATTCGAGATGTTTCGCCGACTGTGGCGAGGGAAGGGTTACCGGGATATTAACTCTTCTCTTCGGCAGACAGAAAAGGGCGCTGCCGCGGCAACGCCCCGTCTGTTGGTGCAGCGATGAAAGTCTTAGTTGGCGGTGGGCTCCTGCACCCCGGCCTTGGTGTCGGCGGGCTTCGCCGCTTCCTTGGGCTTGACATTGGTCACCACCTGGACGCCGTGCAGCATGTCGATCGCCGCCTTGAGCTGCAGGTCCTTGGTTTTGTCCTCGGGCACATAGGCGGACGAGCCGCCGCCTTCCTCGCCGCCGGTTTCGTTGGTCAGGTGGCCGCGCAGTCCGGCTTCCCCTTCGGTCGAAACATCCTTGCCCTGGAGTTCCGGCGGCAGTTCCTGTTCGATGACGATATCGGCATCGATCCCCTTGGCCTGGATCGAGCGGCCGGCGGGCGTGTAGTAACGCGCCGTCGTCAGACGGAGCGCACCCTGGCCGCCCAGCGGTATGATGGTCTGCACCGATCCCTTGCCGAAGCTTCGCGTGCCGATCACGGTGGCGCGCTTGTGGTCCTGCAGTGCTCCCGCCACGATTTCCGAGGCCGAGGCCGAGCCGCCATTGATGAGGATGACGACCGGCTTGCCATTTGCCAGATCGCCCTTCTGGGCATTGTAGCGTTGCGTCTCGTCAGCGTGACGGCCGCGAGTCGACACCACTTCGCCCCGATCGAGGAAAGTATCGGAAACCGATATCGCCTGGTCGAGAAGGCCGCCCGGATTGTTGCGCAGATCGAGGACAAAACCCTTGATCTTTTCCGCCCCGATCTTGGCCGTGGTATCGGCGATGGCCTTTTCCAGGCCTTCCTGTGTCTGCTCGGTGAACGAACTGATGCGCACATAGGCGATGTCGCCGCCGCCCTCGATCTCGGATTTGACCGATTTCACCCGGATGCGGTCGCGCACGATCTTGACGTCGAACTCGTCCTTGCCATCGCGCTTGATGGTGAGCGTGATCGGCGTGTTGATGGCGCCGCGCATCTTGTCGACCGCCTCGTTCAGCGGCACGCCCTGGACATCCTCGCCGTCAAGCTTGGTGATCAGGTCGTTGGCCATGATGCCGGCTTTGGCGGCCGGCGTGTCGTCGATGGGCGATACGACCTTGACGAAGCCGTTCTCCATCGTGACCTCGATGCCCAGCCCGCCGAATTCTCCGCGGGTCTGAACGCTCATGTCCTGGAAGTGCTTGGCGTCCATGTAGCTCGAATGGGGGTCGAGCGAGGCCAGCATGCCGTTGATGGCGGCTTCCACCATCTTCGACTCCTCGGGTTCCTCGACATAATCGGCCCGCACGCGGTCGAACACATCGCCGAACAGGTTGAGCTGCTTGTAGGTATCGGCGTTGGAGGCGGCTCCCGCCACGCCGAAGGCGTGCCACAGAACCGTGGCCGACACCGCGCCCGCCATGATCAACCCAACACTGCGTAATTGATTCTTCATATTATCCACGTGCCTCTTTCATGCCGTCTATCCACCAGGGTGAGGAATCGACGGCTTCTCCATTGTTGCGGAACTCGATATATAGGACCGGGCGGCCGTCCTGGATACGGTCACCGAGTAAAGTAACGGACGAGGGCCCGTGGCCCATGGTGCCCACCGGCTCCCCGGCTCGCAAGAATTCACCGTTGCCGGCGGTGATGTCGCTCAATCCCGCCAGCAGGACATGGTAGCCGCCGCCCGCGTTTAAAATCAAGACCTCTCCATAGGAGCGGAACGCCCCGGCGAATTCCACCCGCCCATCGGCGGGCGCGGTGACCTGTGCCCCTTCGCGCGTGGCGAGGGCGAGGCCCCGGAACGTGCTGCCCAGCCCGTCGTCGTCGCCGAAACGGATAAGCACCTGGCCCTGCACCGGATAATCGAGCCTGGCGCGGGCTTCGGCGAAAGCCAGGCGGGGTTTCAGCTTTTCGTCTTCCTGGCGCCGCTGTTCGAGTTCGGCCGCCTGGCTGTTTTCCTTGGCTTTCGCTTCCGCCTTGCGGCGTTCCTCGTCCAGGTCCTTGAGCAATTGCTTGAGCGAGGTGGCGCGCGCCGCCAGTTCGGCGGTGCGCTGCTGTTCGCCCTCAAGCCTTGCATGGCCCGATGCCACCATCGCCTGCTTGCGCTCCACCAGCCCGCTGAGTTCGCCCCGCAGCGATTCGAGCCGCGCGATATCCGTGCCGATCGTTTCCTTGCGCAATTTGATCCCGGCCCGGATGGTATCGAGCTTGGCGAGGTTCGCGGCCAGGGTTTCCGCCTCGGCCCGCATTTCGGGAACGATGGTGCCGAACATCATGGCGCCGCGCAGTGCCGCCAGCACGTCATTGGGCTCGACCACCAGGGCGGGAGGCGGGTTCTGTTCGAGCCGCTGCAGCCCCGCCAGCAATTCCGCAAGGACATCCTGCTTCGCGGCCAGATCCGAAAGTATGACGATCTCTTCCCGGTTGAGTGTCAACAGTTCCGCCTCGCCCGAGGCGATCGCTGCTTCCTGGAACCGGAGCCTCGCCGAAATCGCCACCAGCCGCGCGACGACGGCTTCCTGCTCGGAAAGTGCCGTGGCGATGTCGGCGGCAAGGCGGTCCTGCACGGCTTTCGAGGATTCGAGCTGCTTTTCGACCGTGTCGAGTTGCATTTCCCCGGGCACGGCGACTTCGGCGCGTGCGGCACCCGCGAATGCGGCCAGCACGGTCAGCAGGATGAGGGGTGAGAATTTCATCGCGGGATCAGGCTCTAGGAAGTGCACTTGTCCAAATTGCGGCCTCTCTGGGTCCGAGTCGGGGCCCACAAGAGCCAGCCCCGGCGGTCTTACCCCATGAGGAATTGGCAATTCGTTAACCTTGCGGGCTGGGGCCGGCGCTCAGGCCGATACCTGTGAATCCTGTCTCTGCTGGGCTAGAATGGGGAAGTCAGAAAGTGGCGGGTTCATGACTTTGGAGATTCAGCGCAGGTTGATCGCTATTCTGGTGGCCGACATGGCCGGTTACAGCCGGCTGATGGAGATCGACGAATCGGGGACTCTGGCGCGGCTGAAGACCCATCGGCTTGAACTTATCGATCCCACCATCGAGCGCCACAAGGGCCGCTTCATCAAATCGACGGGCGATGGCTTCCTGGCTGAATTCGCCAGCGTCGATGCCGCCGCGCAATGCGCCCTCACCATCCAGCGCCGCATGTCGAAGCGCAATTACGATGTACCCACCGACCGCCGCATCCTGTTCCGCATGGGTCTCAATATCGGCGATGTGATCGTCGAGGACGGCGACGTGTTCGGCGACGGCGTCAATATTGCGGCGCGGCTCGAACAGTTGGCCGACATCGGCGGTATCTGCGTCAGCGAGGCGGTGCGCGACCAACTCGCCCGCCAGCCCGGTCTGAAGATCGAAGACATGGGGGAGCACCGGGTCAAAAGCATATCGCGCCTGATCCGCGCCTATCGCCTCGTGGTCGATGACCTTGCGGACGGCGCCGCGCCCCAGCTTCAGGCCCACCAGCGCCCGCCGGCGCTGGAACAGCCGTCGGTTGCCGTCCTCCCGTTTGTCAACATGAGCAGCGATCCCGAACAGGACTTCTTCGCCGACGGATTGACCGAGGATATCATCACGGCACTTTCGCAT
Organism: Hyphomicrobiales bacterium; assembly: GCA_031365765.1. Lineage (GTDB taxonomy): Bacteria > Pseudomonadota > Alphaproteobacteria > Rhizobiales > Aestuariivirgaceae > Aestuariivirga. The sequence goes on along the minus strand of JANLYR010000425.1, from coordinate 16,766 downwards.
TTCCGCGAACTGACCGTCATCTCGCGCAACTCCACCTTTGCCTTCAAGGGCAAGTCCATCAAGGTGCAGGACTTCGCCCGGACGCTGAACGTCCGCTACGTGGTCGAGGGCAGCGTGAGGAAGGCCGGAAACCGCGTTCGCGTCACCGCGCAGGTGATCGACGCACAGTCCGACCATCATGTCTGGGCAGGGCGCTATGACCGCGAACTCGCCGACATCTTCGACATCCAGGACGACGTGACCTCGTCCATCGTGTCCACCGTTTTCGGCAGAGTCGAGGCGGCCGAGCAGGAGCGCGTCAAACGCCAGACCACCGAGAACATGGCCGCCTATGAATGCGTGCTCGCCGCCAAGTCGCTGCATCACCGCTCCACCCACGCCGACAATGAGAAGGCGCTGGAACTCATCGCGCGCGCCGTCGAGCTCGATCCCGATTATGCCCATGCCCATGCCTGGAAGGCCTGCATCATCGGTCAGGCCTGGACCTATGGCTGGGCCGCCAACATGGAGACGGCCCAGACGTCGGTGATGGAAGCGCTGAAAATCGCCCAGGGCCTCGACGACAACGACAGCGACGTGCACCGCATCCTCGCCGCCGTCAACATCATGCAGAACAACCATGATCGCTCCCTCTTTCACCAGGAGCGGGCACTCAGCCTCAATCCCAACGACGACCTGATCGTGGTCCAGCACGGCGAGGTGCTCACCTGGCTCGGCCGGCCCGAAGAAGGCATCGACTGGATCAAGCGCGCCATGCGCCTCAATCCGCATCATCCCCAGAGATTCTGGAATCATCTGGGCCGCGCCCAATTCGTTGCCCGCCGCTATCCCGACGCGATCGACTCCTTCGGCCACATCACCACGCTGGACCAGTTTCAGCATGCCTTCCTCGCGGCGTCACACGCCATGGCGGGCAACTCCGAGAAGGCCATGCTCCATGCCGATTCCATAATCGGCCTCAATGCGAAGTTTTCCGTCGAAGCCTTTCTGGCAACCCTCCATTACAAGCAAATGGCCGATATCGAACATCACCGCGAAGCCTTGTCGCGGCTGCGGCTTCCGCCCTAAGCAATGAAAGTCGCCTTCTACGCGCCGCTCAAATCTCCCGATCATGCCGTGCCTTCGGGCGACCGTCAGATGGCGCGCCTGTTGATCGCGGCGCTGCGCCTCGCCGGGCACGAAGTCGACATCGTTTCGCGCCTCAGAAGCTATCTGCCCGAACCCGATGGCGATGCCTTGACGCGCCTCCACGCGGAAGCCGACGCTGAGATGGAGCGGATCGCCGGCGATTGGGCCGGCTTGGCCGCTCCCGGCTGCTGGTTCACCTACCATCCCTATTACAAGGCGCCCGATCTTATCGGCCCGCTGCTGTCGCGGCGTTTCGACATTCCCTATTTTACCGCCGAAGCGTCGCATTCAAGCCGCCGCAACCAGGGCGCATGGACCGCCACGCAAAAACTTGTCGTCGAGGCCGTCAATCACGCGCGGGTCAATTTCTGCTTCACCGGACGCGATTTGGCGGGCCTCGCGGCGGTAGCGCCGGCCGCGCGCCTGGTAAAGCTGCCACCTTTCATCGATATTGATCCGTATGCGGAGCAAAGACCGCGTGACAATCCCGCGCGATTGGTGACTGTCGCGATGATGCGGAGTGGCGACAAGTTCGACAGTTACCGCATGCTGGCGGAAGCCCTGCCGCTGTTGCTTGACCTGCCCTGGACCCTGTCTGTCATTGGCGATGGTCCGCGCCGCGCCGATGTCGTTGCCCTGTTCGACAGGGTTCCACCGCAACGGATTGCTTGGCTGGGGCTTCAGGCTCCCGGTCAGATCCCCGCGCTGTTATGTCAGGGTGGTCTCTATGTCTGGCCGGGCTGCGGCGAAGCTTACGGTCTGGCCTATCTCGAGGCGCAGGCCGCCGGTTTGCCGGTGGTGGCCCAGGATATCGCCGGCGTGCCGGAAGTCGTGCGCAACGGCTTGACCGGATTGCTCACGCGGGCGGGCGATGCCGGCGCTTTCTCCGGTGCCATCCGGCAACTCCTCATCGCGCCCAACGAGCGCCAAATCATGGCGGCGGCCGCCCGCCGTTTCGTCCTGGATGAGCGCTCGCTCGCCGTGGCGGCACAATTGATCGGCGGCGAAATGGAGTGCCTCGATGTCCGATGAGGCCGCGTGGCGCCATCTCCGTGAGCAACTTGCGGCGAGCGAGGGCACGGTGTCCCTGTGGCTGCGCGACGATGACGCGACCGTGCCCAGTTCAGCCCTGGACCGCCTCATCCGGCTGACCGAACCTTTTTTGATTCCGGTGACGCTGGCCGTCATCCCCGCGTTGACCGGAGAAGCGCTGGCGCAAACGCTGGCTTCCCACATCACCCCCGTCATACACGGCTGGGCCCACATCAATCACGCCACGGCGCCATCGAAGAAGCAGGAACTGGGGCCCGAGCGCGCTATGGCCGCAGTCGAGCGTGACCTCACCGCCGCCATCGCACGCATGCGAGAGATTTACGGCGACTGCCTTGTTCCCATGCTCGTGCCACCCTGGAACCGTATCCGCGCCGACATCCTGCCGCACCTGCGCGATCTCGGCTTTGATGCAGTGTCGGCATTCGGCGAGGCGCCTGCCAGGGCCCCGCTGGCAATGATCAACGCCCGGATCGACCTCATCGACTGGCGCGGCACGCGAGGATGCCGCGACCCCGCAACGCTCATCGAAGAAGTGCTGGCCCATCTGCACAACCCTGCACCTGTGGGCCTGCTGGCGCATCACCTGGTGCACGACGACGGCGCCTGGGACTTCCTGGAGCGGCTCTTCGCACTCACCCGCAGCCTGCCGAATGTCCGCTGGCTCTCCGCCCGAGACCTTCTCGCCGCCGCGATCCGATGATGCCTCAAGGCGACATCACGGTTGCTTTCCCCGCGCGTGTTCCCGATACTCGACCCTCATGGCAAAGCCCCTTTCGCGTCTTGAAAAACTATATTTCCGTCTGGAAGCCCAGGTCGCCTGCCTGGCCTGGGCCTTTGGCGAAATTGAAAACCGGCAGGGAATCGTTTTTGAACTCGGCCTGGGCCACGGGCGGACCTTCGATCATCTTCGCAAGAATCTCGCCACCCGCGAGATTTTCGTGTTCGACCGCCAGGTCGACAGCTATCCCGACTGCACGCCGGAGGCCGATCACATCATTCTTGGAGAACTGTCCGCGACGCTGCCCGAGGCCGCGTCGCGTTTTCCGGGCAAGGTCATCCTCGCGCATTGCGATGTCGGTTCGTTCTCGGCCGCGCACAACGAGGCGATGAGCGCCACCGTTTCCGCCGGTCTGGCGCCGGCACTCGCCCCGGGTGCGATCATCCTCTCCGATCTGCCGCTGTCCGTGCCAGACGCCACGCGGCTGCCCTTGCCCGCGAGCGCCCGCGCGGACCGCTATTACATCTATCGCTACGCGCTGAAATAATTACTTCGACATCAACCGCAACTGATTGCGCGCATCGGTCAGCGCGGCCGTCGTGTGGCTCAACCGTTCCGCCAGAACCCGCATGATCTCGATCGCCATTTCCGGAAACTCCACCAGCAGCCGGAGGAAATGATCCTTGCGGATATGCAGCGCCTCGACCGGCGCGGTGGTCTTGATGGTGGCGGTGCGGTTGACATCGCACAGGATGGCGATCTCGCCCACGATGCTGTTGGGATTGACGGTGTCGACGATGATCGGCCCGCTGGGCGAATCGATCACCACGTCGGCCGTGCCCGAGAGAAAGACATAGGCGGCGTCGCCGGGGTCGCCCTGGCGGAACAGCACCTGCCCACTGTCATAGGAGACGAGATCGGACGTGAAGGCCAGCAGCTTCAACCGCGCCGGCGATACATTGGCGAACAGCGGCACGCGCCGCAGTTGTTCGACTTCTTCCCTAAGCGCCATCGCAGTTTCCCATCACGACACCAGCGCCTTCAGCGCATTGTTGTTGGCGATCAGCGTGTCATAGTTTCCATCGCCCGTCATCAATCCCTTGTCGAAGACGATGACCCGGTCGAACAGCGGCGCATGCGACGGATTGGCCAGAACCCAGAGAATCGCCGGCCGGGGCTCCGCCGCTTTGGCCCAATCCAGCACATTGACGGCGATCTGCCGCTGCGACTGCTGGTCCAGCGCCGAGAGCGGCCTGTTGAGGATGAGAAACTCCGGCCGCTTGAGCAGCGCCCGCGCCAGGTTCAGCTTCTGCCGCTGGGTGGCGGTCAGGCGCTTGCCCCCCACCCCCACGCCGAATTCCAATCCCACCGCGATGACATCCGGGAAGAGTTTCAGATCGTCCAGTATCTGGCGGACGATGGCGCGCACCCGGTCGCCGGCATCCGCCTGGCGATGTGCGATGCGCCCGAACAGCGCGTTGTCCATCAGGCTCGCCGCGGTGTTGAACTGCTCCGGATCATAGGGCTCGAAGCGGTCCGACAATCCCGCCGGCAGCTGTTCGCGATAGATCGCGCGCGCCGCCACGATACGCGCCATCAATGCGTCGTCGAGCAGGCCGAAACGATGCAGCGGCTCGACATAGCCGAAGCTCAACGTGGTGATCTTCATCCGGTCGTCTTCGGCCACGCTTTCAAACGCCCGGCCCTGTAATTTCTGCAGCAGCGATTGGTATTGCGGAACCTCTTCCGCCGTCATCAGGTCAAGCTGCTGGAAGAACGGATGGTCGGGCGGCAGGTCCTGGAACAATTCGACCACGTTGGTGGCGACCTGGACGCCCAGATTATACAGCGTCTCCTCCAGTCCCGACGATTTCAGCACCGAACGGAGATAGGGATCGGCGGCCAGCACGCTGAGGGAGAGCGCCGATCCGCTCGTGGCACCAAACAGCAGATTTTCGCTCACCGTCGCTTCCGGATTGTAGGCGCCGAACTCAAACGGCACGACGAGCGCGCCCATATGTTCCGACTCGAGCCGCGCCCGGAAGGCTTTGCGCACCTCGACGATGCGCCCGGCAATTCCCGGATGCCGCTTGCTGTTGGCGCTCGAGCGCAAACCCAGATCGAGGATATCGGCCGAGAGCAGTACGCTTTCGAGGACGGGCAGGATCGCCCCCAGCAATTGTTCCGGCCCTTCGATGTTGGCGGCCGCGTAGTCGATCCAGTCGCTGTGGATGTCGAAATCCGGATTGCCCGACTTGTGGGCTTCGGCGATTTCCCAACTCCGCCTCGCCGTATCCATTTCGCTATATTGGCGTGGTCTGTAGGGCGCGTGCTTGAGTCCGTAGATCAGGTTGTCATAGAGGCTTCCTTGGAAAAGGTAGGCATCGAACGACGCATACGAAATCCGCCGGCCGGTGATCGATTCCGCGAGGTCGGAGAGTTCCTTCTCTCCCACCATGATTTTTCCGCTGGCGGGCCAGATCAGCCTCGCGAAGGCTTCCGCCAGCGCCTCGCCGCCCGCCCCGCTCGCTCCCACGATCGCCACCGATTCGCCGGGCTTGAGGGTAAGTGACGTGCGTTCCAGGAGCCGGGCCCCGCTGTCATCGAGCAGTGAAACATTGACCGCCGAGAGTGATTGCCCCGGCGCATGGTCGATCTCCGCCGCCATCAGCTGAACGCGGGGATCGAGCACATCCTCGATATCGAACTGCTCATGCACCTGCGCATATTTGACGCTGACATCCTGGCGGATCTGGTCCCAGTCGATTAGGTCCTTGAGCGGGCCGGGCAGATCCTTGTAGGCGGCGATCACCGCGACCAGCTGGCCCACATCCATCGAACCCCTGATCACCAGATAACCGCCGATGGCGTAAAACAGGAACGGCGTCACCTGCGCCAGGAAGTTGTTCAGAAACTTCACCATGAACTTCCACTGGTAGAGATCGTAGCGGATGCGGAAGATGCGCCCCAGCCGCGCCGAAATTTCCGCCCTTTCGTAATTGGACGTGTCGTGGGTGTGAATGGCGCCGATCCCTTCCGCGATCTCGCCGATCCGGCCCGACAATTCGCGCGCCGTGAGCTGGCGCTCGCGCCCGAGCCGGACGAGCTTCTTGCGCATCTTCGGGATGATCACCAGTTGCACGCCGACAATCCCCGCGGCAATCAGGCCAAGTGACAGGTCCTGCACGAGGATGAAGGCCAGCGCCGTCACCGCCTGGCCGCCGAGCAGGGCGGGTTGCACGAAGGCATCGCCGATGAAGCCGCCCAGCGGTTCGACTTCGTCTTTCACCATGGTGGCGATTTCGGACGGTTTCAGGCGCTTGAACTGGCCCGGCGGAAAACGCAGCACGCGGTCAACGAGGTCAAATCGGACGCGCCGGAGCATTCTCTCGCCCAGCCTGCCCTTGTAGGTGTTGATATAGAACTTGAACGCGCCGTTGATCACCACCAGCGCCAGGAATGCGCCGCACAGCAGCATCAGCGACCAGAAACGGTTCATGGTGAAACCGTCGAACAGGTTGACGGGACCGATGCCCGGCAGATTGAATGAGATCGGCAGATAGGTCTGCGTCGCATCGGGCGTATCGAAGCCGCGCCCCTGGATCGGCCCGTTGACGATGAGCTTGGGCAGATCGAACGACATGTAATACGGGATCATCGAAAGTCCGACGATCAGCAGGATATACATCTGCTGCAGCCGCGTATGGTTCCAGGTGTAGCGGAAGAGGTTTTTTTCCATTGAAGCCGTCAGGACGTGGGCTGCAGCACGTGAAAGCGCCGCCGCGCGTAGAGCGATCCCTCGATCTGGGGATCGTGCAGGTCGATATCGAAATGACACAGCGGCGCAAGCGTGGGGCGACTGACGATCTGGGGCACCTGCGAAGTGGCACGCTCAAGTTCCGGCGGATATTCGAGGACCACGACCTTCGCATTGTCGATGAGCGAAAAGAAAAGTTTGCCCAGCGGCTCGCTCCGGCCGAACGGTTTCAGCGAATAGCCGAGCAGCACCAGTCCATAGCTTCGCGGTTCGCATTCATAGTGCACCTCCTGGAACTTTTTGTTGAGATGCCGGACGCGGCACGGAAACCCGTTAAGCTCCTCCGCTTCGAACGGCTCGGTCTTCGGATCGACCGACAGGACGGATAAGGGCCGGTGCATGAGATAGGGCGTGATCGGCCTTATATGTCCGCCGATCTCGATGACATGCGGACAGTCGCGCACGAAATGCGCCGCCAGCACCTGGCGGACCGCCGCGGCGGGCCCCGCCAGATGCGGCAGATCCTTGCCGGTTCCCAGGAGCCCGGAGGTTTTTTCGAAGGCCTGAAGATCCATGAACCCGCTGTACCGGTTGCGCCTCAACCGTCTCCAACCTACAACACCGCCATGTCTGACGCCACCCCGCCCGAAACCGACGATTGGCGTGACCGCGCCTTCGATCTGACGCGGGGAATCGCCGCTTATACCGGAAGCGGTCTGGTGGGCGGCATTGCCCGGGTGATCGCGGCGCACCCCGAAGCCCGGATCGGCACCGCCTTCAACCACAAGCAGGTCGCCTGCAAGATGTGGGCGCGCGACCGGCTGCTCGACACGCTCGGCAATGCATTTCCGAAAATCTGGATCGTCGGCGGCTGGTACGGCGTGCTGGCCGCCATGCTTCTGGAAAACCCTCGCTTTGCCATTGGGGAAATCGTCAGCATCGACATCGACCCCGCCGTCGCCCCCGTGGCGCGAACCCTGGTGGACGATGAGAAAAGCCGCTTCCGCGCCGAAACCGCCGACATGTACGCGCTTGATTTTACCGCCGGTGCACCGAACCTTGTCATCAACACCAGTTGCGAGCACATCGCCGATCTCAAACACTGGCTTCGCCTCCTCCCGCCATCGACCCCTGTACTTCTGCAATCCAACGACTATTTCAGCGAGCCGAGCCATGTCAGCTCCATGGCCACGCTCGACGACTTCATCGCCGAAGCCCAACTCCGTGACCTGCTTTTTTCGGGAGCGCTTCCCCAGAAGAAATACACCCGCTTCATGCTGATCGGACGGGTCTAAAGCCGATCGCGCAATATCCGCGCGGTTGTGCTGGCGCCTTCGAGGTTGAAACCGTGGGGAGGTGGCGGAGGTTTGGCCAGCGCCTTCGCTATCGCGCGTGAAAGCCCCGCCGTGTCGAGCCCGGCCTCCGGCAGTACGCTCGCAAGTCCCCGCGCCTCCAGCTTCAACGCCCGCGCCGTCTGTTCCGTTTCGCCCCCGTTGGCAAACGGCACCAGCAGCGACCGGCAACCGGCCCGCAAAATGTCGCAGACCGTGTTGTAGCCAGCCTGGGAAACCGACAGTTTTGCACCCCGCAGCAAACTCGGAAAATCGGCGCGGAACGCATGAACCTCGATCGCCGCGCCGCTTGCTTTTCGCGCCATACGGGCGGGCAGGTTGGGGCCGGTGATGAGACAGCATCGACCAACGTCCGCCAGGTCCGAAGCCGCATGGACCAGGTCGAGCCCCGCCGCACCGCCGCCCGCCGAAATGACCAGATCGAATTGCTCCGTGGGCGGAGGAGGCAAGGGCCCCGCGACAAGCCCCGTGTAAGCGATCTTGCCGGCAAGGCTGCCTGGCACCGGAAACGTCTCGTCGAGTTTTGCAAGTTGCGGGTCGCCATGCACCAGCACAAGGTCGAAATAAGTCTCGACCGCCGCAACCGTCTCCTCGGCGCGGCCGGCCTTGCGGTTGTCCTGCAGAATATCGCGCACTGAACATGCAATCAGCGGGCGCCTGGCCATGCTTCGCGCCGCCTCCAACAGGGGCACCAGCTCGAAGCGCATGGCGCGCCGCCCGAAGGGAAAGGTTTCGACAATCACCACATCCGGCCCGCAACCGGCCAGGGCCGCGATTAGAACCTGCCGCCGTTCCGCCTTGAACGCCTCACCGACGGGCGCGCCATCGGCGCCGGCCAGGCTTGAAAACCCGTCTTGCCCGGCCCGCAACGGCGGCAGCGCAACAAGCCTGACGCCCGGCGCCGGAAATCCCGGAACCGGCATTCCCCCCATGGCGACGGTGACATCGAAACCATCGTCCATTAGCGCCGAAGCGATCCGGTTGGCGCGCACCAGATGCCCGATGCCAAGCAGATGCTGCACATAGATAAAAGCGCGAAGGCGCGTCATGGCGCTTTTCGCCACTCGGTTTGAAACAGGCCGAGGAGCTGCCGGATGCTCGCCCTGTGGTCGAAGTGTTCGCGCACCCTTTGCTGGGCTTCGCGGCCCAGCCGCTCACGCAAAGTTGGATCGGTTATGGCGCGTTGAAGCGCGTCCGCCAGGGCCGGCGCGTTGTCGGGTTCGACCAGCAGCCCGTTCAATCCATCGCTCAGCAGTTCAGGCACGCCCGACACATGGGTTGAAACACAGGCGAGCCCTTGGCTTGCTGCTTCGACCAGCACATTGGGCAATCCGTCGCGGTCGCCGTCCGCCGCCACCCGGCAGGCCAGCACGAACAGGTCGGCGTCGCGATAATGTTGCAGCACCGCCTCCTGCGGCAGGGCGCCAAGCCACGCGATGCGATCCGCCAGTCCAAGACCTTGGGCCTCGTCCATCAGTTGCGCCAGCAGTTCGCCTCCGCCGATATGCACGAAGCGCCATTGGAGACGATCGGGCAAAAGCGCCAGAGCCCGCAGCAGCACGCCATAGCCCTTCTTCTCCACCGCGCGTCCCACACTGAGGATAATGACGGGCTCGGCGGGATCACCGCCATCGCGCTGCGGCCGCGTTCCCTGAAACGGCCCGAAGCGCCGGAGGTCGAGGCCGTGATAGCTGAGATGCACCCGCTGGCCACCCGCCAGCGCGTTGAGGCGCGCATATCCCGCCTTGGTGCAAGTGACAGTCCAGCGCGCCGCATGAAGCTTGCCCGCAAGTTCGGCGCCGGGCGTCGTCCAGATATCTTTTGCATGGGCCGAACAGGTCCACGGCAACCCGGTGATCTGGCTGGCGTAGCGGGTGACGGAAGCCGGCGTGTGGATGAAATGCGCGTGGAGCCACGCGACATCGCCAGGACATTCCGCCGCCAGAACCAGCGCCTGGCCAAACCGCCGCAACCGGTTGCGCGTCGTGTCCCGCGCATAATCGCCGATCAGCGACATGAGCGCCCGGTAAAATCCGGGCCGTGCCATCGCCTTCGCCAGTGAACGCAATACGCGGCCCCAGTCGTCATGCAGATATTCGGGGAGATAGTGAACGTCAGCCTTGATCTCGTCATGCACCGGATGGCGTTTCGACTCCGTCGGCCGTCTGAGTGCCACGATGACCAGTGGCACGCCGGCTTGTTCGAGGCCCAGCAGTTCCTGCGCGATGAAGGTTTCCGAAAGGCGGGGATAGCCCTTCACCACCACCGCCATCTTTTTCAACGGTGGCAAGTCTAGTTCGACCGTTCGGCCACGGCAAACTGGTGATAGTGCCGCTTTTCGAGCCAGCCGCCGACGATCCGCGAAATATGAACCAGCCCTTCGAGGCGAAGATCGGGGCTGCTGACCGAAGGCGGCGGCCGCGACGGCAGGGCCTTCAGCGCGCCGGCCAGGCGGATGGCGTCGGTCGCCTCCTCCGGCAGCAGCATTTCGATCAGACCGAGTTCGGCGGCGCGCCGCGCCCGGATCAGTTGTTCCTCGCGCGGCCGCACGCGGGGCACGATAAGTGCGGGCTTGTCGAAGGAGAGGATCTCGCAATAGGTATTGTAACCGCCCATGGCGACAACCGCCTTGGCGCCCGCCACCAGTTCCTCCATCCGGTTGTCGAATTCGATCACCTTGACCCAGGGTATCTTCTCGCCCTTCTTGATCAGCTTCCGCCGCTGCCGGGCCGGCATGTAGGGCCCGAGCACGACGAGCGCCCGGTGCTGCAGGCTTGCGTCCTGCTGATAGGCATGAAGCACATTGTGAATGAGGTCGGCGCCGTCGCCCCCGCCACCGGGCGTCACCAGAATGTAATCGCCCTCGGGCCGGTGCCCCGGCAATTCGTCATGCGACAGCTGGCGCTGCAGAAAGCCCACGAAATCCACTTTCGAGCTGACCGATTCCGGCACGTCGAGTCCGGTCAGCGGATTGTAGAAATCGGGCGGGCCGTAAACCCAGATCGCGTCATAAATCATGCCGATCTTGCGCAGCACGTCGCGGCGCTTCCATTCGGCATCGAGCAGATGCGGCGCGTCCATCACCTCGCGCAGGCCCAGCACCAGGATCGTGTCCTTGGTCTTGAGATAGGCCAGCGTTTCCTCGACTTCGCCGCGAAGCCCCAATGGCTCCTTGTCGACGATGAAGATATCGGGCTGGAAAGTTTCCGCCGTGTGCCGGATGATCGATTGCCGCATGACCAGCGTTTCCTGCAGATCGATGTGGCGGTCGAGCGAGGTGTATTCGCCGTTGTGGAGCTTGATGACGCTTGGAATCTTGACGAAGTCGACACGCGCCCGGTAGTCGAACGCCCCGGCGATCGTTGAGCCCGACATGATCAGGATCGACAATCCGCGATGGTCCTCGACCAGCGCGTGCGCGATGGCGCGGCAGCGCCGCAGATGGCCGAGTCCGAACGTGTCGTGGCTGTACATCAGGATGCGGGCATGATCGCGACGGCGCATCATGGCTGGGTCTCCTCTTGCGGCATGGCCCCAACTTGCATCAGTGATAGGGATCGGCCGTGTCGCGCAACCCATCGCCCAGGAAACTGAAAGCCAGGATTACCAGGATAACCGGGATCATTGGAAACAGCAGCCAGGGATAGAGCGCCACCACGCTGACATTCTTCGCTTCCGTCAGCAGGATGCCCCAGCTCGTGATGGGCGCCCTGAGACCCAGCCCGAGAAAGCTCAGCGCCGTTTCGCCCAGGATCATGCCGGGGATCGAGATCGTCGCGGTGGCGATCAGATGCGACATGAAACCCGGCACCAGATGGCGATGGATGATGCGGCTGCTCTTGGCGCCCATGAGTTGCGCCGCCATAACATAGTCCTCCTCACGCAGCGACAGCAGCTTGGACCGCACCGCGCGCGCGAGGCCCGTCCAATCCAGCATTCCGAGAATGACGGTAATACCGAAATAGATGACGATCGGACTCCATGTCACCGGCATGATCGCCGCCAGTGCCATCCACAGCGGGATGGACGGTATCGACTGCATTACCTCGATGATGCGCTGGACGACGAGATCGAAAATACCGCCGTGGTAACCGGCGAGCCCGCCGATCACGATGCCGAGAATGAAGCTGATGGTGATGCCGATCAGCCCGATGGTGAGCGAAATCCGCGCGCCATAGATGATCCTGGACAAAAGATCGCGCCCCAGCCGATCGGTTCCGAGCAGGAACATCTCGCCGTTTTGCGCGGGGCAGAACAAATGCAGGTTCGCCTCAAAAAGCCCCCAGAACTTGTAGGAATCGCCGCGGCACAGAAACCGGATCGGTTGAACCTTGCCCGGATTGTCGGTATACACCCGCTTGAGCGCGTTCATGTCCAGGCTGCGGTCGCGCCCATAGACGAACGGCCCCACGAACCGTCCCTCGTTGAACAGGTGGATGCGCTGCGGCGGCGAATGAATGAACTCGACGTTGCGCGTATGCAGATTGTAGGGCGCCAGGAACTCGCTGATCAGGATCGATCCATAAAGTAGCGACAGGAAAATCCCGCAGAACAACGCGATCCGGTGGCGCTTGAACTTCCACCACATCAGCCGCCACTGCGAAGCGAGATAAATGCGCGACTGGTCACTCGACATCGCTTCGACCGACTGCGGATCGAAGGGGATGGGCGACACATAATGCGAAAGCGCGGCGCCAGGCGGCGGAAGGGACGCCTTCACTTCGTGGCCCCGCCCTGGAGCCTGATGCGGGGATCGAGGATCACCAGCGCCAGGTCGGAAATGAGAACGCCGATCACCGTGAGCAGCGCGAGGAACATCAGGAATGAACCGGCGAGATACATGTCCTGGCTCTGCAGCGCCTTGATCAGCATCGGACCCGTGGTCTCCAGCGACAGCACGATCGCGGTGATCTCGGCGCCCGATATGATGGCGGGGAGAATGGAGCCGATGTCGGAGATGAAGAAGTTGAGCGCCATGCGCAGCGGATATTTGATCAGCATCCGCGATTGCTTCATGCCCTTGGCGCGCGCCGTCGTCACATATTGCTTGCGCAATTCATCGAGCAGGTTGGCCCTGAGCCTGCGGATCATGCCGGCCGTGCCCGCCGTGCCGACGATGATCACTGGGATCACCAGATGGCCCAGGATCGAGCGCGCCTTGTCCCAGCTCATCGGCGCGTTCAGATATTGCTGGTCCATCAGGTGCCCGATCGAAGTGCCGAACCAGATATTGGCGAAATACATGAGGATGAGCGCCAGCATGAAGTTGGGAATGGCAAGCCCCAACAGGCCGAGGAACGTCAGGCTGTAGTCGTTCCAGCTATATTGATGGGTTGCCGAATAGATGCCGATCGGAAAGGCGATGACCCAGGTGAAGACGATGGTGACGAACGACACCAGCACCGTCAGCCACAACCGGTCGCCCACGATGTCGCTCACCGGAAGCTGATATTCGAAGGAGTAGCCGAAATCGCCTTGCAGCATGCCCGCGACCCAGTAGAAATAGCGGATCACCATGGGCTGGTCGAAACCGTACTGAGCCCGGAGCGCTTCGATCTGCTCCATGTCGACGCCTTCGCCCGCCGCTTTAAGCTCCGCGATATAGCTTTCGAAATAATCGCCGGGCGGCAGTTCGATGATGGTGAAGACGAGTGCCGAGATGATCAGCAGCGTCGGAATCATCACGGCGAAGCGCCACAAAATGTATCTGATCACGTGGCGACATCTCCGTCGTACCAAAATGTATCGGGCATGTAGACGCCGAAATAGCAGGTGGGCTCGAAGCTGTAGAGCCCCGTCTCCGGCACGTTGCGGAGTTTCGACGAGATGACCACCGGCTGCAGTGTCGCATTGACGATGCCGATCGAGAAAACTTCCCCGGTATAGAGCGCCAGCATCTTGGACCAGATCTGGGTTCGCTCCTCCACCGTGCGCGAAACCCGCCAGCTTTTGTACAGAGCGAGGAGTTCGGCGGCACCGGCAAGGTCGGGCGCGGCCCCCTTTTCGTCATTGGTCTGGTAATGCATGCCCCATACCGGCCACTGCAACTGGTCGTCGGCGGTGGGTGCTAACTGGCTTGGATTCATGTCGGCGGTGGCAACGCCGTTGTCGATACCGGACCACATGGCCATCATGATCTCTCCGCCGATGGCGCGGCTGCGGAACACGTCGCGCTGCGAAGTGCGGATGAAGAGCCCGATACCGATCTTCGACCAGTAGTCGGTGACCAGTTCCAGGACATCGGTCTCGAGCGTGCTTTCGCCCGCCGTCTCGACCACCATCTGCGCCACCCGTCCGTCCGGCAGCAGCCGGAAACCATCCTCATCGCGCGCCGACAGGCCCAGTTCATCGAGGAGCGCATTGGCTTGCGCCGGATCGTGCGCGATCCAGGCATTGCCGTATTCGGGCTTGTACAGGGGGCTTTCCGGCAGCACGGTGTCGGCACTGGGCTTGGCCAGCCCGAAGAACACCGCTTCGTTGATCTCATGCCGGTCGATCGCCAGCGATAGCGCGCGTCTGTATCTTGCGTCCTGCAGCAATGCGCGCCAGACGGGGTCGGCGAAATTGAGGTTGGGCAGCAGCGCCAGCCTTGATCCCTGCGTGCGCTTCCACAGGCTGACCTTGATCGGATGGCGCTTCTCCGCCTCTTTCAGGAAGGTGTAATCGGTGAAATCCAGCACCGTGCCCTGGAGGTCGGTTTCACCGGCCCCGGTCTTCGCCGGAATGATCGACGACGAACTGCTGTTCAGGATGAAGCGGTCGAGATAGGGAAGCTGGCGTCCGTTTTCATCTACCCGATGGAAGAAGGGATTGCGCTCGAACACGAACTGCTCGGCGGGCGGCGGCGTCATGTTGCGCCATGGATCGAGCGTCGGCAGCTCCGGATTCTCCGGACGGTATTGCCGCGCCATGCGGATATGCAGCGCTGTCCACTTCTTCACCTTGTTCTTTTTTATCAGCCCGTCGAGCTTGTCCTTGTCCTGGTATTTCTTGTGGAACTGCTTGAGATAGGCGGAAGGCAACACCATGGCCAGCGCCTGCGCCGCGGCGATGCGCGGCAGGAAGTCGGGGTTCGGCACATCCCAGGTGTAGCGCACCGTCAAGGAATCGACGATCTCGAACTTGGGCGGCTTGCCGTCCGACAGCAGCGAAGGTGTAATGACGCCATTGGAGAGGTCTTCGTTGAGCAGCACATCTTCGAAGCAATAGCGGAAATCCTCGGGGCTCAAGGGCGACCCGTCCGACCATTTGTGCCCGTCGCGAATCTTGAACGTATAGACGCGGTCGTCGATACTTTCGAAGCTCTCCAGAATGTCGGGTTGGAATTCGAGTTTCTCGTTGAACCCCACCAGCCGCGCATAGCCGTTGATCGTCATCAGGCGGATGTCGCGTTGCCCGCCGATCAGCATGCGGACATCGCCGCCGTGACGCCCCGGCACCCGGCCCATCTGCGCCAGATTGACGACCCTTGGCACCTTGGGAAGGCGCTCCGCCAGCGGCGGCAGCTTTCCCTCCGCGACTTGAGCCTTCAAGAATTTAGCCTCAAGGTCTTCGGCCATGGCCGGACGCGCGATCAGCGTCGCTCCCAGAAGTCCAAGCGTGGTGCGCCGCGTTACCATCCGTGCAGCTCGCTCACATTGGCGGAGTTGCGCGCCAGCACGAAATGGTCGCCGCCGAGATCGGCCGAAACCAGAGCGCCCGTCTCCTCGTCGTCACGGAACTGCGCCGGCCACGCCGCGGTATCGGAGGCGCCGCCCAGTTGCAGCGTCTTGTAATCCAGTGGCCGGTCGAGATCGGGAAAAGGCACGGCCGCCAGCAGCGCCCGCGTATAGGGATGCGCCGGCGCCCGGAACAGCACCTCGCGCGGAGCCAGTTCGACGATGCGCCCGTTGCTCATCACCGCGATCCGGTCGGCCATGTAGTCGACGACGGCAAGATTGTGTGAAATGAACAGGTAGGTCAGCCCCATTTCCGCCTGCAGGTCCTTGAGCAAATTGAGGATCTGCGCCTGCACCGACACATCGAGCGCCGACACCGGTTCGTCGCAGATGAGAAGATCGGGGCCGAGCGCCAGGGCCCTGGCTATCCCCACCCGCTGACGTTGGCCGCCTGAAAAACTGTGCGGATAGCGGCTGAGGAACCGGGGATCGAGGCCCACCGCCATCATCAGCGATTTGACTGTTTCGCGCCGCGAGTCTGAATCGCCTCGATTGTGGATTTCCAGCGGCTCGCTCAGGATATTCTGCACCGTCATGCGCGGCGACAGCGACGAGAAAGGATCCTGGAACACCATCTGGATCTTGGCGCGGAGCGCCTGCAGCCCCTCGCCCTCGGCCCGCAGGAGATCGATCGGTCCGTGCCCGTCATCGAACACGATCGAGCCTGAATCGGGCAGGAGTGCCCGCATGATGATGCGGCTGAAGGTCGTCTTGCCGCAGCCGCTTTCGCCGACGAGTCCCAGGCACTCGCCGCGCCTGATATCGAGGCTGACACCATCGACGGCACGAAGCGCCTTGGTTTCGCGGGCGCCGAGCAGGCCCGAACTCCGGATGGTGAAGGACTTGGTCAGGTCCTTGACCGACAGCAGGGGTGCTGCATCGTTGCTGCCCGCGATCTTGCGCTTGCCCAGCATGGCGCTGGCGCCGGACTTGATTTCGCGCAGCGCCTTGAGCCGCTCGCCGGGCTTCATGTCGAAATGCGGCACCGCTGCCATCAGGCCCTTGAGATAGGCATGTTCGGGATGGCGGAAAATGTCTTC